>JAGRPC010000412.1 GCA_020439925.1 Verrucomicrobiia bacterium | reverse complement strand
TGGGTTCAGAACGTCGCGAGACAGTTCGGTCCTCTATCCTCTGTGGGCGTAGGAGAATTGAGGGGTTCATTTCCTAGTACGAGAGGACCGGAAATGACGCACCTCTGGTGCACCAGTTGTTCTGTCAAGGGCACGGCTGGGTAGCTATGTGCGGACTCGATAAGCGCTGAAAGCATCTAAGCGTCAAGCGATTCCCAAGATGAATTCTCCCTGAAGGATCGTGGAAGACTACCACGTTGATAGGCTGCAGGTATAAGGTCAGTAATGGTCTCAGCTGAGCAGTACTAATCATCCGTCTGGCTTGTTTCAGTCTCTTCTTTCTATTTTTGTAGTCCAAGTTTTCCTCTTATACAGTTGTCAGAGATCCACCTTGGTGTGGTGAACGTCGAAAAGGCATCCTGATCGTGGTCGGCAGAAGTCGGCGACTCTTTAAAAAAGGGTCGCGGGATTCTGGTGGCCATAGCGCAGTGGAACCACCCGGCTCCATTCCGAACCCGGAAGTGAAACGCTGCAGCGCCGATGGTAGTGTGGCGATAGGCCATGTGAGAGTAGGTCGCCGCCAGGTTAATTAAAAAAACCGCCCTGTTCGCAGGGCGGTTTTTTTGTTTCCAGGCGAGACGCCGAACCGCACTTTTGGATGGTGGGTGGTTCCGGTAGATGAATCCGAGCCGGGGCGGAATGGAGACGGCTCGTGCTCACCTGGTTCGAGACAATCTGCTGTTCCAGTGTTTCGTTTGGTTTCACAATCCCGGACCTATCTACGTATGCCGGTAGCCTTGACCTTTTTTTCCCTCGCTGTCTCAATGGGGCCATGAAAAACATTCCAAGAAGAAGGTTTCTGGCCGCGACGGGAGTTTTGCCTGCCTTAGGTGCGGTGACGGGCGCGATTTCACTGACGGGCAAGACGATGGCGGAGGGGAATTCTGCAATACCTACCGGTTTGAGAGGACGCTTTTACAAGACGCTCAAGATCGGAATGATCCGGGATGGGGGAAACCTTGTGGAAAAGTTCGCGATCGCAAAGGAGGCCGGCTTTGATGGAGTGGAACTCAATGCCCCCGGGTACGACATCGAGGAGGCCAGAAAGGCCGTGGCCGAAACCGGTCTGCCCGTCGATGGAACGGTTTGCGCGGATCATTGGGGTGTCCGCCATTCGGACCCGGATCCGAAGGTTCGGCAACGGGCCCTGGAAACCCTTTTGAGAGCCTTGGAGTCGACCCATGCGGCTGGGGGAAACACGGTTCTCCTTGTGGTTGGACACGGAAAAGACGGAACGGAAAAAGAAGTGTGGGACCGCAGTGTGGAGAGCATCTCCCAAGCGGTTCCTCTCGCCGCAAAGCTCGGGGTGGCAATTGCCGTAGAAAATGTCTGGAACGAATTCTGCTACGAACACAAGGGAGGTGATACGCAATCCGCGGAAAAATTCGCCTCCTACATCGACGCCTTCGCCTCACCGTGGGTGGGAATGCAGTTCGACATCGGAAATCACTGGAAATACGGCAAAACAGGCGACTGGATCCGCACCTTGGGCAAACGAATCGTCAAACTCGATGTGAAGGGGTTTTCGCGGGCTGAAGGGAAATTCACTCCCATCGACGAAGGAGATATCGACTACGCCGATGTCACCAGAGCCCTCCTGGAAATCAACTTCCACGGCTGGTGTGCCGCGGAAGTCGGAGGTGGCGATCTTGCCTACCTGAAGACGGTTGCAGCGGCCATGGACAAGTCCTTCGGCCTGGCTTGAATCACGATTACTCTTCGCTCTTCTTCCCTCCGATCCCGAAGACTTTCAGCACTACAACGACAAGGATCAGGAGTCCCGTGAGGATGGGGACAATCAGGCCCATGGAGAACCCTCCTTCCTCCTCGACGGGCGCAAGGCGAGGTTTTTCCTCATCGTCCTCATCATCGGAAGCTTTCGACTTTGTTTTTGATTTGGTCTTCGACTTTTTCGGGTCCTCACTCACTTCCCCTTTCGAATCCTTTGCTTTCGTTGCTCCGGCTAGGGCAGCGAATTCATTCACGGCAGGCTTGTCACCATCGGTGGCCTCGGGTTTAGCCTCGCCCTTCTCGTCGTCCGGTTTGGCTTCTTCCTCGGATTCGGTTCCTTTATCCGACACTTTCCCGCCTTGTTTCAGTTTGGATGTCAAGGCTTCTGACTTGGCTGCTTCAGCCTTTGCCTTTTCCTTGGCGGCTTCTTCGGCAACCCTCTCGGCGATCCGGTTGTTCAGCGCCGCTATATAGGAAGAACTTCCCTTGGAAGAACTTTTGCTTTTTGAGCTTTTGGGTTTCGTCTTGGACTTGGAGTCGCCTTCTGCCTTTACGCCGGTAATGGCCGCTGCCTGGGCGATCTTGACACGAGCTTCCGCGATCTGGTCGGCGGCGATCAGTTTGTTCGCTTCGACGAGTTGATCGGCCTGCTGGGAAAGCGCCTCTGTATCGAGGGTCTGCAGGTGCGACAACTCGTTGGCCGCGAGTCGAATGTACTCATCGATCGCTTGTTTGCTACGGGCGTTGAGCTGAATCCACTTCACTCCATCCTTCTTGTCGGCGGCGATTCTATCGGAAATCGACTTATCCTCGGCAGCTCGCGCGGCGCGAAGTTGAACCTGGGTTTCAGGGGTGGATGCGGCGAGTGCCTTCTCGTACTCGGCATTTTGGTATTCCACCGAGGAAGACATACCTTGAAGCGTCCTCCCAAGTCGGGGAATGATCTCCTTTGCCAACTCGACTGCCTGGGGATAGGCAGGGGAGCCTACGAAATTCTCCTCGATTACCTCGAACTCGCGGAGGGCGGCGATGAGGTTCCCGATATTCTGGGAGTTTCCAAAATTTCGCATGCGGAGAAGGCGGATACGAGAATCGATCAGCTCCTTGTAATCGACCTTGTCTTGAGGACTGTACCAGTCGTCCTCAACCTTGAGGTAGCCACGCTCGACCTTGTCGAGATCGGCGGCGAGCGTTTCCCTGATTTCCTTGACCTTGGGAACGTGTATACTGCCTGGGAAGTTTTTAAGGAAAGAATCAGGTCCTGTCTCCAGCATCTTTCGGAGGTTCTCGGCTGAAGTCAGAGGCGGAGAGGGGACGAGGGACTGGACCTTGTTGAATTCTACGTCATCGGGGGCGTCTTTCACAATGGTGGCGATATCCGCCCTGCCAATGACTTTGGTCTCCTTGATGGAAGCCGAAATGGAAATCTCCATCTTGATGATGTCATCCCCCTCGAAAGTGATATGGCCGTTCAGAGTTTCGCCGGACTTCAGCTTGACCTCGTCGGCATTCGAAAGAGAAAGGCCTGCCCCAAGAGAAAGGCAGAGAGAAAGGAGAGGGAAAAGAGTGGAGGACTTTGCGTTCATCGATTCAGCTTTAAAAAGGAGGGCGAGAATACCGAAATCGGCCTGCTGAGACAATGTTTTTGACCCGAAAAGCCGGTTTGACGGAACAAATCTTGTCGTGGCGTCCCGGTTTCGGGTTATCTTTTCCCTCAACCAAACCGCATTGTGTCTTCTTTAGCCTTAATCAGTCAGAAGGGGGGCGTTGGGAAAACATCCATCGCCGTGAATCTGAGCTACTCGCTGGCCAAGCGGGGATGGCGTATCCTTCTGGTCGATGCCGACTTGCAAGGTGGAGTGGGGTTTTCCCTCACGGAAAAGGCGAAGGATGCCGTCGGATATCACGACTTTCTTTGCGACCTTGAACCGGTGAGTGAAGAGGCGGTGAGTTCGGCGGTGTTGCACACTCGGCTTCCGGGGTTATCCCTGCTGACGCGTGGCTCTCGCCGCTCGCTGGATGCGGTCCTTGCGGATTCCGACTGCAACTACGCTGCTCCGGATCGGATCGCAGCCGTCAACGAGGCGATCGCGGCCCAAGGCAATGACCTGGTGATATTCGACGCTCCTACGGGAGTGCATCCGGTGTCCGCGGGAATATCCCTGTGGGTTGACGCCCTCCTTGTTCCCCAGCAGCCAGGGCCGCTGTGCCTGCGTAGTCTTCCTCAAATCTTGAGAATGGTGGCAACCGCTCGAGGTGCCAACCAAGGGGAGGATCGACCGCGACTGGCGGGCTTTCTCCTCTCCATGACCGACGCCGATGATCCCTCCAATCTCGACGATCAAAGAGAGTTTCGGGATCTCTTGCCGACCGGATTGGTGCTGGAGACAGTCGTTCCGATCCATCGGGATATCCGCGAGGCATCCCGCATCGGGGTGACCGTGGCGATGCTTCGCGAACGTCCTTCGGCTTCCTCTCTGATTTTCGACCAACTCGCCGCCGAACTGGAAACTCGGCTCAATCTCTACGAGGAGGACGATTCCACCCCGCCCCAGCGCGACGACTATGCCAGACTCGTGGATTGACAGGGACGAGTTGGAGGAACTGGCAGGAGCGTTTTCCCCGATAAAAAAGGGGCGTTTCGGTCGTGACCCACAGCGTCCCAAGTCCGCTTCCGGCAAGCGTGGGAAAAGAGCTGTTCCCCGTCCGGAGGAAGGGGAGATCATCCCGGCCGTTTCGGGCCTGGTTCAGGATCCAAAGTCGACTGGTTTCAGGGAGGAAGAGAAGGTTGAAAGGGGGGAAACAGCATCTCTCGAGGTGGACATGGTGCCGGTTGTGGCTGCCGGAGAAACCGAGCCTGCCGAGATATCGGCTTCCATCTTTGAAATCGACGACGAAGAGGAGGATGTCGCTGTCTTCTTATCGGCCGAAGTGGAGTCCGTTCCAGCGGATTACCGGGAAAGTTCGGATCCCTTGGCGATTGAGCCAGTAGGGGAACCGCTCCCGGAGTTGGAAGATCGTTCGGATCCAGAAGGAGAAGTTTTGGTCGAATTGATTGAGGCGGCCGAGGATAAACCTGGTGAATGCGGCGAGGAACCCGAGGTTCGCGAGCCTTTTGCGGGTATCGTGCCCGTGGAGTCTGATAATTCTGAAGTTGAGCCGCATTCGAAACCGCGAGATCTTGAGGAGCCGATCGGCCACGCGGAGTTCGCCCTGTTTGAGGCAGCCGA
Organism: Verrucomicrobiia bacterium; assembly: GCA_020439925.1. Classification (GTDB taxonomy): domain Bacteria; phylum Verrucomicrobiota; class Verrucomicrobiia; order Verrucomicrobiales; family DEV007; genus Arctic95D-9. Next base: position 4,777 of record JAGRPC010000412.1, on the reverse strand, counting down.
GGAAGAGATCGACGAAGACTGCGAGGAACCCGAATCTGTCGAGGAATCGGAGTTTTCCGAGTCCTCTTCCGGGGAGATTGAACCTTTGGCTTTGTCCGACGCCGACAGGATGGTGGGCGAAGACATCGGAGCCGTTTTGAACTGGGATGCCGAACCGGAAATCGAAGAATGGATGGGGTCGGAGCTGCACTCCGAATTGCCTCAGGAGGAAGAAGTGCTTCCTGTCGACCGGGGTATGGAATCCGCCGGGCAGTTCGACGAGATAGAGGAGGTACAACCCGAAGAATCGGCCGAAGACTTCGAACTCGTCTCGGGAGTGGGGGAAATCGAGGTGCTGGCAAGCGGTGACGAGGGCTCCTTGCCAGAGAGGCCAATACCCGCATTTCTCGATGACAGCGATGATGACTGGGACCGGCCGGTTTCTGTGTCCCAGCGCGATGCCGACCGGGCCCTGCTCGCTCTGGCCGAGGCACGTGCCAGGGTAGATCGCTTTGAACTATTGGCACGCAAGGAGGCCGAGTCAGATTACGCTGGTGACGAGGGCCACGCCTCCGAGGACCTAATGTCGGCGGAGGAATCCGATGAGTATTTTCCTTCCGCGACCAGGGGAATCGAAGAGCACTCGGAAGTTCCTGGGGAAGATGAACCGTCGGACGTCGAGGAAAGAGGGGATGATGCTGCAAAAGAACCGGGAGGGCCGAGCGAAGCAGCCTTCGCGGATGAGGAAGAAGTTGGTGAAGACCTCCCGGGAGAGGATCTCTCCCGATTGAGTTTCCTCGAACGTATTGCCGGATTTGCTGAGAAATCCCGACGAGTCCTTGAAGCGGAGTCGGTTTCCATCTGCGACCGGGATGGCTTTCCTCTCTATTCGGCAACAGAGAATTCCCGCTGTGAAAGCCTCGAGTCCTCTCTGCTGCTTGATGTGTCTGTTCGAGCCGAACGCCTGCTGGGATTGGAGAAGGGGCGGGCCACTCAGGTCAGCCCGGATGGCCAAGTCTGGCATTGTCTCATACGGGGAAGTGGTGAGGCCGGGGATCTCTACGCAGGTTTTCATCTGCGGCGGCCGCTCGAATCGGAGGAAATTGAGAGGTGGACGAAGTCTCTTGCCGAAGTGGTCGCTCCGGGTTTCGTTAAGGGCCGGGACTCCTGACCTTGCCCTTTTGGTTCAATTTGCCTTGTACGACGAACTTTCAGTCTCCTTTGTCAATCCTGCCATGGATCCGATGGGTTACGGTCATGTGGAGGGCAAGCTTTACTGCGGGAGAGACACGGTCGAACTCCAGTATCGGGTGAGGGAGCGGGCTTTTCGCAAGACCACCTCGGTGACGGTGAGTTTTGACTACGCCCAGGTCGAGAAAGTCGAATACCATTCGGGCTGGTTTCGCCCAAAGGTACTCGTATTTCTCACCCGTTCTCCCGAAAAGCTGGACGGCTTTCCAGGTGCCTCCGTCGGACGAATCGAGTTGATCGTGATCCCGGAGTCACGCAAGGACGCGGCGCGGGTCGCGGACCTGATCCGCTTTCGTCAGTCGGAAGCTTTCGTCGCCGAGTCGGAGGCAAGGCTCGACCGGATTCGCTCCCAGGAAGAATGAAGGTGACTACCCTGATCTTTCAGCAATCCAGAAAAAGCCCAATACTCTGGGCGGCGTTCCTGTCCGTGCTTGTAGCCTACGCCTGGGCCTATTCCTATTTTGCGGGCATTCTTATTATTGGCAAGAACACCGACCGAACCGGCGCGACCCAGGCGGCCTTTATCGATGCCGTCTATCGCTCGGCCTCACTAGGCTTGCAGGAAGAAAGACCGTCGATCCTCGGAGAATTCACCAGCGCGCTCCCGCAATACACCGACGGCATCGTCGATCCGCTTTTTCCGTGGATGCTTCGAGGGATGGCCGACGAGCCTCCCGACAGAGTCTTCGAGGCAGGCAAGTGGTTAAATTTCACGCTTTCGGGAGTGCTGCTCCTGATTCTTGCCCTCGGAGCGGCAAGGGCGTTCTCGTTTTCGGGGGCGGCGGCCGCTGTCCTGATGGGGGGATTTGGAGTGATTCTGGAGCGTTCCGCTTATTTCAGTCCAGATGCCCTGTATTATCTGCTCGTCGTCCTCACGTGGTTGTGCGCGCTCAGCCTCATCCGACAGAATCACCTTTGGCTGTATGGCGTTTTTGGCCTGCTCCTTGGGCTGTGCTTTCTGGCGAAACCTCTCATCTGGCCGGTTTTCGCAGGATTCGTGATCGTATCCATCGTAAGATCCCTTTGGACCGCCTTCCGTACCCGTCGCAATCGTGTCGAGGGCGACTTGTGGTCTCCGTCCAATCAGTTGGTTGGCTTCGCCATGTCGATCGCGGCCTTCCTCCTGGTGACTGGTCCCCGTCTCACATACGCGGCAAAAGCCTACGGTGATCCGTTTCATTCCTATCAGAGTTACTTTATCTGGCTCGACGGCCCCGAAGAGGCGGCGCGCTTCCAGAGTGAGCATCCGGGAAAGGAGCAACTCGAGGCGATTCCGGCCGGGGAGACGCCGGGTTTGTTGAGATTCGTTCGCCAGGAGGGAGCAATGGCCCTTTTCGAAAGAGGGTGGCGGGGCGCTCTTTCTCAGGTGAAATCGAGCGTGCTGGGACGAGGCGGTTGGATTCTCACCTACGGAGCCTTTGTCTTTGTCGTCGTCGCAGCGATCCATCGGTGGGCTGTCTGGCATCAGGACGACGAAGTCTGGAGGGTGCGCGGAACAAGCGCGAGGTGGATGCTGCTTTTCCTCGGGACCGTGATTTTTCTCTCCCTTTGCCACGCGGGAATCGGCGACCCGGTCATTGCCCACAGCACGATGACCACCTCTCTGTTTCTTCCCATCCTGGTGACCTTCATCTGGATTTCGGAGCGTTATCGGAGGCAATTGCAGAGAAGCCGGTTCGCTTCGGCCGTGAACTGGGTCTATCTCGTCCTCATGACCCTTCCGATACTCTGGATCACCTACCGAATCATCGTCGGCGTTTCCGCCCCGGCCGCCTGAGTGGACCTGAATCTCTACTCGGTGGCGTCCTGCAACTTTCTCACCAAGGTCTTGAGGCGCCGCGCAGCCCAGATTTTCTCAAAGGACACTTCCGGCGAATCCCCGGAGGTGAAAAAGTCGACGGTCCCGATTCCGAGGATCCCGGAAACCCCCCGGCAGTTCACGTTGATGGATCGGATGTCCTCGATGCGGACCTCCCGCGAACTGCGCGCGAGAAATCCCGTGACTGACTCGATGCGCCGGGAGCGAACATGGTAGTCGTGGGTGAAGCGGACAAAGCTGAGCCGGGCGAGTCCTCCCGTTGCCAGTGCGAATGCGGCAAGAGTCAGTTTGGGATCGAATCGGTACAACCAGATTCCTCCCGTGACGCCAGCGATCACGAGGAAGAGAGACACCGGATAGGTAATTACCGAAGGATGACCGGAATAAAGGAGGCGGTCGGGTCGGGCCGCGACAATGCTTTTTTCGGAGGAAGGTGCGGGTGGAAGTTCACCTTCTTCATTTTCGAAGCCGTCGTCTCCCTCATCCAAAGAATCTTCGCCTTCAAACGGATCCTCCCTTCCCTCCCAGTCGAGCAGATCGCGGAGTCGTTCACACTCCGCGGCACCGGAACGAAGGCACACGTCGTTCTCGGAAAAGTCGCCGCTTTCGAGCCCCTCGAGCAGGTTTTCCACGGTGTAGGGACCCAGCTTCCGTCCTCCTTTGAGGACGTGGATGCCGTCATCGACCGGGTAGGAATCCTCCATCAGGGCGTTTCTTGAAGAGAATCCGGTTGGGGAAGCTCCGGCAGGAGATCCTCGCGCTGCATCAGCGAGATCAGGTCGAGCGAGGCCAGGGGAGCTCCTTCCGTCTGCAGTACGATCGCTTCGAGAGGAGCGATGCGGTCCATTTCTCCCACCACCGTGTGCACCATTCCGCGTATGATTCCGGTATCGCCCTGCGGGGAAGGGAAGAGATTGGTCAAGCGGAAGAGTAACCTTCCGGCATCCCAGTCGAGCTCAAAATTTCCCACCGTGAGAGTCTGGTTGATCCGCATGATGAGTTCCGCGATCCGTTCCCGGTGAGCCGGTCCCGAGCAGGAGCGAGGGGATTCGGAAACCACGGAGACCGCAGCGAGTTCCTCGAAGACCTGGATGTGCAGGTCGACACGAGTGTGATGCGCCTCAAAACCGGATCGTATGACCTCGCGTCCGGCTACTTCGGAAAACGCCCACTGCTCCGCGGTGAATACCGAGAGGACCGTGGCGTAAAGTTCAGAATGGGGCGTCATGTCACTCGCAAAAGAGGCGCGGCGGCTTCAAGCTTCAACTGCTTTTTGCGCGAGGAGCGCGGAGCAAACTGGTAGAGGGTTCCAACGAGAAACAGCAACGCGAGAAAGCCGCCGGGCAATCCAAACACGGCGCGGGCGATGCCGTGGACGAAGGGCACGGCCAGGATGGCAAACGCAAGGACGGGTCCGGGATCGTTGACGCGTGAAGGGGCCTCCAGTTTCTGCAAGAGAACAAGCGCGAGCTGGATTCCGATGAGGCAGAAGAGAAGCCCGCAGAGGACCGCGTTCACCCGGGAAAGGATGATCGAAGGCGAGTGGAGGTAGGTTCCCAGTCCCATCCGATAGGGAAGCATCAGGGCGGCGTAGAAGGTTCCCAGAACGATCACGAGCAGAACACGGCCCGTAACGCTGACAAATCCGGAAGCTCCGATCACGAGGGCACACATCACCGCGTGGTCGAGGATCCTTGCGAGGAGGCTAAGGACCAGATCCGCCGGTCC
>JAGRPC010000411.1 GCA_020439925.1 Verrucomicrobiia bacterium | reverse complement strand
CGTTGGAATCCGCATAGCGGGCCACGTCGAGCCAGTGGCGCCCCCACTTCTCGCCGAAGGCGGGCCGGCCCAGCAGGTCATCGACGACCCTGACAAAGGCCTCTGGCGACGGATCGGAGGTGAAGGCAAGGACCTCCTCCTCCGTGGGTGGCAACCCGTTCAGGTCGTAATGGACCCGCCGAAGCAGGGCCGCGGGATCCGCCTCCGGGGCCGGAGCGAGGAATCTCTTTTCAAGTTCCGCAAGGATGAATCGATCGACCTCGCCGATTGCCCAGGAAGGATCGGCGTTTCCGGGGATGGCCGGCTTCACGACAGGTCGGAAGGCCCACTCGCTGCGTGCCGCCTCGTAATCAATTTCCCCTTTGCGCACTCCCGCTGTGATGGCCTCCTCCCGCGGATCCGCGGCTCCCATGGCGACCCACTGCTCGAGGATGGCAACCTCCTCCGGAGGCAGCTTCGACTTGGGAGGCATCTGGAGATTCTCGTCGCCGTAGCGAACCGAATGAATAAGCAGGCTCTCGTCGGGATTTCCCGGAACGATGGAAGGCCCTCCGTCGCCACCCTTTTCCCAGCCCGCTTTCCGGTCGAGCAGGAGCCCTCCCTTCTGCTTCTCCGCCTCCTGGGAATGGCATTCGTAGCAACGCTTCACCAGAAGGGGGCGCACTTTCGACTCGAAAAAAGCGATGTCTTCCGTCGCCGAAACAACGGAAACAGCAAACGCAGCCCCGAGCAGGACGGTGAAAACGAGGAAGTGGCGCAACATCTCGGCGGAACAAGTCGAATTGTGCCCGAAATCGGACACCCTCGTCATGGCGCGTTGGCGCCAAGGGCCGAATCGCCCTTCACGCAGCAAGGCTGGATCGAGGAAAGCGGTTAACCGATCGGCAGCGAAAACATGGTCACCCGCAACTCGGTCGGGGCATTGGCATCGAGTTCCTTCCAATACAGCCGGAAGTCGCCGTCCTGATCATATTTCTTGAAGGCGTCACCAAAACTGACATGGGTGGAAACCCACTTGGCGGCCTCGGCCTTGCTCACTTTCCGGTCCTTGTTGGTGTCCGCGGCGACAAAGCGGGGATCCACGCCGGTTTGATCCGGATGCTGGGCACGCCACTCTTCCTCGGAAATGTGCTGGTCACGGTCCTGGTCGTATTTCGCAAGCAATTCCTGATGGTAGTGCAGGGCGACCTCCTCGGGGGTCAGATGTCCACTCTGGTCGATATCGGCAGCCTGGAAAATGACCTCATGACCGAGATGAGAGGCCGTGGCCGGGGGCGCGACCTCCGTGGATACACACCCAGCCAGGCCGAATAGAGCGGAAATGATCGCGAGATTCCGTTGAGTCGGTTCCATTTGGGAAATCTACATCCCGGTCCGGATCTCCGCCAAGTGCATTTTCCGCTGTCCAAGCCCGCTGCATGCCGACTTATTCAACTGGAATGACGGCTCCAGAAGATACCCCCCCCTTGCCCGGCGAAGAGGATCGCACCGAGGCCTTCCTGCGCCTCCTCACCGAACATGAGAGACGACTCGCCCTTTACGTTACCGGCCTGGTCGCCTGTCCCCAGGATGCACAGGATGTCATGCAGGAGGGCAAGATCATCATGTGGCGTCAATTCCACCAGTTCGAACTCGGCACCAACTTCCCAGCCTGGGCGAGGAAGATCCTTTTCTACCAGATTCTTGCTCACCGGCGGCGCTCGAAACGCCACCGTTCCGAACATCTCAGTGACCGTCTTCTCGAACTGCTCAGCGAGGACTCCGAGTCGGCACTGCGGGAACAACGCTGGGAGCGCCGCGAAAAGGCGCTTCAGTCGTGTGTCCGCCAACTCTCGCCGGAGCACCGCGAGATTCTGGAGCTGCGCTATCGTGACGAAGCTTCGATCGAAGGCATCTCCCGCCGCACTGAACGCACCGAGGGCGCAGTATATCGTCTCCTCAGCCGGATGCGTAAAAACCTATACCTGTGCGTTGAGAAACAATTAAAAACGGCATGAACGATTCAGAAGTTGACCACCTCCTCGAACTTGCCCATGGCTACATCGAGAAATCCCTCAGCTCCTCGCAGGTTGCCGAGCTGGAATCGATTCTCAGTCGCGATCCCGAGGCGCGCCGGCATTATCTGGACTTCCTCCAGGACCACGCCATGCTCCACTGGGAGCACGTCGCCGGCAAACCGGACTCGGAAGATTTCGCGAGCCTCGCGATGCCCCGGCTCCGCAAGGTTTTCCCGATCTGGCAGGTCCTGGCAGCGGCCGCCCTTGTCACCCTTCTGGCCGTGGTGCTGAAGCGGCCCGTCCCCGTGCCTCCGGCAAGCTTCGCGAGCATGAAAAAGACCGAGTCCGCGAGGTGGGAAAGTGGTAGCCTCCCCACCGCCGATGGCGCCCGTCTCGGCGAAGGCAACCTGGAACTGGTGCGCGGTCTTGCGACGATCGCCTTCGACAGCGGGGCCGAAGTCGTGCTGGAGGCCCCCGCCCGGCTGCGACTCGTCGATGGGATTAACTGTGTCCTCGAAAGCGGCACGGCTGTCGCGGAAGTCGGTTCCACCGCCCTCGGATTCACCATTCACACCCCGAACGCCCGTGTCATCGACCATGGCACGCGTTTCGCCGTCAATGTGGATCCCTCGAGCGGAGCGACCCAGACCCAGGTCTTCGACGGACTGGTCGAGGTCGAGGAACCCGGGACCAAAAAGCGTATCTCCCTGCGCGAGGGCCAACAGACGCTCGTCGCCTCGGCTTCACTGGGTGGTGTGGTCGAGGCATCCGAAGAGGGCACCTGGGCGAAGCCGGAGGCCCCGGTAAGACCCCGTGAAGAGGGTATCCGGATCCTCACCACGGCGGACCCGGAAGGTGCGGACGCATACATCTGGGGCGGGAATCCGACCACCCACGTCTCCGACACCCTTCTTCTTCTGAAGAACGGCAGGGAGAATAACGCTCCGCATCGAAAGTCCTATCTCCGCTTTTCGCTCGGGGATATCCCGGCCGGGAGCATCGCCGAGGCTCGCCTTGAGTTGCGTTTCACGCCAACGGGCTGGGGTCTCGCGTCCCATCTCGACGACGCCGTCTTCACCGTTTACGGTCTTGTCGACGATTCTCTCGACGACTGGGACCCCGCGTCGCTGGACTGGAATCGGGCTCCCGCGAATGAGACCGGAAGCGGGAACGGTATCCTGACAAAGCAGGTCCGAAAGCTGGGTCAGTTCACCGTTCCCCGCGGCATCCAGAACGGGTCATTCGGCATCCGGGGAGGAGCCCTGAAGGCATTCCTCAACGAGGACGCCAACCGACGCGCCACCCTCATCGTGGTTCGCGAGACGAAGGAACAACGGGGAGGCGGCCTCGTCCATGCGGTTGCCTCCTCCCGTCACCCGACCCTTCCGCCACCCTCCCTCTACCTGAAGGTGGCTGATTGAATCGAGCCGGGTACCTTCTCAAAACCCTTGGAAGAATCTGTTCTCCTCGTTTGACATTTCCAGAAAGTCGGCTTAAGTGCGCCCTCACCCGAATTCCAGCCCGTCATGGCAGTCCCAAAGCGAAAAGTTTCCAAAATGAAAAGGCGCCTCCGCCGTAGCGGTCAGCGGTGGCGTGCCCGTAAGCTCAACGTGTGCGCCGAATGTGGCAGCGCCGTCCCCTCGCACATCGCGTGCCCGAGCTGTGGTTATTACAAGGGCCGTCAGGTGGTCACCGTCGAGGAGCTCTGATCCTGCGAATTTTCCGGGCAATCCGGGAGAACCCTGCCTGACCTTCGGTCTTCTGAAGTCACCCCTCCCCGGGGTGACTTTTGTTTTTCGGGGTTGCATGTTGGCATGCCTTGTTCCTAGATAGCGGCTCTACCCAGCTCATGAGAATCGCTCTGGATGTGATGGGGGGCGACAAGGCCCCCGAGGCCATCGTGGCGGGCGCGGTCGAGGCTCTCGCAGCCTACGGTCACGACCTCCAGAAGCTGCTTCTTGTCGGGGACGAGACCACCGTAAAAGCGGAACTCGATCGACATTCCTGTCCCCTCCACAAGGTGGAAATCGTTCATGCCTCCGAGGTGGTGACGATGCACGACTCGGCCGTGAAATCGGTCCGGCAAAAAAAGGATTCCTCCATCAGCGTCTCCGTCGATCTCGTGAAACGGGGTGACGCCGAAGGAGTTGTCAGTGCAGGCAATACCGGCGCCGCCGTTGCTGCCGCCACCATCAAGTGGCGCAACATTCCCGGCGTGGAGCGCTCGGGGATCGCCTCTCCCCTGCCCAACGAGCATGGCCCCTGCAACATCATGGACGCGGGGGCGAATGTTGATGCAAAGCCTTCCCATCTCCTCGGTTACGCCATCATGGGCAGTGTCTACGCCCGCCATGTCCAGGGCAAGGAAAAGCCGGTCGTCGGCCTCATGTCCGTTGGCGAGGAAGATTCCAAAGGCACCGACTTCACCCGGGAGGTCTTCGAACTGCTGCGGGCCACGGACCTCAACTTCCGCGGCAATGTGGAAGGGCACGACCTCTTCGAGAGCAAGATCGACGTGGTCGTCTGCGACGGGTTTGTCGGCAACGTCATCCTGAAATCCTGCGAGGCCACCGCCAAGGCCATGTTCAAATGGTTGAAGCAGGAAATCAGCGCCAATCCCATCCGCAAGGTCGGAGCGCTCATCGCCAAGGATGCCTTCAAGGCGGTGAAGGAACGCGGCAACTACGAAACCTACGGCGGCAGTCCCCTCCTCGGCGTCAATGGTGTCTGCATCATCGGTCACGGTTCCAGTTCACCGCTCGCGGTACGCAACGCCATTCGCGTGGCGCTCGAATCGGTCAAACACCATGTCAATCCACACATCGAGGAGGAGATGGACCGCTACTCCGAACTGATCTATTGATGAAGTGCCTTCCCCGTGCACTTCCCCCCCGAAAATGACTTCCCCCGGTTCAGCCCCGATCGCCCCGCCTTTTCCCGTCCGCATCGCCGGCACCGGCAGCTATCTGCCCGAGCGCGTCATGACCAATCGCGAGCTCGAGGAGACCGTCGACACCTCGGACGAGTGGATCACGAGCCGTACCGGCATCCGGGAACGCCGCATCGCGCGGGCCGACGAGTTCACGAGTCATATCGCCAGCGAAGCAGCCAAGCGCGCCCTCGAGCAAGCCGGGGTGGTGGCCGCCGATATCGACCTGATTATCGTCGCCACCATCACCCCGGACACCATCACGCCGGCAACGGCCTGCTACGTGCAGCAGCAGATCGGCGCTCTCCGGGCCGTGGCTTTCGACGTTTCCGCAGCCTGTTCGGGCTTCCTCTACGCGATGGAGTTCGCTCGTCACGCGGTTGGGGCCGGCGCCTTTCGCAACGCCCTCATCATCGGTGCGGAAAAGCTCAGTGCGTTCGTCGACTGGAACGATCGCAACACCTGCGTCCTTTTCGGTGACGGTGCCGGAGCGGCCGTGCTCCTGCCCTCCACGAACGGAGGAGGACGCATCCTCTCCTCCACGCTCGGTACCGACGGCGCCCAGGCCGAACTCCTCAACATACCCGGTGGCGGTTCGGCCTGCCCCGCCCTCCCCGGCACGGCTCCGGCGAAGCCAGCCGTTCTTGCGATGCAGGGCCGCGAAGTCTTCAAGCATGCCGTCAATGCAATGCGCCAGGCCGCCATCGACGGGATCGCCGCCGCCGGCCTGGAGATCGGCGATATCGACCTGATCATTCCCCACCAGGCGAATCTCCGCATCATCGATGCGATCGTGGAGCGCCTTGATTTCAAGAAGGAGAACGTGTTCATCAATCTCGACAAATACGGCAACACTTCCGCCGCCGCCGTTGCCATTGCCCTCGACGAAGCCCATCGCCAGGGGCGCGTGAAACCGGGTGACCGCATCCTCCTCGTCGCCTTCGGGGCCGGCCTCACCTGGGCGAGCGCCGTGATCGAGTGGTGAAAAGAGCGAGCGGGAGGAGGGCATCCGTTGTCAAAGTCCCCGACGCAAGATGCTTCCTCTCGCCGAGACAACTTTCTCCTTCGCCCAACCCTGGGCCTTCCTCCTGTTGCTGCTTCTTCCCCTCCTCGCCCTCCTCAAGGCCAGGTCGGGCAACGAGGGAGCGGTGGTGTTTTCCTCGCTCCACATCCTCCACCGCCTCGGGCCGGTGGCCCGGGGACGCGCGGGTGGTTTCCGGCTCGCCAGCCTCTTCCTCGCCCTGGCCTGCCTGACCTTCGCCCTCGCGCGCCCGCAGTGGATCAACAAGACCGAGGAGGTTTCCGAAAGTGGCGTGGAGCTCATCCTTGCCATCGACGTCTCTCGCTCCATGCAGGTTGAGGATTTCACCATCGAGGGCAGTCGGGCGAACCGGCTCCAGGCCGCGAAAAAGGTGACACGTGATTTCATCCGCGGGCGTTCCACCGACCGCATCGGGATCCTTGCCTTCGCGGGTCGACCCTATCTGGCCAGCCCTCTGACCCTCTCCAAGAGTTGGCTCGAGGGCCCCATGGGCCTGGGCCGCGTGCAGATCGGTCTCGTCGAGGATGGCACGGCGATCGGCTCGGCCATCGCCGCCGCGGCCAAGCGTCTCGACAAGCGCCCGTCGAAGAGCAAAGTTGTTGTGCTTCTCACCGACGGAGTCAACAACGCGGGCCGACTCTCGCCGATCGAGGCGGCCAAGCTCGCCAAGACCCTCGGCATCCGCGTGCACACCATCGCCGTCGGCACTTACGGCGACTATGTCGTCCAGACTCCCCTTGGCCCCCAGCGCCTGCAGCAGGAATTCGACGAGGAAACCCTCAAGGAGATTGCCCGGATCGCCGGAGGCGAGTACTTTCGTGCCCAGGACACCTCGGGGCTGGAGCGTATCTTCGGCCTCATCGACGAAATGGAGAAGACCGAAATCAAGCGCCGCACCCGGGTCGAGAGCGAGGAGTGGTTCCACTGGTTCGCTCTCGCCGGTGCCGGATTTGCCCTGCTCACCCTGATCGGAGACGATACTTTCTGGAAGCGCTATCCATGAACGGTCTCACCTTCGCCCATCCCGTCTGGCTGTGGGGAGCGGTCCTCATCGTTCCCCTCGCGGCCCTCCGTCTCTGGGCTCACCTTCGGGCGGGCGGACGATTGCCCGGACTCGTCTCGCCCAGGCTTGCCCACCGACTGATCAACGGCGCGACCCAATCGCGGAGATGGACCATCTTTTGCCTCCAGGCTGTCGCCCTTCTCGGGATCTTTGCCGCCCTCGCCCGTCCCCAGCTCGGATTCGAGGAAATCGAGAGCGAGACCGAGGCACGCAATCTCCTCATTGCCATCGACACGTCGCGCAGCATGCTGTCGGACGATCTGCCTCCCAACCGGCTCTCCCGCACCAGGCTGGCAGCCAAAGACATCGTTCTCTCGCTCCCCGACGACCGGATCGGGCTCATCGCCTTCGCCGGGAAGCCCTTCCTGCAGGCTCCCCTGACTGTCGACCATGAGGCTATCCTCGAAGCCATCGACCAGCTCGACACCGAGATCATTCCCCGTGGGGGAACCAACCTGAGCGCCGCCGTGAACCTTGCTCTCGAAACCGTGGAAGAAGCAAAGTTGGGGCCCAGCGCCCTTGTCCTCTTTTCCGACGGCGAAGCGCTCGAGGGTCTCGACGAGGTCGAAAATGTCCGCGAACGAGCCGAAAAGGCGGGACTGAAACTCCTGGCGGTCGGTGTCGGCACCAGCGGTGGTTCGATCATCCCGGCGGTCAACGAAGACGGTGAACCCATTCCGGGAGAGTTTGTGAAAGACGAAAACGGCCAGGTCGTCCGCACCCGCCTCACTCCCGAATCCCTCCAGGCTCTTGCCGCGAAGGGGGGAGTCTATTTTCACCTCGGAGGTTCCGCTTCGCTCACCGAAGTGGTTTCCAGAATCCGCGAGCACCTCGCCGCCACGCGGGAAGAAGCCGGCACGCAACGCCGGCCGATCGAGCGCTTCCTGTGGCCGCTCAGCGTGGCGTTCGGCCTTCTTGTTCTCTCGCATCTCGCTCCCCTCTTCTGGCTGAAACCCGTCAGGAAGTCCGCATCGCCCAGTCCTGCCCGACGGAGCGTGGCGGCCCTCATCCTTTTCCTTTTCTCCCTTGTCCCCGGACAGCTTCCCGCCGAATCGGTCCCGGGTGTCGCGGCCAAAGCCACGGAAGCCATGGAAGCAACCGAACGGGCCCTTGCCGAGGAATCCTCTCCGCGGAAACGTTCCTTTCTCCAGATGCAGATCGGCGCCCAGGCTTATCGAGCGGGGAACTTCGAAAAGGCCGCCGAAGCGTTCGGCAGCGCTCTTGCGGAAGGTCGCGGACGCTACGACAGCACCGCCCTCTACAATCTCGGCAACACCCTTTTCCGCCGTGGGGAAACCGCCCTCACTCCCCGTCAGAACCCGGACGAAGTCCAGTCACTGACCGGGAACGCCGGGATCGAGACAACGATCCGCGACTGGGAGGGAGCCATCGAACATTTTGAATCTTCCCTCGCCCTTGAACCCGGCAACCAGATGGCCGCGCACAACCTCGACTATGTGAAACAACGTCTCGAGGAACTGAAGAAACAGCAGGAGCAGCAGAATCAGCAACAGGAGGATCAGAAGGAGAAGGAGCAACAGAAGCAGGAGGATCAGAAAGACCAGCAGGATCA
>JAGRPC010000410.1:7318-7952 GCA_020439925.1 Verrucomicrobiia bacterium | reverse complement strand
ACCGTCGGCCGTTGGAAGGCCCAGAAACTGCGCGCTTCCGACCAGTCGATTTTCGCCGGGGAAGCCGGGGCACTCTCTCCAGGTTGGTCGGCGTACACCACTCCAAAGGCAGCGACCATCCCCACACAGATCCAAGGGATCGGTGAAGAGGGAAGACCTTGCATCGGGCGACTCGGAAACACCCGGTGAGCCTATTCTCTGCTTACCGCCTCTCAAGGCACGCGATTGGGGGCGCAGGACCCCTCAATTCCCTGATCCCGCCATTTTCCGGACCGGTCTTTGCTTCTTAGTCTGGAGTTGCCGCCATGAACATCCGTGTCTCCCGAATTCTCGTTGCAGGACTGATCCTCACTTCGATCACTTCCGCTCTCCGCGCCCAGACCCCATCCGAACCCGAGGTCTCCGCCGACGAGTTTCCCCGCCTTCCCGCCACGGAGCCGGCCGACGCCCTCGCCACCTTCGAGATCGCGCCCGGATTCGACCTCACCCTCGCCGCCCACGAACCGGCCGTGACCGATCCCATCGCGATGACTTTCGACGAAAAGGGTAGAGCCTATGTCCTCGAGATGCGCGGCTACTCCGAGCGGCGCGACGACGCGATCTGCCGGGTGCGACTCCTCGCCGACGAGGACCA
>JAGRPC010000410.1:0-7200 GCA_020439925.1 Verrucomicrobiia bacterium | reverse complement strand
AGGACACCGACGGCGACGGCGTCTGTGACGAGGAGAAAACGGTCTTTACGGGATTCGGCGAAGGCAATCTCCGCCTCAACATGCAGGCGCTCTTCAACAGCCTGCGATGGGGTCCCGACAACCGCATCTGGGGTCAGACCGCCGGCAACGGGGGCACCGTGACGAAGCCCGGCGATCCCGGTTTCGAGCCCGTGGCGGTGCGAGGCGTGGACTTTTCCTTCGATCCCGAGAAGCTCGACTTCCGGCAGGAAAACGGCACCGCCCAGTACGGGATGAGCTTCGATTCGCTCGGGCGGCGATTTGTCTGCAGCAACTCGCGCCACCTGATCTGGGTGGCCTACGAGCGCCACCAGGCGAAGACCAATCCCTGGTTCAGCCTGCCGTCCCCGCTCGTCGACATTCCCGACGACGGGGCCGCGGCTCCCGTCTACCGCATCAGCCCGGACGAACCCTGGCGGATTGTCAGGACGCGCTGGCGCGTCGCCGGGGTCGTGAAGGGCGTGGTCGAGGGCGGCGGCCGGGTCTCGGGTTACTTCACCTCGGCCACGGGCGTGCACCTCTACTGGGGCGACGCCTTTGCGGCGGAGTTCCGGGACAACGCCTTCATCGGAGACGTCGGCAGCAATCTCGTCCATCGAAAGATCGTGAAGGCGGTCGATGAATCCGTGCAGCCTCTGGGAACGCGTCCGGTAGCCGGAGAAAAGACCGAGTTTCTCCGCAGCCGCGACAACTGGTTCCGTCCCACGAGTTTCTCGACCGGCCCGGATGGCTGCCTTTATGTCACCGACATGTATCGCGAGGTCATCGAGCATCCCTGGTCGATTCCCGAGACGATCAAGAAACACCTCGACCTCAACAGCGGAAACGACCGCGGCCGCATCTATCGCGTCGCGCCGAAGGGATTCAAGTCACCCGCCATTCCCGACCTCGGCGCGCTCGCCGACGACGAGCTCGTCGCCCTGACCGATCATCCCAACGACTGGCACCGCACCACCGCGCGCCGCCTTCTCTACGAGCGCGGAAAAGCCGCTCCCCCGGTGCCCGCGCACGAGCCTTTCCCCGCCGTGCTTGCCTCGGAGAAGCCCCTTCTCGACCGGCTCGATTCCGCCTCGGGCGATCGCTGGATGGAAGCGGCAGTCTTGAACTCTCTGCGCACGCCGGACGATCTCGCCGCGGCCTGGAAGGCATCGGCGACGCTGCCCTCCGCTTTCCGAAGCGAGCTCGCGGGCATGATCGGAAGAGCCAACGACGCCGGACTTCTGGCCTCCGTGGGCGATGAACTGGCCTCGGGCTCGCCCGAAGCAGCCACGGTCGCCCTCCTCTCGAGTCTCCGTGAGGGTCTGGTCCGCGCCAAAGGCAACTGGACCTCCTTCGCTGCAAACCCTCGCTGGAAACCCATGACCGGAAAAGCAACGGAGATCCTCGAAGACGCTGGAGCACCGGCCGCCTCCCGCCTTGCCGCCGTGCGCCTGCTCGCCCTGCTGCCCGAAGCGGGAACCCGGGAACGTTTCCAATTGGTCCTGAAGTCGGGCAAGGCCGACCCTGCCCTGGCGGCGGTTCTCGTCGCCGGGATCAGCGATCTCGACTTTCTGATCGCGGAATTCGCCTCGCTGCCTGCGGCGGCCCGGGACGAAGTCGGCGCGCGACTCCTATCCAGTGCCAAGGGATCGACAGCCTTTCTCGAGGCGATCCGGACAGGAAAACTGACCCTCGCCGATGCTCCCGCGAGCCTGGTCGAAAACCTCCGCCGCCACGCCGATGCCGGGGTGCAGAAACTTGCCTCGGAGGTGCTGCCCCCCATCGTGAAACGAGCCGACGTGATCGCCCGCTACCAGCCCGCTCTCGCGGCCAAGGGCGACCCGGCGAAAGGAAAGATGGTCTTCATGAAAGCCTGCATCGCCTGCCACCAGACACACGAAGGCGAAGGCATCCTTCTCGGACCGCCCATCGCGACCTTTGCCACGGCGGGCGCGGAAACCCTCCTCGAGCGTATCCTCGATCCGAATCGCGAGGTCGCTCCGCAATACCAGGCCTACACCTTCGAATTCCAGGACGGAACCAGCGCAACGGGATTCATCGCCTCCGAAAACGCCACGGAGACGACCCTGCGGATGCCCGGCGGGATCGATAAGACCTTCCCCCGCACCGAGGTCAGTTCAATGAAGGGGCTGGGCCAGTCCCTCATGCCCGAAGGACTCGAAGCGACCGTGCCGGTGGAGGAAATGGCCGATCTCATCGCCTACCTGCTCTCCCCTCCCAAGGCGTGACCGACGGCAAGGTCCGTCGAGGACCGGGCACTTTTCCCGTTTGCCGTCGGCCCGGCGACGGTCCATGCTCGCGCCGGAATGCTTTTCCAGATCTTCGTCGACGTCTGCCTCCCCATCCTCGCCGTCATCGGCCTGGGTTGGGGACTCGACCGGCTCTTCGGGCTCGACCTGAAGACGCTCGTGAAGCTGAATCTTTATCTCTTCGTTCCCGCCTTCATCCTCGTGCGGCTCTCGACCTCCGACCTTGCCGGCCTCATCGGTCTGAAGGTCGTCGCCTTCACCGTGTCCGTCATCCTCAGCATGGGTGCGCTCAGCTGGATCGTCTGCGCGATCCGCAAACAGCCTCCCGGGCAGCGCTACGCGATGAAGCTGAGCACGATGATCTACAACTGCGGAAACTGGGGCATCCCCCTGATGACCCTGGCCTTTTCCGAGCTCGGACCGGTCGTGCAGGTCTTTGTCCTCGCGACGATGAACCTGACGAGCTTTTCCCTCGGCGTGTTCCTCGCCAATGCCGGGAGCAGCGAAAGAAAAGGGCTTTTCCGCCCCATTCTCAAACAACCTTCGCCCTACGCCATCCTCCTCGCCCTGATCCTGCGGGCCTCGGGGAATCCGCTCGAGGAGGTCGTGTTTGTCTGGACGCCGCTGACCTATCTCGCCAACGGTCTCGTCGGCTTCGCCCTTCTTACCCTCGGAGTCCAGCTCTCGCAGACCAAGCCGCCGCCTCCCGTCGGCAATCTCGGCATCGCCCTTGTCATCCGCCTCGTCGGGGGACCGCTCGTGGCGACGGTACTGACCTGGATCTTCGGTTTCCGCGGCGAACTGGCGGCCATTCTCATCCTCGGAACCGCGGCGCCCACGGCGGTGAACACCGCCCTTCTCGCCCATGAATTCAAGGCCGACAGCCGCTTCGCCGCGGCCGCGGTTCTCTATTCGACTCTGCTCGCCTCGGTCGCGGTGACGGCGCTCCTCGGCGCACTCCGGGCCGGGTGGATCCCATGGGCGACTCCCTGAGTGATCGACCGCCTCAGAGTCCCTTCAGGTGATCCATGCTCATCCCGATGCTCTTGATCGGATCGGGCGACTGGTCCTGCTCCACGTGGGCATGGGCGACGCCGGCCCGGGCGGAAGCCTCGATGATTGGCTCCATCGGGATGATGCCCTGTCCGAGCTCCTTGAAGGCATCCGCGGGAACGCTGCCGAATTCGGGCAGGGCGAGACCCGCCTTGAGATCCTTCAGGTGGACCTGGGAGACGCGTCCTTTCAGCTTCCCGAGCAGTTCGACGGGATCGTGCCCCCCCACCTTCACCCAGAAGACATCCATCTCGAATTTCATCTCCGGGGAAAACTCCTCCACGAAGACCTCGTAGCCCGACTTGCCCCCGTCCAGCGGCTGGAATTCGAAATGGTGGTTGTGGTAGGCCAGCTGGATGCCCGCCTCCTTCGCGAGCGCGGCGCCGGCATTGCAGCGTTCCGCGAGGCGCTGGTAATCGGCGACGGTCTTTCGTGAATCGCCGTGGAGAAAGGGAATCACGAGATGGGAGAGCCCTGCATCCTTCGCCTTCTCAAGGATCTCCGCAAAGGGGACAACGCCCGCCTTGTCAGGATCGGTCACGGATTCCCAGGCGAAATGGGAGGAATTCGCGGCCATGCCGAGATCCTTCGAAACCCGGATCATCTCGAGAGCGGTGGCGTCGGGAAACCCGTAGGGCTCGACCTGGCGGTAGCCGGCGGCGGCGACGGCTTTCAGGGTCCCGGGCAGGTCCGCCTTGATCTGGTTCCGCAGGGTGTAGAGCTGGATCCCGATGTTCTTGCGGTAGGGATTGTCGGCCTCGAGGGCGAAGGCGGGAACGCTGAGGAAGGAGGCGAGGGAGCTTTGGAGAAAGAGACGGCGTTTCATGAGGTGGGGCGTTTTAACCGATCCCTCCGGAAAGGTCAATCGAAGCGCAGGTAGATCCCCTTCAAATAACTCGCCTCGGGAAAGGTCGCCTCGTGATCGGGGGCGTGCCGGGTGGTCTCGATCTCCTCGAAGCGGCGTCCCGATTGCCTCGCCGCCTGGAGCACCGAGCTGAAAAACTCCTCGGCGCTGACGTGGGCGGAGCAGGAGGCGGCGAGAAGGATGCCCCCCCTCCGCAGGAGCCGGATCGCGTTGGCATTGAGCCTTCCATAGGCCTGGATCGCCCGGGCCCGCTCGACCTCCCGCTTCGCGAGTGATGGCGGGTCGGTGATGATGAGGTCGTAGGAAACGTCCTGCTTGTGATCGATCCACGCGAAGGCGTCGTCCTGCACCGAAAGATGACGACAGGCGGCGACCCCGGGGTCGTCGAGATTGAGGGCGAAATTCCGCCTCGCCGACTCGAGGGCGTGAGAACTGAGGTCGAGATCGGTCACGGAAACGGCGCCCCCGCGTGCGGCGTGCAGGGAAAACCCGCCTGAAAAACTGAAGGCGTTCAGGACCTCGCGGCCTTCCGCAAGGCGGCCGATGCGCCGACGGTTATCGCGCTGATCGAGAAAGAAGCCGGTCTTTTGTCCCTTCAGGACATCGGCCTCGAAGCGGAGCCCGTCCTCAAGAAAGACCACCGGTCCTTCGAGGGGCGGTCCGTGGAGGACGGTCCCCTCCGCGAGGCCCGACTCCCGCGCCTTCTCCTCCAGGTTCCGGCTGAGGCGAAGCACGATCCGCTCGGGTCCGAGGCGTTCGATGAAGATCCCCTTCACGAGATCGAGCCGCTCGATCCACGCGGGACTGTAGAGTTTCACGACCAGGGTCGTGTCGTAGCGGTCGAGAACGAGCCCCGGCCACCCGTCGCTTTCGCCATTGAGGAGACGCAACCCGTTCGTCCTCGCGCCGGCGATACCGTTGCGACGCATGAGCGCCGCTTCGAGGCTCGCGCGCCACCAGGTTTCGTCGATCACGGCCGGTTTCCCGACATGAAGGATGCGCACCCGCAGCGGTGAATCGGGATCGTAGAATCCGACGGCGAGAAATTTGTCGCGTCGGTCATAGATCACGGCGAGTTCTCCCGCCTCCCCCTCGCGGTTCTGGTTCCGGATACTGTCGGAATAGACCCAGGGATGACCGCCTCGCACGACGGATTCCGCCGTCGGCCTCAAGGTGAGCTTGAGGCGAGGTCGAGGCTTGGAGCTTTCGGGAGTGGACTCCATCAAGGAAAATCGGGAGGCCATCAAGATTGCCCGGATTCTTCGCTTGTCTTACACGAACCGGAGAGGCCCCTCATTTTCGGACCCGCGCGAGGTCTGCCCAAAACAATCCATGCTGAGAATGCGGTAGTCCATGCATGGCAGGGGGCGGCCACTTGGAGCATTTTTGCATACAATCCCTTCCTTTTCGGATTTGGATTGCCTTCATCTCACCCCCTCATCCGATCATGAATCCGAACCTCACGTTTCCTCGCGCAGGCCGCTTCACCTGCCTTAGGCAAAGTCTAGCTGCCCTTCTTCTCTCAGCGATTTCGCTGCCCGCATTCGCCCAGTTTGTTCCGGGTTCCGGAGGCAGCGTCCCCGACATTGCCCCCCTTGTGGACGCGGTGGATTCGATCGGGGGACTGCTCGTATATCAGACCCACAGGCGCAATGACACATTTGGCGGCGGCAACCATCCCGAACTCGATGTGGAATTCTTCCCGCCTTCAGAATTCGGTGCGTCCGCCTATGTCTTGCAACGCTCGTTCACCGGCACGGACGGATGGGCCGACGTTCCTTTCGGCATGGATGTCCTCAGGACCCCCAACGACAGCTACGACAACTTCAGTTTTGAACCGGATGGCAACTACTACTACCGACTTCGCGTCGAAGGAGGCCCCCGTGATGGGCAGGTCTCAAATGTCGTGTATGCCCCTGTCACCACGGTCGAGACCCGCTTCGCCGGCTGGGGCGTCGATTCGAGCATGTTCATCACCGGGATCACCTATCCCTGGGTGGGCTATGGCCTGACCAGCTCCTTCGATGTCAGAAAACTTTCGGACGACTCGGCGGTGTCCGGAGGACTCTCCCTGCAGTGGTATCGCGTGCATCCGCGCACCGGTGAAATGACCGAGATCACGGGCGCCACCTCCGCAACCTACGCCACCACCCTCGATGACGTCGGGGGATGGAATATCATCTGCCGGGCCACCGGCGACGAAAGCACCGTCGGCGGTTTCATCCAGGTGACCGCCGGCGGCGGAGTCATGATCCCCAATCTGGCCTTCGTCTCAGAGTTCACCGCCGAGGGTTTCCGCCTCAACCTCCACAAATCGGTTCCGTCCCTCGCCCCCGGCGACCTGAAGCTCACCTACTACGATGAGGGAACGATGATGAACGTCGACGTTCCCATCGACACCGTGACTCCCATCGGTGGAAATGCCTCCTTCCGCATCGGGGTGACCCTGCCGGGAGGTGTCGACCAATTCACCCTCTCGAACCAGTCCGAAGTCTGGAAACTGGGTGAAGAGTTCGAGCACCATCCCGGGATTCCTTCGATGTTCATTGAGTTTCTCACCATCGACATCGAACCGGACATCACCGTGATGCAGCCGGAACCGAAAGTCCTCGCCGACAACCGCGGCAAGATCAATTTCGGAAAGGTGCGCCTGAAGAAACGGTCCCGCGCCAAAGTCTTCACGGTTCGCAGCGACGGGGGCAAAACGCTCGCCGGTCTCTCGGTGGGAACGAGCGGTTCGGCCTCGCGGGACTTTCTTTTGACTCGCTTGCCCGTTTCGACCCTCGCCTCCGGTGACAGCGCGACCTTCAAGGTTACCTTCAAACCTCGATCCACGGGTACCCGAAAGGCGAAGGTTCAGGTTCGCAGCAACGACCCGGACGAATCCCCTTTCGATATCAACGTGACCGGGAAGGGAAAGTGATCCCGTGAAACGACCGGACTCCGCTTCCCCGGAGTCCGGATCTTTCGATGGCGGAGGGAGTGGGATTCGAA
>JAGRPC010000409.1 GCA_020439925.1 Verrucomicrobiia bacterium | reverse complement strand
GCGAGCCGCACGGCCCTACCCCGAAGCACCGAAGCCGTGCAAAGCAAACCGGGGGAGACTATCTTACTCGGAAACCATTCCCGTTTCTCCTGCTCGAAAATCACACCGAGCGACAAAATCTTTTCACAAACACCGCATCCAGCCTTCATCATCGTTTCACTCACGGAGTGGAAGTTTCCCCCATGAACCTTTCCCGCAGAAAATGGCTATTCCGCTCGGTCTTTTACGGAGTCCCCACGGCTGGGTTCGGCTATGGGAGCGGCGTTGAAAAACAGTGGCTGGACATCACCCGCCTCGACGTAGCACTTCCTCCCCGTCACACCGCTCTCGCGGGACTGAAACTCGCGGTCATGGGCGACTTCCACCATGACGATTTCGGCGACAACCATCTCATCCGCCGCGCCGTGAATGCCGTCAATGCGGAAGGAGTCGATCTCGTCTTCCTCGTTGGCGACTACATTTCCGACGACCCTGCTGCCATCGAGTCGCTCTGCGAGGAATTGCGGAATCTGCGTCCCCGCCTCGGCACCTTCGGCATCTGGGGCAATCACGACCGCTGGCACGCGGACACGCGACTCGAGACGACCCTGAGTCAGGCCGGGGTCCGGATGCTCGCAAACGAATCCCAGGAGTTCCCTGACTTCTGTGTTGCCGGGATGGACAGTTACTGGGGAGGACACCCGCGCCTCGATCGGGTGGTGGGAACCCTGGCTCCCGACAAACCCGTTCTCCTCGGGTGGCACGAACCGGACACCTTCGATCTTCACGACGATCCCCGAATCGCCCTGCAACTGTCCGGCCACACCCACGGCGGCCAGATCTGCGCTCCCGTGGTCGGCCCCATCCTCCTCCCCGAGCACGGACGCAGGTATTCCTACGGTCTTTACCGGCGCAAAGAGGCTTCGCTCTTCGTCACCCGAGGCATCGGCACCCTGACGATTCCGGCACGCTTTCTCTGTGCGCCGGAGGTGGCAATTCTGACTCTGAAGGCGTGAGAACCAAATCCCTCTCCCCCCTCACAAAACCACCGCACGCCCCGTCCTCGCGCTTTCCGCGGCAGCGTCGACGATCTCCTGACCGATAAGCGAGACGACGGGGCTGAGCGGCCCCTCGATCTCGCGCCCATGCTCGAGGCAATCGAGCACGTAGGCGACGGGATTGTCATGGGGAAAGACCGGTTTCGGCGCTTCGATCCTTTTCCCTTCGGGATTCTGGCGAGTCCTCAGGGTGACATGATCGTCGTAATCCCAGCTGGAGAGGGTGCCTTCGCTGCCACGCACGACAAATCCACAACGCGGCTCGGGTTGTTCCGTCCAAGGATCGGACAGGGTCCCCCAGCGCGTTTCGAATTTCGAGAGTCCGGTCTCGTATCGTGCCACCGTGACACTGTGTTCGTCGACCTCGAGCGCGCCCCCCTCGACCCGGTCCCACAGGGCCACGACCTCGAGGGGACGTTGCCCGCCGTTGAACCAGGTCGCGAGAGTCGTGCCGTAGCCAAGGTAATCCTGCAGGCTGCCGCCGCCTTCGGCCTCCCGGTAAAACCAGCTCGTCGCCTTTTCCGCATCACCAGGTTCACGTTCGATCTTGTCGGCCCCGTGCCAGAGAGGGCCGCGATTTCCGTCGTGGTAATGCACCTCGAGCACTTCACCGATGGCCCCGGAACGGCACAGTTCATGGCACTTCACGTGCGAGGCAAGCCAGGCAAGGGGCCAGTTGATCGCGAGCAGTTTTCCCGTCTTCGCCATGGCCGCAATCATCCGCTCGGCTTCGGCGAGGGACGAGGCGAAGGGCTTCTCGACGAGGATGGCGGATCCGAAGGGTGCGACCTTTTCCACCCATTCGGCATGCCGCGCGGCCGCGGGACAGAGAATGACAAGATCGGGCCGGCTCTCGACCAGACAGGGTTCGACCTCGGAGTAGACCCTGTCCGATGGAATGGAAAATTTCCGGATCGCTTCCTCCATCCGCTCCGGTTTCTCGTCGCAGATCGCGACGATCTCGGCATCGGGATGCGCGTGCACCCGGCGCAGTAGGTCGCCCATGTGAAAGTGGTCGAAATTGATTCCGGCGACTTTCCACTTCATCACTCCACGGCTTCGACGCTCCTGCCTTGGCTCACTCCCCTTCTTCGGTGACGCGAGTCTTGTCCCAGAAGGCGGCAAAGAAAATCACGGCGATGACGAGGGCCATGGCCGCGGGGTAGGTCCAGAAGGCTTTCCACTGGGTCATCGTCTCGGAGATGAGCGTCGCATCCACCCCGTCGGGCATTTTCACGGAAAACATCTTGGCCATGCTCTGGGCGAAGGTCAGGGTCTCCTCTCCGCGCGCGGCTTTGATCGCCGTGTCGAGGTCACCGTATTTCGAGACCCCGCCGAATTTTCCGAAGGCCACCTGGTAGCCGAAATACATGCCCACGCCCTGCGTCACGAAGACGAGGAGGCTCTGCGCCTGACCGCGGATCTCCTTCGCCGCCACCGTATCGGTATACATGAATCCCGTGACAAAAAAGAAGTCGTAGCAGATCCCGTGCAGGGCGATGCCGAGCATGAGCATCCAGACGACCTGATCGGGCGCCCCGTAGGCGAACAGCAGGTAGCGCAGGACCCACGCGAGCATGCCGACGAGGATCATCCATTTCACCCCGAGCCGACGGAAAAAGAGAGGGATAAGGAGCATGAAGACGATCTCGGACATCTGGCCGATGGTCATCGAGGAAGCGGCCTGCTCGAAACCCGCGTTGGTGAGGAAGTTGGAAGTGAGCCCGTAATAGTAGGCCAGCGGAATGCAAATGAGACCGGAACAGACGATGAAGACAAGGAACCCGGGCTTGGCGAGGAGTTTCCAGGCATCGACCATGAGGAGGGCACGCAGGTCGATCTTCTCTCCCTTGGCCGGAGCCGGAGTGTGGGGCAGAAAAAAGGAATAGATCCCGAGGAGGATGGAACTGGCGGCTCCGAGCTGGAAGATGCGAAGACTCGAACTCCAGCCGACAAATCCGACGACGAGGCCCGCGACGATCCACCCGATGGTTCCCCAGACTCTCACCTTGGGGAACTGGAGCCGGTCGAGGTGACTGAAGGCGATGGTGTTGCCCAGTCCGAGCGTCGGCATGTAGCAGAGCATGTGGCCGAGGCAGTAGGTGACCATCAGTTTGCCGTTCCCAGCTTCGGCCGCTCCGGTGGCGAGGAAGAGGAGGACGCCACCGAGGAGGAAAAGCACTCCCATGATGATCTGCGAGGGAAAGAAGCGGTCGGCGACAAGCCCGAGGAAGAGGGGGGCGAATATCGCGCCGAGCGGAGCGGTGCCGTAGGCCCCTCCGATGGATTCGGTGAGCCCGTTCGATCCGAGGGCTTGACCAAGCGTCGCAAACCAGGCTCCCCAGACAAAAAACTGGAGGAACATCATGACACTGAGAAGCGGGACGACGGGTTTCGAAGCGGCGGAAGACATGCCGGAGGATAGGAGCAAACCCGCGCGGGAGTAAAGCAGGAATGCAGGCGCGCAATCCCGTGCACCCTGGTGTCCTTGCGAGAAAATACCTCACCGTTGTTCCTGCTCCGACTGGGACGGAGAGGACTTCTCGGGGTTCCCGCTCTGACGGAGAGGGAAAAAGCGACGGGGTGAAAGTCCGCCCGATTCCTCGCGTCCGTTGCCGGTGCCCCCCCAGGGAAAACGCCGTTCCTTCGGTGCCGCTCCGCCGGACGCAGGCGTGAGCATCTTCTCGGGGATGGAAAAAAGCTCCTGCCCGAGCTGTCCCACTTTCTTGAGTCCCTCCACGGGAATATTGGTGAGTTCGGAAATGAGGGTGGCGGGAACCTTGCCAAGATTGGAGATGTGTTTCGGCTTCCACACCGGCTCACGCACGGTACCGGTGCAGGAATAGGTCAGCAGTTCGCTCACCGGCGTGAGCACCGCACTGGAAAGTTCACCCCGCGTATTAACGACGGCCTCGAGGTCGACGGCCTGGTCGACGAGCGAGACCGATCCCGCCGCCTTGACCCGGAAGGACTTGGTGAGAGCCTCGAGATCGCGGGTGACGATGACACCGTTCTCGACGCGGAAGGAGGCCGAGGCTTCCTTGGCGATGTTCCCCCCGTTTCCGTTCCCATTCCCGTTCGCCCCCCCGGGGAGCAGTTTCGTAAGGGGACCGAGGACGGGGATGGCGAACAGGAAACCGTCCGAGATGCTCGCCCGCCCTCCCCCGTTGAAACTGGCAGCCTGGCCGGCGTTGCCCACGAGGGAGAACTCCGCGTCGACCGATCCGGTGATGTCTCCCTGTTCCCCGTAGTGTTTCGTGACCCGTTCGAGCGGAACTCCGTCGATCTTCACCTTCATCTCGAAGGGAGCCGAGGGGTCGCGGACGTTCTTCACGTCGTAAGCGAGGTCGACCCGTCCCCCGAAAATCCCGCCGGAGAGGGAAACAAGATTCACACGACTGCCCGAAACCCGCACCTCGCCGACCGGGTCGCTGAGCGTGAGCGTTTTCCCGAGAAAGTCGTACTGCGCATCGCCGCCTCCGCTGAAGGAAAGGGTCAACTCGTTGCGACGGGGTTCATCGCCCACTTCCTCGTTGCGGCGACCGTCAAGCCGCCCGGTCAGCCTCACCGTCGGAGGAGTGGCGTGACGATATTTCTCGAGGGCCCCGGCCAGCTTCGGATTGAAGGCTCTCGCTCCCTCTACAGGGTCGACCGTGGATACGACCCCCTTCACCTCCCAGGTGCGTTCGCGACGGTTGTTTTCCGCAAGCTCGGCGACGATTTTCCCCTCTTCACGCACGAGGGAAACGTTCCGGAACCACTGCGTTTCTCCGTTGGATTCGTAGTCGGTCTCGAGTTCCTGGAATTCGACCCCGTTGAGCCGGAAGTGTCGCAGATCGATGACCCCACGGTTCTGCCACGAGGAGAAACTCCAGTTCTCGCCCTTGCCGACCGCAGCAATGTAGATCGATGAATTCTCCCCGAAATTGAGCACATCGATGAACTTGCGTCCCCGCTCGTCGAAGAAGGGCCGGAAAACGAGCGGGTCGAGCTTGATCTCGGTCTGGTACTGCACCGTCTCCTCTCCCATGCCCGGTTCATACTTGAGATTGAGAAACGCCACTCCCGTCTTGTGGTCGAGACGGAGATTGCGGAGGTAAAACCGTTCTCCGGCGAGGCTGAAGCCGAAATTGAGACCGGAAAACACCGTTCCACGAGTGACGAAGCGCTCCGATCTCACTTCGCCGATGACTTCCCCGGGGAATCCGGCAGCGCCCTTTCCAAGATGGTCGAAGTCGAGATGCCCGGAGGCCTCGATCGTGGGAGGATCGAAAAAGACCACTTCGCCGAGCTTCTTGTCATTCCAGAACAGGCCCGCGAG
>JAGRPC010000408.1 GCA_020439925.1 Verrucomicrobiia bacterium | reverse complement strand
TCTCCTGCGTGGATGAGATTGTCGAGCACGGTGGGGGCGCGGAAGGCTCCCTTGTCGCTGACGAAGCCGCTGCCGTCGAAGCAGACGAGCACGCAGGCGGGTTTCGAGCCGTCGTACTGGGCGGGAACGTAGACCCAGTAGTCGCGTTCGGTTCCGGGGAAGATCTCGCTTTTCCAGGTGTGCTGGGTCACCTTGCCCTGGGGGACGCCCTCCTTCACCATGGCGTCGGGGCCGGGGACGTAGTCCTCGTCGGCGGCGCGCAGGGAGGCGACGAACAAGGGGAGGAGGAGCAAGGCGAACAACGGGCGGGGTAATTTCATGGGGGATGGGAAAGATTGACACCGGTTTCAGGTCAGGGGCGCTGGGGCCGGAAGGCGGGTGGACGGCAAAAGGGGTTTCATCTTCCCAAAAGCAGGACATTTGGCAAGGGTTTCCCCATACGTGGACCGGTCCCTGATCCGGGGCCGTGGAATTCCTTCCGGAGGCGGAAGGGGCGGCACGGAAAACGAGAATTCCGCATTCGGTCCAGCAATCTGGTCGATCTAAGGGGCTTGCCGGTGTTAAGAACGAGGGAAGCATGAACACGCGCGAAAAGTGGAAGGCAAACCTCGCCGGACCCTGGCCCCTGTTTTCCCTCGCCGACGGGACCCGTGCCTCCTTCGAATCCGGCCCAGACCACGACTGGACCTGGACCGAGTGCGGCGGCCGTCCCGTCGCCCTTCCTTCGGTGTGCCCGCACCGGGGCATGCCCCTTGCCGCTTGCCGGGTGGAACAGGGACTCGCGGTCTGTCCCTATCATGGACAGAAACTGGCGCCGCTTCCCGACGTTCCGATGTTTCGTTTCAAGGGCTTCGATTGGAGTGGTCGGAGGAACCCGGCCATCGAGTTCCTCTCGGTGCAGGCGGAGGAACAGCCGTGGATGAAAGAGGTCTTCCGGCTGCAGGGGCGGACGCCGGCCCCCTTGCTCCTCTGCCTGGAAAACTTCCTCGACGCCACGCACACGGCCCATGTCCACCCGAAACTCGTGAGACAGGCCGGATGCGAAAGGTGGCAGGCGGCGAGGGGCGTCGCGCGGGAGTGGGGTTTCGAGATCGAATACCCGGAGGAGCACCGGCAATCCGGTTGGCTGGGGCGCTTCGGGGAACCACGGCGCCTGACCTCCTTCGGGCGTTACCTGCATCCCTTCGCCGCGCAGGTGGACTATGTGGGAATGGACGGGAAATCCTATTTCCGGGCCACCGCCTTCATGCGACCCGATAGGGAAGGAACGAGGACGGTCGTCGTGGTCGAGTCCGCCCTGTGGCGAATGGGGCTCGGTCCCTTGAGACCCCTCGGACTCCTCACCCGGGCGCTGTTCGCCAAGGTGCTTCGACAGGACCTCGATGCGTTGAATCGGGCGTGGCAGGGGATCGAGAAAAATGAGTGGGGGCCCGACGATCTCCAGGTCGGTCCCCAGGATCTCGCGTGGCCCTGGATGTACCGGTGGATGAACAGCCGCCCACCGGAACCCGGGGAGACTTTCGAGGGAAAGGTCTTTGCCTGATCCCGGCTGGACCGATTCACCCGAGCACGACTCCCGAGACCTCGCCTTCGAAGATCATTTTCCCTTCGACGAATCCCTGCGTCTCGAAGATTGCCATGCGTGATCTCAGGGCCTTGGCCTTGACCACCATGATGAGATCCTGGCCCGGTTCGACCCCGCCGCGAAACTTCACGTTGTTCACCCCGGCAAAACCGAAGAACACCTTTCCGTTGGTCTCGAACTTCAGGTGGTAGATCACCGAACTGATCTGGGCCGCCATCTCGATCATGAGCACTCCCGGCATGATGGGCCGTCCGGGAATGTGGCCCCGCGTCCAGAATTCGTCGGGCCGCTGCGTCTTGATCCCCACCGCCAGACCCTGCTCGAGGTCCAGGGAGATGAGCCGGTCCAACTGCTCGAATTCGTCCCGCTGGGCGTTCACCGCCAGGATCTCCTCCTTCGTCACGGCGGTTTGGGTGAGGTCGAGGGTGGAAAGGTCGAGAATCGGGGAGGAAGCCATGAGGGTGGGAGGAAACGGGGGTTCGGCCACGGTTCCGGTCATCGGTGGTAATGTCAATCGGGATGATTCGTCGAGGCGGGCCGGGCAGGCCCGGTCGTCAGGCGTGGGCGAATAAGAGGCCGCCCTTGTATGTCCCCTGGCTTGCCAAAGCGAAAGCCCCCTCCGTCTATTGAGCGGAATACCCACCGTCGACCATCCACACCGCTCCGTTCACGAAGGAGGCCTCGTCGGAGGCGAGGAAGGCGATCACGTTGGCCACTTCTTCCGCGGTACCCATGCGCCCGACGGGGTGGAGTCGCTCGAGCGTTTCGAGGATCTCCGGGTTCCCGGTGACATTCGCCGTGAGGGCGGTGTGGACGAAGCCGGGAGCCACCGCGTTGACGCGGATGCCTTCGGCGGCGAAGCGCACGCCCATGTCGCGGGTCAATTGGGCCACCGCGCCCTTGCTGCTGGGGTAGGGATTGAATCCGTCCGAGAACGGCAGAGCGGTCGGGTATCCGGTGAACCCCATCACTGAGGCGACGTTCACGATCGCGCCGCCGCCTCCCGAGGCCCGCATCGCTTCCACCACCGTGTGTCCCATGAGCATGGAACCTTTCACGTTCACCGCCATGACCCGGTCCCAGCGTTCCTCGAGGGAGGCATCTGGCCCGAGGGAGCGGGCCGTGATTCCCGCGGAATTCACGAGGATATCGATGCGTCCCCACTTCTCCACGGCTGCGGCGACGACCGCCTCGACGTCTTCCCTCCGGCTCACATCGCCAGCGAGCGTCGCTAGGGAGGGGAACTCACGGACCATTGCCTCCAGCGAAGCCCCCACGATATCAGTCGCAAACACTCTTGCCCCCTCCTCGAGGAATTTCCGCACCGTCGCGGTCCCGATTCCCGATCCCGCGCCGGTCAAGATGGCCGTTTTTTCCCGTAGTCGCATGACTGCAGATACACCCAGGAGGGTGCCTTGCGCGAGTCGATAATCGCGTGCGGTGATCGGGGAGGGGGATCGGAACTCTTCGCCGACCGTGCGCCTGCTCCGGCTCCTTGGGGCACGGCTCGGTCGCGTCGTGGAGCAAACGCAGAGCCGCGAGCAGGGAGCCCTTCCCGATAGAAGGCGGGAGGGACTTGTTACGCGCCCCCATTTTAAATGGCCGGGATCCTATCTCCATTCGTTTTTCGCTCGTCATCCCGTTCCTCCGGCCCCATCCTTCTCCGATGATCCGTTTCCGTGAAGCGACCCGGGGGGAACTGGAAACCGCCGTGGAATGGGCCGCGGCGGAGGGATGGAATCCCGGGCTCGAAGATGCCTCGATTTTCTGGGAGACCGACCCTGGCGGTTTTGTCTGCGCTGAACGCGACGGGGAGGTCATCGGCACCGGCTCCACCGTTGCTTACGGGCGCGAGTTCGGGTTCATGGGATTCTTCATCGTGCGTCCCGATCTTCGCGGGCAGGGCATCGGGCGGGATTTCTGGACCTGGCGTCGCGACCGGCTTCGCGCCCGCCTCGCCCCCGGCGCGGCCATCGGCATGGACGGGGTCTTCGCGATGCAACCCTTCTACGCCCGTGGTGGATTCGTCTTCTCCCACCGCAACCTGCGTCTCGCCGGCACCGGGAGGGCGTGCACTTCGGTTGATGCGGCGCTCGTCGAACTGGATTCCCTTCCCTTCGAGCAAGTCGCCGCCTTCGACCGGCAGCACTTCGGATTTTCGCGCGAGGGTTTTCTCCGCCGCTGGATCCATCCGGCGGGCGGTCTCGGTCTCGGTTTTCTCGACGGCGACCGGTTCCGTGGCCTCGGCGTGGTCCGTCCCTGCCGGACCGGTTTCAAGATCGGGCCGCTCTTCGCCGAAACACCCGAGATCGCCGAGGCCCTCTTTGTCGCCCTCTCCAGTCATGCCGCGGGACAGCCGGTCTTCCTCGACGTCCCGGAAAACCATCCCGCCGCGCTCGAACTCGGCCAGCGCCATCAACTCACCGAGTCCTTCGGCTGCGCCCGGATGTATCACGGTCACGCGCCCGATCTGCCGTGGAACCGAATCTACGGGGTGACGACGTTTGAGTTGGGGTGAGGAGAAGGGGGCGCTGGATTTGAAAATGGTTCCCAAATCCCGGTTACCCCCGGGCTAAGGGCTGATGACGTCCTTTTGCAAGTCCCTCAAGACCCGCAGTTTTCCCCAGTCAGCCCCGCGCATCCGACGGGCCCCCGTTGTCCGCTTCCCACCGAAGCGGCGTCGCAGCTCCTGTTCGCGTTCGAAGACCCGGTTCACGAACTCCGCCGTACCAAGCACCGCCCCATCGCAGAAGTAGCGCACCCGGTGGCGGAGAACCTGAGGCACGGACATCGCGCCCTTTGTTTCCACCACCTCCTCAACCTTCGCTTCCGGGAATCCGCGTCGACCCCGCTCCCCGCGTTCCGGATCGGCGGCAACCTCCCGACCGTCCTCGTAAAGGAACATCCGGTAGCGAGCCGCCGTGCGCCGCCAGTCGTGCTTGAAGTCGGGATCCTGGAGGGACTCGCCGAGCATCAGCCCGAGGCCTGCACGGGCCAGTTTCGCCCCTCGACGTCCGGAGAGGGCCTCGGCATAACCGCACCAGCGGTAATCTTCGGGATTGGTTCCCTGACTCCATCGCCCAGACCCCGTATTCCAACCCCGCAGTGGGAAGCAGCCCGTTTTCCCTTCGATAGAAAGTGAAGTCCACTGCAACTGGCTCGTGGACACTGAAGTAGTCACAGAGCCCTGAGCTTCAACTTGAGCGTTCTGATCTGCTTCTTCAGTTTCTTAACCTTCGCGACCTGTCCGCTGCGTGTGGCGCTCTTCAGCTTCTTCTGAAGGATCTTGAGTTTCTTCACGAGCGAGGCTCTGAGAAGGGAAGGGTCGGGAGCCATTTTTACCGAAAGGATGTGGACGGCTCCGCGGCGAAAGCCGCCCGTGTCGTCGCCCTCGGCACCGACGGCCAGGTCGAGGTGCCCGTCGCCGTTGAGATCTCCCAGGGGAACGACGGCGGATCCGAATTCATCTCCGGCGAGACGATTCGAAGTAAAAACGGTATGAACTCCCTTCACGCTACCGTCGGTGTTGAGAAGAAGCACAAAGACCACCCCTCCGTCGACTCCTCCGGCCGTGCGCTCTTCCGCCCCGACCGCGAGATCCTGCACCCCGTCGCCATCGAAATCTCCCAGGTTCGCATTCGAGGCACCGTAGATGTCTTCGGCATCGAGGGTGGAGGTGAAACCGGAGAGTCCTTCCGCGATCTTTCGAACCGATTTGACGGTTCCGTTCGCATTCATGAAGAGAATGTAAAGGGCCCCGGCGTTGTTCCCGCTGCTGTCATCTCCGATGGCGCCGCTGACGAGATCGACCACCTCGTCGCCGTCGAGATCCCCGATCGATCCGACCCCTTCGCCAAACCGGTCGAAGTCGCTGAGGAGATTGGTGGGAAAGCCACCGAGACCATGGGCGATCTTGTAGGTTACACTGACCGTACCGTTCGAGTTCAGCAAAAGGAGAAAGAGCGCCCCCCGATCGGGTCCACCCGTGTTCGCCTCGCGGGCGCCGACGACCAGGTCGGGAACCCCATCGTCGTTGAAATGGCCCACGCTACCCACCGAGGTGCCAAACGCTTCGCCGTCCGCAAGTTGTCCGGAGGCGAGACCGCCATCCAGGTCGGAAATCTTAGTGAGGGCCTTGACGGTTCCGTCGTCGTTGAGGAAGAGAATGAAGACCGCACCCCGACCCGACCCGCCCGAGTTATCACGCGCCGCCCCCACCGCGATGTCGACGTTTCCATCCCCGTCCAGATCCCCTACCGCGGCGACGGTCTCGCCGAAACCGTCGTTGTCGGCAAGGGTATCCATGGGAAGTCCGTTCTGACCGTCCGTGATTCGAACGAAGGACTTCACGGTCCCATCGGTCTTCATGAAAAGAATCATGACGCCGCCGCGCAGGGTCTTCTCCTCCAGGCCAACCGCGAGATCGGTGACTCCATCGTCATCCAGGTCGCCGATATTGGCGAGACCCGCTCCGAAATCCTGGTTGTCGAGGAGATCGCCGATCGCGAGTCCGCCCGCTCCGGCGGCAATCTTGATGGAGGAAACCACATCGAGATCCGCACCGCTCGCGCTCGTGGAGAAGAGGAGCATGACGAGCGCCACGGAGGCGAGAGAGCATTTCGGGATCATCATTCTCATGGGACAATAAGGGCCGGAATCCCGATTTCTCAATCTCACCCGCGTCGATGTGCCTTCCGGCACATCCGGTACCCCCTCGCTTCAGGAAATCTCTATCACACGGTCCGGAGCTGTTGCTTGACCTTCTTGATTTGCGTTTTCAGCTTCTTGAGTGCCGCAACCTTGCCCGATTGCTTGGCCCGCTTGAAGGAGAGCTTCAGTTTTTTCAGTTTCTTTGTGAGGGAGGCCCTGAGCGCGGGGTTGCCGGGCGGCGTCGGATTACCCCGGGTCCAGATGGCGACGCCTTCGCGGTTGTCCGCGAGACGGAATTCGAAACCGATCTGGCCGGTGTCTCCGAAGCCCGAGCTCTCCTCGATCTGGATGGAGGGGTAGTCGAAACCGAGGAGGCCGAGGGAGGTGACGGTGCTGCCGAGGAAGGAGTCGCCTTCGCGCAGCACCTCGATCAGATCGGAGGTCGCGTTGTCGAAGAAGTAGATCGCGCGGTCGTCGGACGTCCCTCCCGAGGTGGAGCGCAGCTCGGCATAGAAGGCAACCTGCCCGGAGTCGTTCAACGAGAGATCGTCAAACGATGCAAAAACTCCGTTCCCGTCGGCGGAATTCGCCTCGCGCGCCACCTGCTTCAAGGTGCCGTCGTGAAGATAGACACCGGCATTGTCGTTGTTCCCTGCCGCCGAGCCGCTGACAAATCCGAGAAAGCCCACCTGACCCGAGTCATTGATGATCGGTTCGTCGAAGGTGCCCATGGTTCCATTTCCGTCCGGAGCCGGTTCATTCCTGCGAACCACGACATTCACGGTCGAGCCGTCGGCGGAGAAGACACCCCAGTTGGAATTGAAAGCGGCGCCGGCAATTCCGGCGGTGAAGGCGAGAACCCCCGCCTCGTTCATGCTGGGAAAGCCGAAGCTACTGAAAGTGCCACCGTCGGCTCCGGGTGCCGCATCGCCCTCGCGGACCATCTTCGTGGTGGTGGTCCCGTTGGATCGGTAGAGTGCCGAGTTGTCGGCGCCTCCGCCGGAGGTGCCGCCGAGGTCGGCGTAGAAACCGATTTGCCCGGCGTCGTTCAACACGGGATCGTTGAGAAAGGCGTAGGTGCCGTTGCCGTCGGGAGGTGCGGAAGCGGTCCTCGCGATCTGGGTGACCGCCCCGCCGGAGGAGGTGAACAGCCCCTGATAATCGGCGCCCCCCATGTCGTTGGTGTCGTTGAGTTCGCCGATGAAAGCGACGAGACCATTGTCGTTGAGAGCCGGGGGCCCAAACAAGGCGAAGGTGCCGTTCGCGTCCGGAGCGGCGGTTCCGCCCTCCACGATCTTGGTGAAACTCCCCGCCCCATCGTTGAGGAGAATGGCGTAGTTGCCCGAATCGAGCAGGGCCTGGAAGCTGACCTGCGAGTTGTCGTTGATGAAGTGACCACTGAAAAGCTGAACGATCGTATCTCCCCCGGGGATCATCTCGCCCTCGCGGGCGATGGTGACGATCCCGGTGCCCGTGCTGCGATAGAGACCGACATCGTCCGACGATCCGCCCGAAGTACCGGTGAGGTTGGAGTTGAAGGCAATCCGCCCGTTGTTGTTCATCGTGGGCGAACTGAAAAACTCGAACGTGCCGTTCGTCTCGGGCGGCGTTTCCCCGGAGATGGAAACGACCTCGAAGTTTTGCGAGAGCGCAAACCGGGAGGATGAAAGGGTCAATACAACCGCCAGGAAGAGCCTGAAGCCCTCTTGGCAGAAAGGATGGAAGGCGAACTTGTTCATGATTGGATTTCTCCTCTCTTTTTGTCTTTGCGGCTTTCCTTTTGCCGATTGCCGGGAACTCTCCTCGGCACACTAGGTGGCTGCTCCCTCTGAAGGCCCGAGATCGGAGGGAGTCCGCTGAAAGCTTGTCGATTCAGGGCCAATGCGGACTAGCTTCGCCTGAATCGACCCGCGGAGTCAACGGTTTTGTCCTGACTCCGATTGCTACCGCTTTCTGCGTGGGCCTGTCGAGTCAGGATCTCCCTCTGAAAATTGATTTCACACCTCCAGATTCGGATCACGCCATGTCTCCGCGAGTTCAAGACTCATTCCCTTGCTCCCTGCATAATCCTCCAAGTGATCCCGCCCGATGGCGCTGGACCCGGATCCACGGGGTGACGAAGTTTGAATTGGGGTGGGGAACAGTGGAAGGTCAGATTTGGGATTGGTTCCCCGACCCGATCTCGCGCCCCCATCTCCCTGCCTGCAGCGGAAGATCCGGAGTGACGGTCGATCGACGGTGCGATGGCTCGCCCGGACCTACGGGCTCAACCTGAGGTGCACATCCGTCGCCGACAGCACCAGAACCAACTCCCCGAAGATCAAGGTTCAGCACCGATAGGAAACCCGCCAAAACGGGCAACCCGCGATGGGCCGAACCGGTCGCGCGGCGAGTCGGCCCGGGGCGGGCGATGGGAGTCTAGACGAGCAAGCGCTTCTGCAGGCGAATGCTTTGGCGGAGCTTCTTCATCGTCTTGAGCTTCGTGGCCGGATTCGTGATGCCACGCGCCTTGCGCAGCTGGTTGGACAGATTCTTGATCTTCTTCTTGATGACCGGAATGCGGTCGGGGTGCACACGGAACGACTCGATCGTCAGGTTGTTGACGCTGAGATAATTGTCGCCGGGTTGCGACTCGTTGTCGATGTTCCAAGAGAACACGATCCTCTGGAGAAGCCCACTGAACGCTTCTTCGAGGGTCTCCGAGAAGGTGGTTTCCCCATCGAGCCGCCCCCTCCAGTTTCCCCCGGGGTAGTCGATCACCAACTCGTAGGTGAAGAAGCTGGAGAGCGGAAAGGTCCCCTCGAGATTCTTGATGGGCGGGGGAGGCGGGGGAGGCTGGCCCGGTTCCCCGGCGGGACCGGCCTGACCGATGGACTGCCGTCCTCCCGCCACCGGATTCGGACTGAAATACAGACTGTTCCAGTCTCTGCTTCCGTAAAAATCGATCGAAAAAGTGTCCACGCTCCCGTTCGTCGACGGGGTGACGGCCATTTGCAGCCTGACCCGCAGGTAGCGAAATCCTCCCGCCGTGGGATCAAAGTTGGTGTCCCGGGAAACGATAATCGTCTTCACGGGACTCGGCGGATTAAAGCCGAGGGTGGCGGCTCCGTTGTTTCCGCCGAGGTCGACGATGGACTCCGTGCCGTCCAGAAGCGTGCTGTTGCTTGACCAGCCATCGGTTCCGGACCAGGTGTTGGAACCGGGAACGAAAGGCGGATTCGAAAAGGTCGTCCGGTAGAGCGGCCTCGAGGAGGCCTCCGGGGCAGGGCCCCAGAGAAGCCCGGAGCAGACCAGCACTCCCAGACGGATTCCCATGTCGGCCTTCAGGCAGCGGAAGCGATCGGGTAAGAGACGGCTCATGCCCTTCAAGCTTGGAGGTTATCTCCGGAGAGTCAATTCATTCCGCCCCCGATGGCGGGCCCGGGTCCCCGCTCCCTCGCGAGAGGGGCGATCGAGGGCTCCTCCTCCGCTCTAGTTCGACGAGCCCCGCGATCTCCCCAAACCATGGCCACGCTTGTTCACGGAACCCCGCCGCCTCCCTCGTTTCGGGGAATGGCGGCTGGGGCAAAGCGCCCGTGGCCACGAGTGCCCGCAGAGAGTCGGGAGGCAGATTGTCTGTCCCATAAATCCCGGAGTGCGGAGCCTCCGGATTGGTTCCGGGATTCCAAAATTCCTGATTCTAGGACTGACACGCTCCTTGCGCATCTCTGACCCCGGTTCCACGTAGCAACCACGTGACCTGACCTGCAATTAATCTCAATCATCCCGAACGACCCTCATGATCGCGGGTCGTTCCACCAGCGAGAGCTCAGCCAGAGTTTCACCAAATCGCCGCAGCACCTCGTGATCACCCTCTATCGCGAGGGAAGCCCTCCGGTGAGCTTCGTCAGCAAGGTTGTCAGCGCCGTAAACAGAAGCAGCAGCAATCACCAAAGTGCAAAACTCGGGAGGAGTTCGTAGGGTAAATGCTAAAATAATGATATTCATCCAATAACGAACATTCCCATTCGAAAGAGCAGCAGCAAAGTAAAACGGTATAAACGCCTCGTCTAGCCGGTCTTGCTCGGCGTAGAAAACGCCCAATTCATTCCAAGCGAAGGCGTTTAATCGATCAAGCCCAAGAGAATCTTCCAAGACTTCCTCTGAATACGAGCCACAATCATTAAAGTGCTTGCTGAGGATTCGGTTTGATTCCGTGGAATTACGAAAAATTCTCACTCCGTATCGCATTCTAATCTGTGAAGCAACGTCGCGCATTACTACGAAATTTGCCAGACGAGGATCACCGGCCAACCTTTCATCGTTCACGGCCTTCGCCATCCAATAGCACGCACTCCCAATCCGACCTCGCATTAACTGAGAATCGCCAAGCAAAGCTTTAACCGTTGGCTTTGAGTGGTTCGATAAGCGTAACGCACGAAGATACCCAGAAACAGCGGCCTTATACTTCTTCGAGCGATATAGGACGCCAGATGCCTGTATAAACAGGTAATCCCGACCGGCATAACGGAAATCAAGCAGGCACGCAAATTTGAAATATCGAACTGCGTATCGAAACTTTCCTTGATTGGCAAGAATCTCACCCAAATTATAACACATCCGCCCCGCTCTCTTCTCTTTTCTTTGAACCGTTTGATTTACGCAGTCGAAAAGGAGTTCAAAATAGCTCTTTTGTTCTTCCTCGTTCAGGTCGGATAAGTTAGAAATCAATCCAAAGAGATAACATTCGGCGCCGAACAGGCTTAAGCCTCGCTCCCACAAATCGCGTGTTATACGAAATAGCAAATCAAATTCTCTGGTTTGTATAATATTCCGACTGAGAATTCGCGCTACATCAAAACAAGCGTGATGTTCGGCCTCTCCGTAAGCAAGCTCAAGTAGCTTTAATGCAATGTGGTTCTGACCGACAGAGCCGTAGCAAAATGACGCACCTACGACGAGGTCTGCGGCCACTCTATCTGGGCGAGAAACGTCAAGGCGAATTGGAATGCTTGAAAGTCCATCTAGATCTACAAGCAATTCGTTCTTAAGAAAATGAATCTTTACTCCCTCAGCCTCAGGCCGCCGATCTTCATATCTTATGAGTCGAGAGTATTTCTTCATTTCATCCCGAAGCAAGTCGCGAGGATCGTTTTCGAAAGTTCCTCGCCTTTCTGAGAACGAAATTGCAATTGGAAGCGGCAAAGCGCTATTTCGAATTTTTCGGAGGCGAAAAAGTCTTGCGAATATTTCATCTGGAGATTCCTCTCCCCATTGATCCTTGTCCGAGAACTTTAGGCTGGAGTTTTTCCGATTTTTTGAATGCTCAATTCGGCGGTCAAAATTCCACGCGTAATAGAATCGGTCGCTATCAGCTATATAGCGAACAATCAGTGTTGGAATATCGTGCAATTGCCAATATTCCCACGTCGAGGTTTTGAATCTGACGCAACGCTGCGTCTTCTCGTCCTTGCTATCAGTTGCCTTCAATTGCACAAGAGTGCGAAGTCCTGTGGGGACGCCTTCCTTTGTAAATATCTCAATTATACCATCAGTGCCGTAATCAGGGCTCTCGCGACGAAACACCCATGATGGCGGAAGTATTTTCCGGAAAAACACCTCGGACTGATCTTCTAACTGGTGCTTTCGAGGGCGTGATCCCATTAAAAGAATTCTCCTATTCCCACACCTCTTCCGGTTTTATCGCGTACCCGTCATACCAGGCCCATTCAAGCCGATTTTGAAAGCCACCGGTTGGCTCACCTGTCGTTTTGAATGGATTCCCATTCTCGTCGACTATTCGCTCAATCTGGATTCCATCGACGTGAAAAGTCACCTTTAATTTCCACTCCACAAAGTGCTTAGAGGTCTTTCCCACAACAATCAGATCCTGAATCTCGCCTTTTTTCAAAGTTATCGAGTTTCTGGAAAAGTACGGTCTGATTCCAAGTGGTCGTATCTCGAAGTCCTTTTCTTCCGCTTCCCAGATTTCGGTCGGCTCGACATCGAAATCGGCCAGCAAGATAATCACTTCGTTCGCGCCTGCAGTAGGACAGGAAACTCGAGACGCAAAAATCGGGAGTGTTTTTCGTGCAAGGATCTCAATATTTCGAATCAAAACAGTTTCTTCATGAGTTCCCCGAAGGCTGATCCGAATCTTCGTCGTGCCAACATCAATTCCTCCCAATGAAATGAGCTTAAAGTAGGCATCTTGCGGAGCCATTGGCTTTTTGTCAACGGCATCGAAGTCGTTGGTATTCTCGGTAAACGCGATTTCCCAGTGGTCCTCAATCATTCGTGTAACTTCGAATGAGAGGCCGTTGCGTGCTCGATCTTTTTTTGTAAGCCGCCTCCAAAAGGCGATTGCGAGGGCTAGAATCACTGCTGCTACAAGCGTCGCAAGAATTGGATATATTAACTCGACTTTAAGTTCGGTTGCCATATGCGGAAGAGCAATCGGGAATAGAGATCGGTAGCGATCCGGTTTTGCGCTTCTTTCCTCGAGACTTAGTTATACTGACGTCGTCTTTTTATGGGAAGCGTTTTTATTCTCACCCCTCCAAACACGGCGCCAACCACCGCTCCGCCTCCGCCAGCGGCATCCCCTTCCTCCCCGCGTAATCCGCCAACTGATCCCGCCCAATTTTCCCCACCCCAAAATACCGCGCCTTCTCCCCGAAGAAATACAACCCGCTCACTGACGACCCCGGGAACATCGCGTAACTCGTCGTCAGCTCGATCCCGGTCTTCGCCTTCACATCGAGCAGATCCCACAGGATCCCTTTCTCCGTATGATCCGGACAAGCCGGATAGCCCGCGGCCGGGCGGATGCCGCGATACTTCTCGTCGATCAACTCCTCGACGCTGAGATTTTCCCCGATCCCGAAGCCCATGAACCTCCGCACCTTGCGGTGGAGCCATTCGGCCAAACCCTCGGCAAACCGATCGGCCAGCGCCTGGATGAGGATGGCGGTGTAGTCGTCGTGTTTGTCGCGGAAGGTCTTCGCATACTCCTCGACCTCGTTCCCGGCGGTGACGGCGAAGGCGCCGAGGTAGTCGGCACGGCCGCTCTCGAGCGGGGCGACGAAGTCGGCGAGGCTCTGGAAGGGCGTGCCGGCCTGGACCTTTTCCTTCTGCTGGCGCAGGAAGTGGAAGGTGGCGAGCACGTCCTTCCGGGTTTCGTCGGTGAAGAGCTGCACATCCTCTCCGGTGGAGGCGGCGGGCCAGACGCCCCAGACGCCGCGGGCGTGGACGCGCTGGTTCTCGACGAGGTCGTCAAGGATGCGGCGGGCGTCGTTGTAGAGGGTCTGCGCCTCGACGCCGTGTTTCTCGTGCTGGAGGATCTTCGGGAAGACGCCGCGCAGTTCCCAGGAATGGAAGAAGGGGGTCCAGTCGAAGACCTCGACGATTTCGGCGAGGGGGACGGGGTCCTCGAGGTGGGCTCCGATCGACTCCGGCGTGGCGATGTCGGCGGTGGCCCAGTCGATCGCAAACTTCTGCGCCTTGGCCTCCTCGTAGGGCACGTAGACGGCGGTGGAACCACGTCCGGCGAAAAGCTCGCGCTCCTTCACCTCTCGGGCGCGGTGCTCGGCGAGGAAGGGCTCGCGCAGGTTTTCGGAGAGGAGCGAATTGCACACGCCGACGACGAGGGAGGCGTCGATGACGTGGACGACGGGCTGGTTGAAATGCGGGGCGATCTTGATGGCGGTGTGGGCGCGCGAGGTGGTGGCCCCGCCGATGAGGAGGGGCTGTTTCACTCCGCGCTTCTCGAACTCCTTGGCGTTGTAGATCATCTCGTCGAGCGAGGGCGTGATGAG
>JAGRPC010000407.1 GCA_020439925.1 Verrucomicrobiia bacterium | reverse complement strand
TGTCACGATCCTGCCCCCGCCGCGGGAGCGATGAAATCCTGCTGCAGGAAGTGAGCGTGATTCGCCTCCGGGCAACCCGTCGAACAACTGGCGGGTTGCCTTTTTCCTCCGCATCTCCCAACCTGCTTTCCGATGAACGACACCGAACTCGATGACCTGATCCGGCACAGCCACCCGGAACCGGAATTCCCCGCGACCTTTCAGCGGGACATCTGGACAGGAATCGCCGTGGCGGAGAGTCGCTCCCTGTCGGCTCGCTGGACCCGCTGGAGCGAGGGATTTTTTGGCATGCTGGCCCGGCCTGCACCCGCCCTCGCCTCGGTGGCGGTGATGCTCGTCGCCGGAGCCACCTTGGGGCATCTGATCCCGGGAGAAAACCATGCCGGTCCTTCGCGCGAGAGATACCTCGCCTCCATCGACCCCCTGCGGGCCGATACCCTCCAGCCAGGGAAATGAAGCGAGGCCCCTTGATTTTCCTGGTTGCCGTCGCGGCGGGTCTGATCGGGTTCCTCGCCGTGAGGAGTCTTCCCAACGGTTCCCGCCATCCGGCTTCACACGGCCATGATGGCCACAGCCAGCTTCCCGAGCTCGAATGGCTCCGTCACGAGTTCGATCTGTCCGATGAGGAATTCGCCCGCCTCTCCGCGCTTCATCTCCAGTATCTACCCACCTGCGAATCCCTTTGTGAGCGGATTGCCTCGGCCCGATCGCGGGTTAAGGAACTTGTCCTCGCGGAAACGAGCGTCACTCCCGAACTCGAGGTCGCCCTGCGGGAGGAAGCCGCCCTGCGTGCGGAATGCCAGGCGGCCATGCTCGGACACATCTACGTCACCGCGGCAGCGCTTCCTTCCGAAAAATCCAGGGCCTACCTCGAAGCCATGCTCCCCGAGGTTCTCGGCATGAACGGCGATCCGGAGGACCGCCATGGCGGGCACTGATACCGGAGCCAATTCCATGGAATCGGCCCAGGACACCGACGTATCCCTCATGTTGCGCCTCGCGGACGGGGAGGACCTCGCGCTCAACGAGATCATCTCGCGCTGGAGGGACCGGGTCGCCTCCTTTCTGCTTCGCATGGTCGGGGATCACGCGACGGCCATGGACCTGACGCAGGAGACTTTTGTCAGGCTCTACACGAGCCGGCGCAGTTACAAACCCTCTGCCGCCTTTTCGACTTATCTCTTTCATATCGCCGCCAACCTCGCGCGGACCCAGGCCCGCTGGCGCAAGCGCCACCCCACGGTGCCGATGGAGGACGAGTCGGGCGAGCTACGGCACGATCCCTCGGGGAATGAACTCCGGCCCGATGAATCGGCCTCCCTCCACGAGAAGGCCGAAGTCGTCAGCCGGGCCATCGCCGCGCTTCCCGAGGATCAGCGCGAGGCACTCATTCTCTTCACCGTCGAAGGCATGAGCCAGGGAGAGGTCGCAAAGGCGCTTCGATGCAGTCCCAAGGCCGTCGAGGTGAGGGTCTACCGCGCCCGCCAGGCCTTGCGGGAAGCGCTCCAGCAGGCCGGGTTCTGACTTTTTTTTCTTTTTCTGGAGGGATTTTTCCCCGGGCGGCGTTGCACCTCGTGACTCCGTAGTTTCGGGGTTCGACCTTGAAATCTAACCGATAACCAGATGAAAGCTGCTCTCGCCATCCTCTCCACCCTCGCTGTCGCCGCCGGTCTCGCGATCGCCGCTAAACCTTACACCTCGAAAAACTGCCTCGTCTCCGGCAAGGAGCTTGGCTCGATGGGCAAGGTCGTCACAAAGGTCTACGACGACCAGGAGGTCAAGTTCTGCTGCAAGTCCTGCGTGAAGAAGTTCGAGGCCGATCCGGCCAAGTATCTTTCCAAGTTGAACTGAACCGGGTTCGTTACCGATCTCCGCCCCGTCGGAAGTCTTGGACTTGCCGACGGGGCATTCGTTTGACAGTCCGCGATGTGGCGGGGTCTACTTGCCTTTCACGAACTTCAAGAGACCGTCTGTCTTATGGCCAAGGATCCCATTTGCGGCATGCTCGTGGACGAGAAAACCGCGCTGCGGCTGGACCATCAAGGCTCCAGCCATTATTTCTGCAGCGAGTCCTGCCGGACGGAGTTCCGTTCCCGCCTCGGGGAGTTGCCGGACAAGCAGGAGAGCGGGCACTCGTGCTGTTCCCATGGAGGAGGGTCCCATTCCGACCATGGGCAACACGGAGATTCTCCCGGTCCCGCCGTGACTTCGGTTGCCGCAAAATACTTTTGTCCCATGTGTCCCGGAGTCGCGTCGGACAAAGCGGGCGATTGCCCGAAATGCGGCATGGCTTTGGAACGCAACCCGGCGTGGAAGCCGTCTCGTCTCACCTACACTTGTCCGATGCACCCGGAA
>JAGRPC010000406.1 GCA_020439925.1 Verrucomicrobiia bacterium | reverse complement strand
TCGCGGTCCCACTGCTTGATGGAGTAGGGCGGATTGGCCAGCACGACATCGAAGCGCATGAGGCGGTCGCCTTCCACCAGTTTCGGCTCGGCGAGGGTGTCGCCGCGCTCGATGCGAAAGTCCTCGATGCCGTGGAGGAAGCAGTTCATCCGGGCGATGGAGGAGGTCATGAGGTTCCGCTCCTGGCCGTAGAGCTTCACATTGCGCCATTCCTTCTTCTGGTTCCGCAGGTGAGCGATGCAGGAGAGCAGCATGCCGCCAGAGCCGCAGGTGGGGTCATAGACGGACTCGCCGGGCTGCACGTCGAGCATCTCGGTCATGAGGTGGACGACAGTGCGGTTCGTGTAGAACTCGGCGGCGGTGTGGCCGGAGTCGTCGGCG
Source organism: Verrucomicrobiia bacterium (assembly GCA_020439925.1). Lineage (GTDB taxonomy): Bacteria > Verrucomicrobiota > Verrucomicrobiia > Verrucomicrobiales > DEV007 > Arctic95D-9. Next base: position 3,319 of record JAGRPC010000406.1, on the reverse strand, counting down.
AACTTCTTGATGAGATATTCGTAGCCCTGGCCCAGCTCGTCCTCGGGTAGGTTGGCGACGGTGAGTTCGAGCGAGGAGAAGTGCTCGATGAGGTCGCGCAGCATCGCATCGGATAGGCGGTCCTTGTTCGTCCACTGCGCATCACCAAAGATGCCGAAGAGCTTTTCGGGATTCGCGGTCTCGATCGCCCTCATGGCCTGCTGCAAGGCACGACCCACGTCCCGGCTGATTTTCCGAACCTCCCGCCAGTGGGCTTCGGCCGGGATCTGGAAGCGGTGGTTCTCCGGGAAGAGCGCGAAGAACATGTCGCCCTCGGACTCGCGGAGGGCGGTCTGGGTCTCCTCATCGTAGACATCGCAGAGGCGCTTGTAGAAGAGCAGCGGGAAGATGAACTGCTTGTAGTCCCCCGCGTCGATGGTACCGCGTAGAAGCACGGCGGCGCCCCAGAGGTAGGATTCGAGGTTTTGTTGGGTGATGCGGGTCATCGCTGTGGCGGATTCTCGGCGTTCGGCACTGTCGCTTCTACTTGGTCCGCCGATTCAGGCTCATTCTCACTGTCATCTTCAGCGCCCTCTAAACTCTCCAATTCGTCTCCGGTTGGCGGTATGTCTTCACCCTTCTTCTTAAGCTTTGAAGTGAACAGAAGATGCTTCCCAACCGTAGCCTGGAGTTCTCTCCACGCGCCTGCCTTGCTTTCAAGTCCTTCGCGCTTCTCATTCTCCGTCCAACTCAAGTCTCCCAAGGTCACTGCAAAACTGTCGATTCTTGTGAGCACGCAGAGGTAGTGCGTCTTTCCTGCAGCCTCCAATTGAGAAATCACGCGGTTTGTGAATCCAATTTTCACCTTCAGTTCGGCTAGATCACTCGAAAGCGCCTTCTTGAACGTGTCAGCTTTGTCGTCACCGATCTTGACCTCAATTTTCGATCCGCTCGGAATCCGTAACTCCTTTGCCCAAGGGCGTGCCTTCTTGCCCATCAACGTTTCGACCGAACCCTCATAAACGTGAAGCAGGTAACGCCCCACGCAGATTTCGGAATACTTGCCATCGGCGGATGGGTCTCCATCGCACGGAGAGGGCTTCGGATTCTTTTTTCGTCTCAAACCCGCCACCATCGGCGGAACCAAACAGCATAGGCGAATAACGTCTCCGAGAAGCAAAGCAGCATTGTTTGTTGAAGAAGCGCTCCCTGGCCTGAAGAACTTGGCTTCAAGGTAGTTCTTGTGTCGCCACCCAAATCGCGACAATCCCTCAGACGCGACGAACGTTTTCGACGTATCGACAAAAAGGTCTGCCCGAAGATGGCGCTTCTTGTCGGGATTGTTGTCCGGGCGTTCAAAGCCCGTGGACGAATAGAGTTTCTCGACCGATAAGGCAGCCAGCGGATTTGGAACATTCCGCGCGTTTAGTTCTTGGAGAACAGCGAGGCTCACCGCGTTAACAATGCCGGCTTCGTAGTCCTGAGCCGCGTAATTGCTACCTGAGAGAATCTCGGGCAGGTAGTGAAATGCGTTCTCGATCAGCATATGATTCTAGCTTTCAGCAAGCAGTCCCTCCTGTTTGAGTATTCCCGCCAGCCTCTCCTCGGCCGCAAAGGCTGCGTCAGCACTTTCCCGGAGCCGCTGCATCGCCTCCTCCACGGTAAGCACCTCGCCCTCCACCTTCGGTTCGACGTAGCGCGGGATGTTGAGGTTGTGGTCGTTGGCGGCGATCTCGTCCAAGGTGACGACGCGGGCGATACCCTCCACATCCTGGAAGTCGCGAACCCAGGCATGGATGCGCTCGACGTGCTCGGGAAGCAGTTCGTTCTGGGCTCGGCCGGTCTTGAACTCCTTCGAGGCGTCGAGGATCAGAACCTTGTTTTTCCGGTCCTTCGCCTTCTTTTGCCGGAAGACGAGGATGCAGGCGGCGAGGCCAGTGCCGTAGAACAGATTCGGCCCGAGGCCGATGACCGCCTCCAGCAAGTCCATGCCAAGGAGTTTCTCTCGGATCGCACCCTCCTTGCCCATGCGGAAGAGGGCTCCGTGCGGGAGCACGACGGCCATGCGCCCGGACTTGGGCGCCATGGACTTGATCATGTGCTGCACAAAAGCGTAGTCGCCACTCTTGGGGGGCGGCACCCCAGCAAAGTTCCGCCCGTAGGGATCGCTGGTCCAGACCTCGTCGCCCCACTTCTCGAGAGAAAAAGGCGGATTGGCGATGACGCAGTCGAAAGTGGCGAGGTTGTCGCCGGCGTAGAAGGCCGGGTTCCTCAGAGTGTCGCCGCGTATGATCTGGAAGTCGGTCGCTCCATGGAGGAAGAGGTTCATCCGTGCGATGGCGGACGTCGTCAGATTCTTCTCCTGCCCGAAGAGTCGACCCCAAAGCGTGCGGACATCACCGCGGGTCTCCTTCACGTGATGAATGGCCTCCAGCAACATGCCTCCAGTACCGCAGGTGGGATCATAAATTGACTCGCCCTCGCGCGGATCGAGGATTTCGACCATGAGCCGTACGACGGAACGCGGGGTGTAGAACTCGCCGGCCTTCTTGTTCGTGGCGTCGGCGAACTTCTTGATGAGGTATTCGTAGGCCTGCCCGAGCACGTCGACCTCGGCTGCGTTGTTGCCGAGAGGCAGGCGCGAGAAATGCTCGATAAGGTCGCGCAAGAGGGCGTCGGAGAGGCGGTCCTTGTTGGTCCACTGCGCATCGCCAAAGATCCCGTAGAGGGTGTGGGGATTGGCCTGCTCGATCCCGCGCATCGCAGTCTGGAGAGCCTGGCCGACGTTGGTCGCGACTTTCCGCACGTCCCGCCAGTGGCAGCCCTCGGGCACCTGGAAACCGTAGTTCTCCGGGAAGAGGGCGGCTTCCTCATCTCCACCGAAGGCCTCCAGCGCGGCGGCATGCTCCTCGTCGTGAACGTCGGAGACCCGCTTGAAGAAGAGGAGCGGGAAAATGTAGGTCTTGAAGTCCGCCGCATCGACGGGTCCGCGCAAGATGTTCGCAGCCTCCCAGAGGTGGGATTCGAGCTGGGTGAGAGTGAGCGCGGACGTAGGCATAGGGAAAGGGCGCAGACCGGGGGGGCCGAAGGATCGGTCACCGGGTGGGACAAAGGCAGGGGCTGGTATTCAGGGTCTGCATCGAAGATTTGGGGGTTCCGACATGGTTATCACTTCCGGCGTGATCTTTGATTCATCAGCTGCTCGATCAGTCGCAGAGCCGGTCCACTGGGGTTCCGGACCCCGTATTCCCAGCTCTCCACCGTCTTGACGGACACCCCGAGCTGCTCGGCAAGCCACTTGCGTGGCTGGTCGATTCCCTCCCTCCAGGCCTTGATGTCG
>JAGRPC010000042.1 GCA_020439925.1 Verrucomicrobiia bacterium | reverse complement strand
TCGGTGAGGGCGAACTGAAGTTTTCGGCCCTCGTCCCGGACGGATCATCGACTGGAAAAGGCGCCGCCGTCGCCCTCATCGAAGGTCCCACGCGGCTCGTCCTCCAGGCCGAGCGCACCGTCCTCAATTTCATGCAGCGCCTCAGCGGGGTCGCAACCGTGACCCGCACCTATGCCAGGGCCATCGAACACACCCGGGCCCGTCTCCTCGATACCCGCAAGACCACCCCGGGATGGCGCGAGCTCGAGAAAGCCGCCGTCGTGCACGGCGGGGGCACCAACCACCGGATCGGCCTCTACGACGCCATCATGGTGAAAGACAATCACCTCGTCGCGAACTCGGATCCCGTCGACCTGGCCTCGCGCATCGCGGAAGTCCGCCTCGAGCATCCCGGCATCAAGATCGAGTTCGAGGCCGATCGACTCGACCAGGTCGAGACTTTTCTCCGGCTCCAGGGCATCGACGTGATCCTCCTCGACAACATGGGCAACGACCGCCTCCGCGAGGCTGTCGCCCTGCGCGACAATCTCTCCCCAAAAACCCTCCTCGAGGCGAGCGGCGGGGTGAACCTCGACACCATCGCCGGGATCGCCGAAACCGGCGTCGACTTCATTTCCGTCGGTGCCCTCACCCATTCCGTGCGCTCCATCGATCTGGGCCTCGACCTGGAGGCCGTCTGAGCGTGAAAGGGAGATCCCGCCAGCCCGAACCGGATGATTGAAAAACTTCACGCCGAAATCGTGCGGGGCTGGACGGAGGAAGACCGGGCGCGTTTTCCCTCCGAGCGCTTCCGTCACATCGAGGAAACCGGCTCGACCAACGACGATCTCCTTTCTCTCGCGCGATCCGGAGAGGTCTCCGCCTACGACCTGATCTCCGCCGACTACCAGTCACGAGGCCGGGGCCGCCGCGGCGATCGCTGGGAAGCCACCCCGGGGCGCAACCTCCTCTTCTCTCTCGCCCTGCCTCTCGGGACGAATGCCCTCGAGGGAGACCGTCATCTCTGGCCGCGGATCCCTCACCTCACCGCCTGGATCGTGGGTTCGGTGGTCGAGTCCGTACTCGGTCCGGGTTACCGCCTCCAGGCCAAGTGGCCGAACGACCTCCTCCACGACGGCCGCAAACTTGCCGGCATTCTCGTCGAAATCGTTCTTTCGCCCCGCCCCTACGCGATTGTCGGGATCGGGCTGAACGTGAATCTCCGGCACGAGGAACTGCCGCCCGACCTGCAACCCATCGCCACCTCCCTCTACGAGCTGCTCGGCTGCGAATCGAGCCGCTGGTTTCTCCTCGGGCAGATCGTCCAGGGTTTCCTTCGACACTTCCCCGACAAGACCACTGACTTTTCCCCGGTGCTCGACTGGATTCGGCCGCGCGATCTCCTCGCCGGAACGCCCATCATGGTTCGAAGTGGACGCGATTGTTTCGAAGGCTTCGCCCGGGGCATTGGCGACGAAGGGGAACTGCTCCTCGAGAAGGAGAACGGGGAGTTCGTGAAGATCGTCTCCGCGGAAGAAATCCGCTGGAGATAAGATCCAGGCGCCTCCGAAACCGCCGAAGAACCCGCCTGTCGATATATTAAGTTGTCTTAGGAAATCATTACAGGTATTCTGACCCCGCAGTTGTTTCCCGTTCGAATCATGGCCGACTTTGTTTTCGCCGACGACTACCGACTTGGACAGAGTCCGACGCGGCGTTTTTACGAGTTCTTCCTGAAGGGCTACATCCACAAGCACAACAATCTCATGGGAGTGATCCAGGGCTTCTCCAGCCTGATTCTCTTCGATGACACGATCAACTCCGAGGTGCGCGAAAGTGCCGAGCAGATGCAGACCTCGGCCAAGGCGGCCACCGACCTGAACCGCGACATTCTCGGTGCCACCGGATGTGCCCGCTGCGAGCCGGCTCCCATGCAGCTTTCCGACGTCCTTCCGTTCTGGAAGAGCAAGGCCGAGGAAATCGGCGCGGCCTCCAGGGTGGGGGTGGAACTGAACGTCCGGGAACCTCTTCCCCCGGTCATGGCCGATTCCACCCGACTTGGGGAAACCTTTTTCCACCTCGTCCGGAATGCGGTCGAGGCCTCCACCTCCGTTCCCGGCAGTTCCATCGCCATCGACCTTTTTCCCCCCGGAGAAGCCAGCCAGGGAGGAACCGTCGACCTGTTCATCCGGAATCGTTGCGAACCGCTCGACGAGGAGACCCTGCGCCGCTATTTCCTGCCCTTCGAGACCTCCAAAGGCTCCGAGCATTTCGGGATCGGTCTCACTGCGGCCTCCATCCTCGCCGGCGACATGGGCACCCGCCTCGGACTGCGAAGCAGCGAGGGAACGATGACGGCCTGGTTGGCCATTCCGGTGGCAGGCTAAGCCGTCAGGAGCAGGCGACTCACCTCAGCGTGCGTGAGTCTCGTACCACTTGTCGTCGGTCATGCTTGCCAGCATCGCGAGGCAGTAACGGTTCTTGGCGCGCGCAGCGAGGATCTTGCGGCTCTCGTGGAAGCTGCCGAAGGAGAGGATCTCGATGTCGACAAAACGCAGTCCCCAGTTCTTCATCCGTTCCCCGTCGGGAAAATAAAGATCGATGGTGTGGGTCCCGACCAGGGCGCTGCCGTAGTCATCGACGACAAAAACCCGGTCATATCCCCGAATTCGGAATTTCGTCCCGAGCGGAAACCGCGACCAGTCTGCCGCAACCGAATGATATTCAACGTTATATCGCAGTTCTGTCCCGAGAGCGGAACGATTCCCGTAGATGAGATGGTCGGCCTCGGTGTGGGTGTAGGCCGTGGTGCGGACGCCGCGGATGAGAAGAGGCGACTGGGTCGCGGGCTCGCCGGACAAGGCACTGCCTGCTAAGGCGGCGAGACACAGGGCAACGATGGGAAAGGTCCCCGGTTTCATGACTTCTCAGGCCGGCTGCTGCTGGGAGATGCAGTGGATCGCCCCGCCCTCGCGGACGATATCGAGGGCGTTGATGGGAACGATCTCGCGCCCGGCGAACAGCTCCCCTAACAAACCCACCGCATTGCCGTCGCGTTTTTCCTGCCCGAAGACGGGAACGAGAACCGCCCCGTTGACGATGAGGAAATTCACGTAGCTCGCCGGGAGCACGGGAAGGCGCCAGTCGGCCGCGAGACAGGCCTCGGGGAGGTCGATCTCGACGATTTCCGGTTTCGATCCGTCGGGGAGACGGAAGTCACCGAGCCGCTCCCGGTTCTCGGCGAGAACCCGGTGGTTCGGATTGTCGCCATCCGGTTCCCGCGAAATCACGATGGTGGCATCGTTCACGAAACGCGCGATGTCATCGATGTGGCCGTCGGTGTCGTCTCCCTCGATTCCCGATCCCAGCCAGAAGATCTCCTCCATGCCGAGGCAGGCCTTGATGCGTTCCTCGATCTCCGAACGGGAGAGATCGGGGTTGCGGTTCGGATTGAGAAGGACGGCCTCGGTCGTGAGGACCTGGCCGAGGCTGTTCTGCTCGATCGATCCCCCCTCGAGGATCATTCCCGCATCGAAGCGCGGGAGACCCAGGGTGTCGGCGATATGAACGGGGATCTTGTTGTCGAGTTCATAGGGTCCGAACTTGTCGCCCCAGCCGTTGAAACCCCAGTTCGTCACCGCCAGCTTGCCCGTCTCCCTCTGCTTCACGAAAAGCGGTCCGTGGTCCCGGCACCAGACGTCGTCGTTGGGATGATCGTAGAGCTCCACCAGGGCGGCGACGGCACCGGCTCCGAGAACCTGCCGCCGGATCGCCTCGTGCCGGGAAGCCGGGGCATTGATGCGCACCGGTTCGAAGCGGCTGATCGCAGCGGCGATTTCGGCGAAGACGGATTCGACCTTCACGAACGTTTCCGGCCAGCAGTCGGGATGACCCGAGGGCCAGGACAGCCAGACCGCCGCCTGCGGGGCCCATTCGGCGGGCATGCGATAGCCCAGTTCTTTGGGGGTATTCATCGGTCAGAATCTCCTACTCTTACTCCTGCCTCATACTCTTACTCAAACCGGAGGATGAGGGACGTTCGAACGGAGCAGGAGTAGGAAGTAAGAGTAGGAATATAAAACGAGAGTGGAAGGGTTCAATAAGACGCCTCGAGTTCAAAGAGACTGAACCCATCGTCGATACCCGGCTCGCCAACCCGTGAAGAAGAATCCTTCCCCGCAAGCCTCGCCTCAAGTGCCTCTCGCAGACGCACGAGCCGTCTGACGACTTCTTCGACGATCCGTTTTCCGGGATCGATGCGTTCCGAGACAGCCATCCGCCGGGCGCGCGCCACATCGAGGCACGCAGCGGACTCCAGCGCGGAGCCGTAGGCGATGTCGAGAAACCGAATGCGATCCCTGATCGAAAACTTTCCGTTTCCCTCGGCAATGTTGAGGGGGGTGCTGATCGAGGCACGTTCGAGCTGCGAACGGAGCTCACCCTTCAACTTAGCTGACTCCATGAACTCGTCCGCCCACGCGACAAAATCGATGGCCCTCTGGTAAACGACAAGGCGCTCGTGATCGAGTGGCATGGGTAACGGGGGGATGGTTCTCTCCTACTTATACTTATACTCCTACTCCTACCTCTTACTTCCTACTCTTACTCAAAAGGCGGAAGATGAGGGACGTTCGGATGGATTAGGAGCAGGAGGTAAGAGTGTGAGTATGAGTGTGAGGCACCTCAATCCAGCCAGCGCCTCAGAATCGGATCGTAGCTGTCGATCCTCCGGTCCCGGAAAAACGGCCAGATGTTCCGGAATTCCTCGAGCTGTTCCAGGTCGCAGACCACGGCCTCGGCGGTTTCCTCGGTCACGGGCGTGCGGGCGATGACCTCCCCGTAGGGATTGCTCACGAAGGACTGTCCCCAGAAGATCGTGTCCCCCTCGCGCCCGACGCGGTTCGAGGCGGCAACAAAACACCCGTTGGCGACGGCGTGGCCCTTCTGCACGGTTTCCCAGGCGTTGTGCTGGGCCTTGCCGAGGGTGTCCCGCTCTTCGGCGAGCCAGCCGATCGCGGTGGGATAAAAGAGCACGTTCGCCCCCTGCATCGCGGTGAGCCGCGCGGCCTCGGGATACCACTGGTCCCAGCAGATGAGCACCCCGATTTT
>JAGRPC010000405.1:1251-10798 GCA_020439925.1 Verrucomicrobiia bacterium | reverse complement strand
TGGCCCGCTATGCGGATTCCAACGGAGGCGACCGCAATTACACCTTCTACCAGGCCTGGCGGTATCGGAACCACGTCATCGATGTGTTCAACCGCGACCAGTCCTATCATGAGTTCGTGCGCGAGCAGATCGCGGGCGACCTCATGGGCTCGGAGGATTCCGCAACGACGCGACGCCGTCTCATCGCCTCGACCTTCCTCGCCCTCGGGCCGAAGATGCTCACGGAGCGCGACAAGGAAAAGCTCTGGCTCGATACCGTCGACGAGCAGATCGACACGATGGGTCGCGCTTTTCTCGGGCTCACCCTGGGTTGCGCGCGTTGTCACGACCACAAGTTCGATCCCGTCTCGCAGGAGGATTATTTCGCTCTCGCCGGCATCTTCCGTTCCACCGAGATTGTCACCGGAACACGCAACGGCTGCGTCAATGTGGCGAGTTGGATCGAGAGGCCTCTCCCGGGGCCGGATGGAGTCGATCCCGAGCTTGCGAAAAAGGTGGAACGTCTCGAACTGGCGATGCGCCTTGTCGTTGAAAAGAGCTTCATGAAAAAAGCCGGCGGCAAGATGACCGCCGATTCGCTGCCCCTGGCCGGTGTGATTTACGACGAGAGCGATGCCGAGGTGATCGGTGCATGGGCTGCCTCAAGTTTGTCCCCCAATCGCTTCGGGAACTATTATCTCCGCGATGACAAGGAGGGTAAGGGAGAGAAGCGGGTCGTGTTTCGCGGCAGTCTTCCCGAGAGCGGAAGCTACGAGGTGAGAGTCGCCTACAGTGCGGGGGAAAATCGTGCCGAAAAGGTGCCGGTTGTCGTGAAGAGCCGGTCCGGAAGCATGACCGTTCATCTCGACCAGACCCGCACGCCTTCGGTGGCCGGACTCTTCGAACCGGTGGGACAGTTCGAGTTCGAAAAAGGCGGGGAATGCAGCGTCACGATCGAGACGACCGGGACGGAGGGACGGTATGTGCTCGTCGACGCCGTGCAGTTCATCGCCGTCGCCGATCTTGAGCGCGAAAAGGCCCAACTCGCCGCGGTTCAGGGCGGGGAGGGGGATCCCCTCTTCCGCATGAGCGAAGGCGACCTGAAAAAGTCCCTCGACCAGCTCATCGCCGATCTTAAGGACAAGGACGTGGTCATGGCCCCGCGGGAGGCGAAGGAGCCTGCTGACATTCATCTCCGGGTCCGTGGAGAAACGGGCCAGTTGGGCCCACTCGTGCCGCGCGGTTTTCCGAAGATCCTCTCGAACGCGCCGGCGCGGATTGTCCCGGGAGCGAGCGGGCGCCTCGAACTGGCCGGGTGGCTCACCGGAGAAGCCGGCGGGCTTCTCGACCGGGTCTACGTCAACCGCGTCTGGGGTCATCTCTTCGGGCGCGGCCTCGTCGAGTCGGTGGACAATTTCGGACGCATCGGTTCCGGTGTTTCCCACCCGGAACTGCTCGACTGGCTCGCCGCGACTTTTCGGGAGGAAGGCGGGTCGACGAAGCAACTCGTGCGTCGTCTCGTGCTCAGCCGTGCCTACGGCCTCTCCGCGGGTTCCTCTCCCGCTCTCCTGGCCGGCGATCCGGAGAATGCCCTTTTCGGTCGTCATGCCCGACGCCGGCTGACCGCCGAGGAGATCCGCGACAGCATCCTTTTCTTTTCCGGGCGCCTTGATCGCACCCCGGGCGAAGCGAGCGCCACGGCGATCGGTATCGATCTCGACGCGCCGCTCAGTTACGAGAAGGATGCCAAACGCACCGTCTATCTCCCCGTAGCAAGGAACAATCCGAGTGGTGAACTCGCCCTTTTCGACGGCGCCAATCCCGATCTGGTCACCGGGAAGCGCAACGACACCACCGTGCCGACCCAGGCCCTTTACCTGCTGAACAGCGGGTTCCTGATGAACGAGGCGAGAGCCGTCGCCAAAGCCACGATCGGGAAGGGAGGACTTCCGGGATCGGAGGTCGACCGACTCTATCAAACCCTCCTGGGTCGGGCACCCGACCCTGTCGAGCGGGAGCGGGCTCTTGGGCTTATCGCGGACTTGAGCGGCGGGTCCGAAGACAAGGCGGCGATCGAGGAAGCCACCGGGCACCTCGCGCACCTGCTGATGGCTTCAACCGAGTTTCTCTATCTGGAATGATGTCAGACCCGCACAATCCGATCGGACGATCCCTTGCATGAGCCCGAAAATCGAAGATCTCGCCTTCTCCCGGAGGTCCCTGCTCAAATCCGCCGCCTGCGGTTTTGGTTCGCTCGCCTTTTCCGGTCTGGCGGCGACCGCGGCGGGGGCGGGATTTCATCACGCTCCCCGGGCCAAGCGGGTCATTTTTCTTTTCATGCACGGCGGGCCATCGCATGTCGACAGTTTCGATTACAAGCCGGAGTTGCAGAAGCGTGGGGGACAGAAGCTGCCCTTTGCCCCGGCGAAAAACCTCGACCCCGCCGCGACCAGCCAGGCGAAGCTGATGGCCTCGCCCTGGAAGTTTTCCAGGCATGGTCAGTCGGGCCTCTGGGTAAGCGATCTGTTTCCCCACGTCGCGAAACATGTCGACGATCTTTGTGTGATCCGTTCGATGCAGAGCACGGGCCAGTCGCACGGGCAGGCGGTCTGCATGCTCCACACCGGCACGGACAACTTCGTGCGCCCCTCGGTGGGAGCCTGGGTCAGCTATGGGCTCGGTTCGGAGAACCGGGATCTCCCCGGTTTCGTCAGCATCAGCCCCTCGGCTTCGCACGGGGGACCTCGGAACTACGGATCGGCCTTTCTGCCGGCGGCCCACCAGGCCACCACGATCGGGGCGAACGGAAAGCTCGATCCCAAGGCCACCTTCCGTTACCTGGATTCGCAGGGCCCGCCGGCATTGCAGGCGCGGAAACTCGAGTTTCTCCAGGCGATGAATCGCGATCATCTTGCCCGCACGGGGTATGCCCCGGTCGAAGGGATGATCGCATCGATGGAACTCGCCTACCGGATGCAATCGGCGGCTCCTCCGGTCATCGAAATCGATGACGAGCCACAGCACCTGCGCGACCTATACGGCATCGGGGTCGAGGAGACGGATCATTTCGGGAGACAGTGCCTTCTCGCGCGACGTTTCGCCGAGGCCGGAGTGCGCTACATCCAGGTTTCCACGCCCAATGTCTGGGATCAGCACGGTGGCCTCGTCAAAGGGCACACGAAGAACGCCCTCGCGGTGGACAAACCCATCGCCGGATTGCTCACGGATTTGAAGCAGCGAGGTCTCCTCGAGGACACCCTCGTGGTCTGGGGCGGTGAGTTCGGGCGCACCCCCATTGCCCAGGGGGATGGGCGCGATCACAATCCGCAGGGATTCACGATGTGGCTTGCCGGCGGCGGAGTGAAGGGTGGGTACGCCCACGGCGAGACCGACGAATTCGGTTATTTCGCGGTCAAGGACAAGGTTCACATGCACGACCTGCATGCGACGATGTTGCACCTGCTGGGGCTCGACCACCTCAAGCTCACCTACCGCTACGCGGGGCGCGATTTCCGACTCACCGATGTCTACGGGGAGGTGGTGAGGGGAATCATCGCCTGAGCCTCGACACCTCCCGGTGTGGGAGGAAGTCAGGGCTGCACCGACTGCACCTTGGGCGGTTCGATACTCATGATCCGGTCGTGGATCTTGAGGATCTCCTTGGATTTGTCGAAGAAGGTATCGACCTCCGCGGCCGATTGTTCGTTCGAGTCGACGATCTGCTGGAGTTGGGCGAGGTACTGATTGATGTCGAGGGAAATGTCGGCCATCTGGCGCTGGGCGCTCGCGTAGGCGGCGGCCACCGTGCCCTTGGCTTCAACCAAGGCGCTGCGACGGCCCTGGTTTTCGATGTAGTTGTCCCGCTCCTCCTTGAACTCCTTGTTCTTGAAGATTTTTTTCAGGGGAGAGGCGGTCTCCCGGGGATCGGGCTGGTCGGCTGGAATCGCCGCCAGCTGTCTCGCGAAATAGCGGTCGAGTTCGCGGAACTCGTTCAGGGGTTTGCCGTATTGCTGGTGGAGAAAGGCGAGGCCGTTGATGACTCCGGTGAGTTTCGCGGCCTCTTCCTCGCTGATGCGCTGCCCGGCCTTCAGTCGCGTTTCGATGTCGCCGATGTATTCCAGGGTGGAACGGCTGTCGTAGATGATTTCGTTCATCTGCGCATAGGTGCGCTGGAGTTGCTCGGCATGATCCTTCTTCAGGGTCGCAACCTGGGTTTCCCACTCCTGCTTGAGCCGCTCGGTCTCGGCCTGCTTGTCCGCGAGGAGGGAGGAAAGTTCCGCATTCTTGCCCTCGAGTTCGCTCACGACGGTGGTGAAAGTCTTCACCTGCTGCTCCAGGTCGAGGGCCTTCGATTGTTCGTCGCTCCAGAGTTTGCCGAGAAACCCGGCGCCACTGGCAGCGGCGAGGAGGAGAAGGGCGAGCAGGATGATGACCACGGTTTTGCCTTTGCCGGGCTGGCCGTAACCGTAAGCTTCAAGGGTGGCTTCGGGATCGTAGGATTCGTTGCTCATGGGGCAAGATAGGACCGTTTGGTGGGATTGCGAGGATAGAGGAATGGTTCTTTCGGGCCGGTGCCATCAGGAAAACAGTTCGCGTTGGATACCGGGTCGGCTGATTTCCCGTCTTTCCGAATGGCGGCGGTTGCGTAGGTTACGAAAGGTTCTCCCGGACTCTTTCAAGACTCGCATGAACGGCACCGCCCTTCGACACGCCTTTCTCGCGGCGATTCCGCCGGAACAATCTTTTCACCTCCTTTTCAATCACCTTCCCGGGGTGCTTTTTTTTGCCAAGGATCGTGAAGGTCGTCTCCTCGCGGCGAACCGCGCCCTCCTCGATCTGTATGGGTACAGGAACGAGGAGGATTTCTGGGGGGTGACGGATTTCGAACTGCTCCCGCGCAGCCTCGCCGAAAAGTTTCGCGAGGACGACCTGCGGGTTCTGCGGACGGGGTTGCCCATGCTGGAGATCGTCGAACTCTTTCTCAGTCGCCAGGGGATCCCCGCCTGGTTTCTCACCAACAAGTTGCCGGTGCGCAACCTCGATGGCGAGGTCATCGGCGTGATGGGGACGATCCAGGACTATGAAAAACAGCGCGAACTGCTGCCTCCCGATTCGGACATTTCCGCGGCCCTCGCCCATATCCGCTCAAATTTTCACCGCGAGGTGGCGATTCCGGATCTTGCGCGGCGGTGCGGCCTTTCGGTGAGGCAGTTCGAGCGCAAGTTCAAGGAACACCTCAAGACGCCGCCCCAGCAGTATCTCATCAAGATGCGGGTCCATGCCGCCTGTGACGAACTGCGGCGCACCCGCAAGGCCATCGCCGACATCGCCACCGATCTCGGTTTTTATGATCAGGCCGCCTTCACGCGGCAGTTCCGCAAGCACATGGGCATGACGCCTTTGTATTACCGGAAGGAGTATCGGTAAAAAATCCCTTTCCGGAGACCGTGGGGAGCTTGCAAAGCGGCAAATCCGGTTAACTGTTCATTAAAACAGTTAACCGGATCAAGAATGCCTGACGTTGCCACCAGACTCAACGCTGTCAAAAGCCTTCGCAAAGAACTGGGCTCCCGTCTCTTCTTCGGCACGGATCTGCTGCGCGAATTCGGGAAAAACGGTGCCGGAGAGGCTTTCCCTCCGGCGGGCGGAGTGGCTGGAGAAAGCGGGATTGCCGGGCTCGTCGCGGGCCTCCGTCCGGGCCGGCTCACGGAAGTGGTCGTAGCGGGACCATCGCAGGGCGGGGGGCTCGTCCTCGCCGCCCTGCTTGCCCGGGCCCGGCTCGAAGGGAGTTACGCCATGCTCTTTGATGTGGGGAGCGGTTTTGCGGTCGAAAGTTTCCCGGACCGGGACCTGGAAACGTTGCTCTGGGTCGGATGCGACTCTGTCCTGCAGGCCGTGACCGCTTTCGACATCGCCGCCCGGGACGAGAATTTTCGCTGGTTCGTGCTCGATGGCCGGGAAGGAAAGTCGGAGGATTGGCGGGCGGTGAGGCCGTCCTTGTGGCAGAGGATCTCGCTGTTGCTCCGCGAACGAGGTGCGGCGGGCCTGATTCTTGCCCGGACGCCGGTCACCGGCGTGTCGAAGGACCGCCACGAGGTCACCGCACGATTCGGTCTGGAGGCTCTTCATGCGGAACGGAGCCGCCTTTTCAGCGCCGTGCGGGTTGGGCAGGGGAGTGGGAACCACGGCGAGGGCGGAAGGCGGCGGCTTGCCGGATGACCCGCCATTACGAAACATGCGACAGGAAACCGGCAGAAAGGCCGTGAGGCCCGAGACGGGTTACGCCGTCGTCTGGTGCCGTGACTTCCGGCTCCAGGCGGTGAGACGTCACGTCCAGCGCCTCGGGCCGGTCGCCCTGGTCGACGATGCCCGGCGGCAGTCCATCGTTCTCTGTGCGAATGAGGCGGCCTCGCGTCATGGCGTGGCTGCGGGCATGCCCACGGTGCAGGCCATTGCACGCTGTCCTGATCTGCAGGTGGACCGGCCCTCCGAAGCGGCGGAACTCGCGGCGAGGTGTCTGCTCCTGGAGACCGCCCTTGCCTGGGTACCGGGTGTCGAGGAGACCGCGCCCGGCATCCTCACGCTGGATCTTTCGACCCAGCCGGGAGACCGCTGGTTCGACGGCGCCTGGACCCTGAGGCAGGCTCTCGAGGACCGGGGCATCGAAATCGTGGCCGGTCTCGGCGCGACACCTGCGCTCGCCCGGCTCGCCGCCCAGGCCGCCCTGCACGAAGACGAGGCGATCTGGCTTCTCCCGGAAGACGGGAGGCTGGAGCGCCTCGACCGGCTCCCTCTCGTCCTCGGCGAAACCGGGCCGGAGTTGAGGGAGAAACTCACCCTCTGGGGGATTCAAAGCCTCGGCGCTTTTGCCAGGCTGCGGCGTGAAGCCATCGCCGCGCGGCTCGGGGACGAGGCCGTCGAACTCTGGTTGCGACTTCACGGGAGGCTGCGGCGTCCCCTGCAGTTCGTGAAGCCGGGTGAACGTTTCGAGGCGCATCACGAGTTCGAGGTCGGGGTGGCCGAACGCGAGCCACTCGTTTTTCTCCTGCGGCGTTTCCTGGGGGAACTCTCCGGCCGCATCGCCGATGTCGGCCGGGTCGTCGCGTCGATGCATTTGCTGCTGTCCTTTTCCGACGGTGCCTCCTACGGGCGTCGCCTTGTCCCGCCCGAACCGACCCTCGACGAGGAGGTCCTGCTGCGCCTCGCCACCGGGCATCTCGAGAATGTCGAGATGCGAAGCACCGTGGCCTCGTTGCGTCTGTGGCTGGAAGATTCCGATCCCGTCGCTTCACAGCGCGTCTTCTTTGGCACTGGCTTGCGCAACCGTCATCGCTGCGAGGAGACCCTGGCCAGGTTGCGCCGGCTCGTCGGTGCCGACCGTGTCGGTTCGCCACGGAGAATCAACAGTCATCGTCCGGAAATCTTTGCGCGCGCTCCTCTCCCGGTCGAACTGGGCGAAAACCGGGGGGATCCCCCGGGACCTCCCGTGAGCGGGCCCACTCTGCGCAGGTATGCGGTGGCCCGCCGTGCCACGGTGCGGATGCGGGAAGGACGACCGTTTCGCATCGAGGCTCCGGGGGTTTCCGGTGTGGTGAATGCCGTGCACGGTCCCTGGAAGAGCGAAGGGGATTGGTGGCATCGCGGGCGGGGGTGGGAGCGGGTCGAGTGGGATGTGGACCTGCTGCACCAGGGCCTCTTCCGGCTTGTCGGGACCACCCGGGGCTGGACGCTGGAGGGTTATTATGATTGATCCCACCGACTACCGCGAACTGCATGTCCGCAGCGCGTTCAGCTTTCTGCGCGGGGCTGCCTCACCCGAGGGCCTTGCGGAGCGCGCCGGCGAACTCGGGCTGGCGGATGTCGCGCTATGTGATCGCAACGGATTTTATGGTTCGGTCAGGTTTCACCAGAGATCCCTCGAAGGGGGATTCCGCGCCATCGTCGGGACGGAACTGACCATGGAGGGCGGCAGTGTTCTGCCCTTGATCGTGAAAACGCGCGAAGGTTACCGCTCCCTTTCCAGGCTGCTCACCCGGGCTCAATTGCGTGCGCCGAAGGGTGGCTGTGCGGTGGCCTGGGGCGAACTCGAAGTTCTCGCGGGGGAAGTCGCGTTCTTCACCGGGGACGCCGAGGGGCCTCTCGAGCAGGGCTGGCGTGCCGAGGGGGCGCGCGGGATGGAGAAGGCCCTGGAGAACCTGCTGCGCCACGTTCCGGAACGGGACCTCTACGTCGAATTGCAGCGTCATTCCGTGCGGGGCGAAGAAATTCTCGTGAAGGCGAAGGCCGATCTCGCCGGGTCGCGCGGTCTGCCGCTCCTCGCCACCGGCGGAGTGGCATACGCGGTGCCGGACGACCGGATCGTCCAGGACGTTTTCACCTGCCTGCGCGAGCACACCACGCTCGATGAAGCGGGCCGTCTTCTCGCGGTGAATGCCGAGCGCCATCTGCGGTCCGGAGCGGAGATGGCGGCCCGGTTCCGCGATTATCCCGAAGCGGTCGTCAACACCCGGCGTCTTGCCGAAACGGTCTCGTTCTCCCTCGACCATCTCGGCTACGAATTTCCCCGTTACGCGGTGCCGCCGGGGCATTCGATGGACAGTTTTCTCGCCGAGGTGGCGTGGCGTGGTGCGAAGGAACGTTATGGAAAACTCTCCCGCGAGGTGAGGGCACAGATCGCGCGAGAACTCGATCTCATCGCAAAGCTCGGCTTCAGCGGCTATTTCCTCATCGTCTGGGACCTCGTGAACTATTGCCGCGACCAGGACATCCTCGTGCAGGGGAGAGGCAGCGCGGCAAACAGTGCGGTCTGCTACAGCCTCGGCATCACTCCGGTCGATCCGGTCGGTTCAAAACTGCTCTTCGAGCGTTTCCTCAGCGAGGGCCGCAAATCGTGGCCCGATATCGACCTCGACCTCCCGAGCGGGGATCGTCGCGAGCGGGTCATCCAGGAGGTCTACCGGCGGTACGGGCGTCACGGGGCGGCCATGACGGCGAATGTCATCACCTACCGGGGGCGCAGTGCGGTGCGCGAAATCGGGAAAGTGCTCGAGTTTCCCGAGGAGATGCTGGCGCGCTTCTGCGACCTCTACGCCAGCGGTGACTACCGCCACACCCTCGAGTTCGCCGAGCAGGTCGCGCAGTCGGGAATCACCGGGGACCACCCGCGGGCCGGCGCCCTCGCCGCCCTGTTTGCGAAGGTTCACGGACTGCCCCGCCATCTCGGGCAGCATTCCGGCGGCATGATCATCTGCCAGGGGAGTCTCGATGCCGTCGTGCCGATCGAGAACTCGAGCATGGCCGGCCGCACCGTGGTGCAGTGGGACAAGAACGATTGCGAGGACATGGGGATCATCAAGGTGGACCTCCTCGGGCTTGGCATGATGGCGGTGATGCAGGACACCCTCGCCCTTGCGGAGCAGCGCGGGCGTCCCGTCGATCTTGCGAAGATCCCGAAGGACGATGACCCCACCTACGACCTGATGTGCTCGGCCGACACCATCGGCGTTTTCCAGATCGAGAGCCGGGCGCAGATGAATACCCTGAGGCGCATGCAGCCGCGATGTTTCTA
>JAGRPC010000405.1:0-1136 GCA_020439925.1 Verrucomicrobiia bacterium | reverse complement strand
CCGACCCTCGAGCGCACTCTCGGAGTTCCCATGTTCCAGGAGCAGGTCCTGAAGATGGCCATGGTCATGGCGGATTTCAGTGGCAGCGAGGCCGAGGAACTGCGCCGCGCCCTCAGCTTCCACCGTTCCCACGAGCGCATGCGGAAGGTTGAGGCGAAACTGCGCCGTGCCCTGGAGGAGCGCGAGGTGGGGGAGGCGGCGATTGAGAAGATTGTCAGGGTAATCGGTTCCTTCGCTCTCTACGGTTTCCCCGAGTCGCATGCGATCAGCTTCGGGCTCCTCGCTTATGCGAGCAGCTACCTGAAGGTGCACCGCGCCGCGGAGTTATACACGGGCCTGCTCAACAACCAGCCCATGGGTTTTTATGCTCCCGCGACCCTCGTGCAGGAGGGAAAACGGCGGGGTTTGAAATTCCTGCCGCCCTGCGTGGTGGAGTCTTCATGGAACTGTGCCGTCGTGGACGACCACACGATCCGTCTCGGCCTGCTCACCGTTCGTGGATTGCGGGAGCAGGCGGTCGCCGTCATGGAACGGGAACGCACTCGCCGGAACTTCTCCACGCTCGGGGATTTCCGGAGTCGCACCTGTTTTGATCGCGAGGAAATGCAGCGGCTTTCCCTGGTCGGGGCCCTGCGCGAACTGGCCCCCACCCGCCGCCGGGCGCTTTGGGAGGTCGCGTCTCCGGCCTGTCAGCAGGGGGACCTGTTCTTTTCCCGCGAGACCGTAAGCAGGGTAGCGGAATCCCCCCTTCCCGAAATGGACGGCACCGAGAGGCTGCAGGCGGACTATGCCGGGCTCGGACTGACCACGGGAAGGCATCCCATGGCCCTGGCAAGGTCACGCCTTTCTCCCTCCTTTCTGACCGCCGCCAGTCTGGCCCGGGCACCCGACCAGGCACACGTGGTCGCTGCCGGCACGGTGATCTGCCGCCAGCGCCCCGGGACCGCCAAGGGGGTCGTCTTCATCACGCTCGAGGACGAGACCGGTCTCGCCAATGCCATCGTTTATGCCGATGTCTTCGAGCGTTATCGCCTCGTCATCACCACGGAAGCCTTTCTGATCATCCATGGGAAGATCCAGAGAGGGGACGAGGGGACCACCCATCTTCTCGCCGAGCATCTCGAGCCGCTGCCGAT
>JAGRPC010000404.1 GCA_020439925.1 Verrucomicrobiia bacterium | reverse complement strand
CGGGGATGGTTCACAAAGATGTTCTCCCGTCCGATGACCTCGACCGATCCGGCGTTCTTGAGGACGCGGTAGACGTCCTTGGGCGCTCCGCTGATGATGACGTGACGGTCGTGGCTGCGAAGGAACTGCACGAGTTCCTCGAGCGCCACCACGCTCGTGGCATCGAGGTGCCTGGCGTTCTTGAGTCGCAGGATGATGACCTTGAGGGCCGGATCGAGAGAGGTCTTCTGGATCTGGGTGCGGAAGAGTTCGGCGGCACCGAAGAAGAGGTCGCCCTCCACGTGAACGATGGAAATGGCGGGAATCTCCCGTTTCCCCTTGTCGGCTTCGACCAGTTCGCCGTCCTCGGAGAATTCGTATTCGGCGAGGTAGGGGCGGCTCGCGTTGCGAAGGTAGAGCATGATCGAGATGCCGACGCCGAGGAAGATGGCGATGTTGAGCGGAAGCAGCAGGGAGGCGACGAAGGTGGTCACGAGCACCGCCGCGTCCTCGGGGGTTGCGGCAAGTGAAATCCGGATGTGGTGGCGGTTGATCACCGAGATGGCGATACAGACGACGAGGGCGGCGAGGACCGGCTTCGGCACCAGATCCATGTGATTGCCCAGCGCGACGAGGGCTCCCACGCAGAGGAGACCGCTGAAGATGCTCGAAAGTCGCGAGGCGGAACCGCTCGTGAAATTGAGCGCCGAGCGGGTGAGGGACCCCGAGGCGGGCATGCCGCCCGTGAAGGCATTGGCAAGGTTGGCCATGCCCACGCCGAGCATATCCTGGTTCACATCTGGACGATCCCCGACACGGCTGGCGAGGGTCTTGGACATCACGGAGTTCTCGAGGGCGGCAAGGAAGGCGAGGGAGAAGGCGATGCCGATAAGACGGCTCACATCCGAGAAAAAGCCGCGGGGTCCGATGGCCGGGAGGTGCGGTGCCAGATCGGCGAGCGTGTAGGCTTGGAAAGCGGAAAGGTTCCATCCCGCGAAGTGATGCAGGAGGGAATAGATCCCCGACATGGTCACGAGGACGATGGCGAAGATCGGAAGTTTGGGGAACTTCATCCCGAGGACCGACCAGAGGAGAAAGGTGCCGGCGGCAAGCGCCGGAGACTGCCATTTCACGTGCTCCACCGAGGCGAGAGTCACCTGGAGAATCGTGAAAAAGGTCTTTGGCGCATCGGAAGGGGCTTCGGGTCTCGGAAGGCCGAGAAGGGTCCCCAGCTGGTTCGCGACGATGAGCACGGCAGCCCCCGTGATGTAGCCGACCACGACCGACCTGCTGATATACTGGATGAGTTCGGCTACCCGAAAGAGGGCTCCGGCGACAAGGAGAATGCCGGTAAAGAGGACGAGAAGGGGTAGGTAGAAGAGTCGGTCGGCAGCGGTGAAAGCGGCAAACTGCGCGAAGAGCAGGAAGGCCGTCGCGTTGGTAGGGCCAAGGATGGTGTGCCGGGAACCGGCGAAAAGCGGAGCAACGATGGAGGCAATCGCGCCGGAGATGATGCCATACTGCACGGGGAGGTCGGCGATGGCGGCATAGGCCATACCCTGGGGAAAGGAGAGGAGGGCGACGTTGAGAGCGGCGGCGGCGTCGGAGCGGAGATTGGAGAGCCCATAACCGCGGAAGCCGCGGCGGATCGGCAGGGGATCGATCGCGTTTTCCCTGACAAAACCGCCGACCCCGGTGACGGCCCGCTTCAGCAACCAGCGGATTCTCCTCATGCTCAGCAAAGAACAGCAGTATCCGGGCAGGGCGATCCGAATGCAAAAGCAAAGAGCGCACGAATTGACGGAATCGCGCTGGCCGTGACCGTTCGGTCCGCTCAGCTCCCGTTCGACTTCTCCGGGGGCGGAGAGATCGGGTGAAAATCTCCTCCGAGAGCAAGGTGGAGATCGACCCGGTTGTCGAGGCGTTCGCGGCGTGCCGCGATCCAGGCCGAGCGGCTCGTGAAGAGTCTCTGCTGCGATGCCAGCACGGTGAGAATATCCCCGGTGCCCAGCTCAAACTCCTCGAGAGAACGTCGATAGGCCTCCAGGGCCAGGCGCGAAGATTCGGAGAGAGCCTCGACGCGCCGACCGATGAATTTCTCGGAGGAAAGGGCGTTTTCCACCTCTCCGAAGGCGGTCAGGGCTGCCTTTTCGAATTCGACGGCAGCAAGTTCGGTCTCGGCCCCCCTCCGGTCGACATTGGCCCGGAGGCGTCCGCCCTGGAAGATCGGCTGCATGGCATTGCCCGCGACACTCCAGATGCTGAAGTCACCCGATAGGAGGTCGCCGATGTCTTCGCTGGCACTGCCGAAACTGCCGGTGAGACTCAGGGCGGGGAGCAGGGACCTCTTCGCCTCGAGCAGCCTCTGGTCGGCGGCGGCGATGCGGCGTTCGGCGGCAGCGAGGTCGGGACGGCGGTCAAGCAGGGTGGCGGGCAGGCCTGCCGGAACGGCCCGGGGCATTTCCGGCAGCTTCGCTGCGGCACCGGAGGCGCCGGAGGGATAATCACCCGCGAGCTGATCGAGGAGGCGTGCCGTGCGGCCGGCGAGGTCCTCGAGGGCGGCGAGCCGTTCCCTCGCCGCGGCCACGTCGCCTTTGGCGAGGAGGAGTTGAGAGGCGCTGTTTTGGCCGTTGCCCTCGATGCCGCGTTCGAAGCGTTCGCGGATGGCGGTTTCCGTTTCCGTGAAGGTGGCGATCGCGGATCGAGCGAGGGCGACCTGATCACGCGCCTCGGCAAGGGCGAACCAGGTTTTCGCGGCCTGACCGGCGAGAGAGAGTTCCGCCGTGGAACGGTCAAAAGCCGAAGCCTCGAAGTCAGCCACCGCAGCTCGCTTGGCCGCCCGGATCCGTCCCCACAGATCGATTTCCCAGCTCAGGTTGAGGGAGAGCCCGAAGCGGTTCGTGCGGGAGGAAAGAACGGAGCCGGGAGGAGCGCCGGGGAGAGGCAGGCCGATGAAATTCTGCAGGTCGCGTTGAGCGGAGAACCCACCGGAAAGCTGGGGAAGCAGGTCGGCCCCGATGATGCGGGCGGTTGCCGCGGCGGCTTCCAGTCGCAGGTTTGCCGCCTTGAGATCCCGGCTTCCTGCGAGGACCTGCCGCACGTAGGAAGAGAGCGCCGCATCGCCGAAGTCGGCTACCCAGTCATGATCGGGGGACTGGCCGGGCGTCCAGGAGGGACCGGCGACCCAGTGGGCGGGTATCTTCACGTTCGCCAGTGCCTTTGACTCCGTCGGCGATGCAAGGTGACGGCAGGAGACCAGGCCGAAGGCGATCAGCGGGAGCAGGGCAAGGCACGTCCGGCGCGCGGCCGGTCCGGTGGCACGCACGAAGTCTCTGGCCCGGCCGGGCGCTGTTGAAGGAAGATCCATCCCAGCGGATTACGTCGCCAAGATGAGTCAGATGCGCGCGGATATTTCGCAAGCGGAGATTCCCCCGGAAACCCCGTTTCCGTCCTCAGGAACCCGACTTGGTGAGCGTTTCGCCGGGGAAGGGCTCGAAATCGGCGGGGACACCGGGAAAGTTCTCCTCGCGGAACCGGTCCCAGGTTTCCCGGGTTTCCTTCGAAAGAACCTCGTGCATCGCCTCCATGCAGTCGATGCAGATCATCGCGGAATCGACCATCCGGTCCCCCTGGCAGATTCCCGCGAGACCGAATTCCTCGTCACGGGCTTCGGCTCTCGTCTTCTCGCAAAAGGCGCACTCGTCGAATCCGCTGACGTCGCGGAAGTGTTCCTGCTGGAAGCGCTCGAGGTTTCGCTTCGATTCCTCCGAGGATTCCTCGAGCATGCGGACGAGACAGGGCATGCAGAGGGCATACTCGATGATCACCTCCCCACGCTTGAAGTTCTTGGAGATGCGGTAGCCCTCCTCGAAATCGGCGAGGGATTCTCCGCAGCGGGTGCAGGTGAGAAAGGGACGCTCCTCGTAAAAGGAATGGAGAACCTCGGGAATCGGTTCGCCTTGGGGCACTTCCTCACTCATGACCCTGTCAAATCAACCACTCAACCCTCTTTGGGCAGGCCCTGGTTGAAGAGAATGTGCGTGCCGCTCTTTCCGGGAACGGCGATGTCGGACCATCCGTTTCCGTCGAGGTCGGCGACGCGGATCTGGAGCCCGATTCCCGGCCCTTCGCCCGAAGGGGCGTCGCTGATGAGGTTTTTCGTCCAGGTCTGGTTGTCGGGATTCCAGTCGTAGTATTGAACCGTGATGTTGTCCTTGGCGCCGGGGTCCTTGCCGGAGTGCGCGAAGTAGCGCTTCCCGGTGATAAGCTCCGGCTTTCCATCCTGGTCGATGTCTTCCCAGGCGAGGGCGTGGGCCTGGGAGAACTTGTCGTCGATGAGGTGGACACGCCAGGTCGTCGAACCGTCGGACTGGGGTTCGAGTTGCTGGTACCAGTAGAGACCGTAGTTGTGCCCGTTGCCGTAGATGAAGTCGTTCCTGCCGTCTCCGTTGAGATCGAGGATGAGGGCGGGGCAACTTGCGTGAGGCAGGACGAAGTCCGCATGGAGTT
>JAGRPC010000403.1 GCA_020439925.1 Verrucomicrobiia bacterium | reverse complement strand
CCGGGTTCGAACTGCTTCCGCGCCAGCGATTGGCCGTAGAGGATGTGGTTTTGAAAATTCAGCGGGCCTTTTTCACCGCCCGCGTTCACGACCCAGAAGCGTCCCTCGTCGTCCTGCGTGCCGCCCCATTGACCACCGTTTCCGGGGATGTCTTCCCTGACGAACTGGCCGTCCTTCCAACGGAGCCGGTAATTGTTCACCGCGGTGTAGAGCCAGTTGTCCATCGCCCAGGTCAGGCCGCTGGGCTGGTGCTCGAGATTGCCGCCGCGCGGTCCGCCGCTGTAGACGGTCTTCTTTTCATCGCTCACCCCGTCGCCATCGGTGTCTCGGTAAAGGACGAGATCGTTCGTGTCGGTCTCGCCGATGAGGACGCCATCGTCCAGGGGCAGGAGAAGCCGGGGCAGCTTCAACTGGTCGGCGAAGACGCGATGCTGGTCGTAGCGGCCGTCATCCCTGCTCGACCAGTGCACCGAGACCAGGCCCGTGTTCACATGCTCGTTCGTGCCGTCGATGTCGCGCATGTAGCTGCGCATCTCGGCGACGTAAAGGCGGCCATCGCCATCGAAAGCGATGCAGACCGGCTCGAGGATGTCGGGCTCGGAAAGGACCAGTTCCATGCGGTAGCCGGGGGGCAGGAGAAAAGTCTTCGCCTGCTCCTCCGCCGTGAGCGGCTGCACCGGCGGCATGGGGGGAAAATCGGCGGCATCGTCGGCCCGCAGGACCGGCGCGGTCGGGAGCGACGCAATGAGAAATCCGAGTGACAGGGCGATCCGGGTAGTGATCATGGCACGAGAAACGGGGCGGGGGATTGAAGTTTTGTTAGGGCTTTGTCACCCCCGGCGTCGAGACCGGACAGGTTTGGGCGACAGACCTGACCCGGTCGCATTTCACCATAACCGTCTCGTTCTGTCTGGTGACAGCCCGCCAAAGTTTGTTAAAATCCGGACAATGGCGTCACCGCGTCTCCAGGCCGAATTCTTCGCCCGCATCGCCGATCCGCAGGCGGTCCGGGAGATCTTCGAACATCTCCCCGGCGTCTTCTTTTTCGTGAAGGACGACCAGGGCCGCCACATTGCCGCGAACAGCGCGACCTACGCGCGCTTCGGGATCAAGGGGGAACACGAATTGGTCGGAGCGATGGATGAAAAGTTCTTTCCCCCCGAGGTCGCGAAGGCCTATCGAGAGGACGACCAACGCGTCATCCGCAGCGGCAAACCGATCATCAACCGGCTCGAGGTCTGGTATGACGAGCAGCACCGGCTCGATTGGTTCCTTGCCACGAAACTTCCGGTGCGCGACCGGCGCGGCAAGGTGATCGGGGTGATGGGCATCACCCGTCGCGACGAGGACCGGCTCCGCCAGCACGATCTCCGCGAGGTGACGGAGGCGGTGCGGCTGGCACGGGAGAACGTGCACCGCGTTCTTGGCACTGCCGACCTCGCACGTGCCGTGGGACTCTCGGAGCGGCAACTCCATCGCAAGTTGAAGGGCGCCATCGGGCTCAGTCCCTACGAGCTGCTCCTCCGCACCCGTATCCAGGCCGCGGCCGAGGTGCTCGCACGGACCTCCACCCCGATCGGGGAAGTTGCCCTCGACCACGGTTTCTGCGACCAGAGCGCCTTCACCCAACAGTTCCGCAAACGGACGGGCCTGACCCCGAAGGAGTTCCGGAGACGGCACCTGGGGTGAGAAAATCGCCTTCCGGAACGCAGGCGAGCCAGGTTCGCCAAAAAAAGGGCGCCTCATCGAGGCGCCCTTTCAAAGCATGCTTCTTCGAGCTCGAGCTCTTCAGATGTGAATGGCATGCCCGAAGGCGTCGCTGGTGGCCTCGTGGATGGCCTCGGAGAGCGTCGGGTGGGCGTGGATGGTGTTCTCGAGTTCCTCGTAGGTGGCCTCGAGGGTGATGGCCAGACCCATCTCGGCGATGAGTTCGGTGGCTTCGGCTCCGATGATGTGGGCACCGAGGAGCTCCCCGTATTTCTCCCCGTAGATGAGCTTCACGAACCCTTCCGGCTCTCCGGCGGCGAGGGCGCGGCCGCTGGCCTGGAAGGGGAACTTGCCGACCTTGTAGGCGATGCCCTTCTCCTTGCAGGCGCGTTCGGTGAGTCCGACGCTGGCGACTTCGGGGTGGCAGTAGGTGCAGCCGGGGAAGATGTCGACCTTCTTGCTCTTGTGCTTGGGATCGAACATCGACTCCACCGCATGAATGGCCTCGAAGCTGGCCACGTGGGCGAGCCAGGGGGGGCCGATGAGGTCACCGGCGGCAGAGACGCCGGGAAGGTTGGTCTGGTAACGGTCGTTGGTCTTGACGAAACCGCGGTCGCTCAGCTCGAGCTTTTCGCAACCGCCCGGAAGGATCGCTCCGACACCGACGGCAACGAGGCAGACGTCCGCCTTGAGGACTACCGGGTCCCCGCCCTTGGCGGGCTCGACGGTGAGTTCCACGCCGCCGTCGGTGACGTTGGCGGCGGTGGTCTTCGTGGTGAGGTGGAAGTTGATGCCCTGTTTCTTGAAGGACTTCTCGAGGGTCTGGCTGACTTCGGTGTCCTCGACGGGGAGAAGGTGGTCCATCATCTCGACGATGGTCACCTTGGTCCCGAAGGCGTTGTAGAAGTAAGCGAACTCGACGCCGATGGCTCCGGCACCGATGATGAGCATCTCCTTCGGCTGCTCGGGCATGAGCATGGCCTCGCGAGCTCCGATGACACGCTTGCCGTCGAACTTGAGGAAGGGCAGATCGCGAGCCTTGCAGCCCGTGGCGAGGAGAACGTTCTTCGCGTCGTGCGTCTCGCTCTTGCCTTCGGCGTCAGTCACGGAAACCCGGATGCCTCCCGACGGGATGGCGCCGACGAGGGATCCGGTGCCGCGGAGGTAGTCGACCTTGTTCTTCTTGAAGAGAAACTCGATGCCGCCGGCCAGCTTGTCCGAAACCTGCCGGGAACGGCCGATCACCTTCGACCAGTCGTAGCTGAGGTTGTCGAAGCTGAGGCCGAACTCGTCCGCCTTGTGCTTCAGGGTGGTGTACATCTCGGCGTTCTTCAGAAGCGCCTTGGTCGGGATGCATCCCCAGTTGAGACAGGTGCCGCCGGCGCGGTCGTTTTCGATACAGGCGACTTTCTTGCCGAGTTGGGCGGCGCGGATGGCGCCGACGTAGCCGGCGGGTCCGCCGCCGATGACGATGAGATCGTAGGAGGCCATGAGGAGGTATTAGTAAAATGTTAGGAAACGAGGAGGACGGGAGTTTCGAGGAAACGTTTCAACTCGGAGAGGAACTTCGCTCCGACGGCTCCGTCGATGACGCGGTGATCGCAGCTCATCCCGATCCACATGCGCTGTCCGGGAACGATCTGGTTCTGCGCGTTGACGACGGGCTGCTTCGTGATCGTTCCGATCGAGAGGATCGCGGCCTGCGGCGGGTTGATGATGGCGTCGAAGTTGGCGATGCCGTAGGCACCCAGGTTCGAGATGGTGATGGTCCCGCCGGTCATCTCGTTCGGCGTGAGTTTCTTATCGCGGGCCCGGACGGCGAGGTCCTTGAGCTCGGCGGCGAGGTCCTTGATGGACTTCGACTGGGCCGAGCGGATCACCGGGGTGACGAGTCCGTCCTCGATCGCGACGGCGACGGAGAGGTGGGTCTCGCCGTGGTAAAGAATGGATTCGCCCTGGAAGGATCCGTTGACTTCGGGAACGGATCCGGTCGCCAGGACGACGGCGCGCATGACAAAGTCGTTCACCGTGTACTTGGGTCCACCGTTGGCGGTGCTCGCGGCATTGACCTGCTCGCGCAGGTTCATGAGCGGCTCGGTGTCGATCTCGATGTTGAGATAGAAGTGGGGAATGGTCGTCTTGCTCTCGAGGAGGCGCTGCGCGATGACGCGGCGCATGCCGGTGAGCGGCACGCTGCGGTCCGGCTTGGCCGTGGCGGGAGGAAGGAGCCCGAGGGATCCGCCTCCGCCACCGACCGGGGCATTTTCGACGTCCTTTTTGGTGATGCGTCCACCGGGACCGGTGCCGGAAACGCGGGCGAGGTCGATGCCCTTTTCCTTCGCGATCTTGCGGGCGAGGGGCGAAGCCTTGATTCTCGCCGAGGGGGCGGCCGGAACCGGGGCAGCGACAGCCGCGGGTGCAGGGGTGCTCGCCGGAGCAGCGGCCGGTTCCGACTTGGCGGGAGCCTCCGCGACGGGAGCTTCGATCTTCGCTTCTCCAGCCGGAGGCGTGTCGGCGTCGGCGGGCGGCTCCTCACCGTCCTCGAGAACGATGGCGAGCGCGGCACCGAGGGCGACGGTCTGACCCTCCTGCACGTAAATCTTGTGGAGGATGCCTTCCGCGAATGAGGGCATCGTCATCGTCGCCTTGTCGGTCTCGACTTCGGCGATGTCCTCGTCGACGGCGATGGGGTCGCCCTCTTTCTTGAGCCACTTCACGAGGGTGCCCTCGCTCATCGTGTCGCTCAGCTTGGGCATTTTCAAATAGGAAGCCATAGGAAGGTGTTCGGTAATCGGTAAACGGTGAGCGCGGTCGGCCTGACAAATCAACAAATGGTCAGGGCACGGGCGACGATTTCGTCCGGTGTCGGCAGCTGGAGCTTTTCGATGGGAGGACTGTAAAAGGCGGGGGCATCGGCCGAGGTGATTCGCAGGACGGGGGCGTCGAGCTCGTCGAAGGCCTGCTCCATGATCATCGAGGAGATCTGCGCGCCGACGCCGCAGAAAGGTTTGTTCTCCTCGACATAGATGGCGCGGTGGGTCTTGCGGACGGACTCCATGATGGTCTCCTCGTCGAGGGGACGAATGCTGCGGAGGTCGATGACCTCCACGGAAATCCCGTGCTGTTCCCCAAGGATCTCGGCGGCGGCGAGGGAGGTGACGACGGCACGCCCGTGGGCGATGAGGGTGAGATCGCTGCCCTCGCGGGAGACGCGGGCCTTTCCGATCGGCACGATGAGTTCGCCGCCCTCGATCTCGTCATTCGACGGGACTGGTCCGGTCATGCCGTAGAGAACCGTGCTCTCCATGAAATAGACCGGGTCGTTGTCGCGGATCGCGGACTTGATGAGTCCCTTCGCATCGTAGGGATTGGAGGGAGTCACGACCTTGAGTCCGGGCATGTTGGCAAAGATGTTCTCGGGCGTGTGGGAGTGGGTGGCGCCCACGTTGGTGCCGCCGTTCGCGGGACCGCGGACGACGATGGGACAGTTGATGAGTCCGCCCGACATGTATCGGCAGGTCGCGGCGTTGTTCATCATCTGGTCAAAGGCGACGTA
>JAGRPC010000402.1 GCA_020439925.1 Verrucomicrobiia bacterium | reverse complement strand
GGCTGGAGCGGCTGCGGCAAAACCACCTTGATGAACCTCATTTCCGGATTGATCACGCCGGATGCGGGTTCGATCACGGTCGACGGGAGGCGGCTCGACTCGCTCCCGTTGGCTGAGCGCCAGCGCTTTCGCCTCCGGAGAATCGGGCTCGTGCCGCAGAACTTCGAATTGCTCGACTACCTCACCGTCGAAGAGAACATTCTCTTGCCTTACCGCCTCGGCGTCGAACCCCGTTCCGGAGAGTTGGTGTCCCTGCGCTGTCGCGAACTGGCCACCCGCGCCGGGATCGGGGCGCATCTAGGGAGGTATCCTGACCAACTCTCTCAAGGCGAGCGGCAGCGAGCCGCCCTTTGCCGCGGTCTCGTCACTTCGCCGATGATCCTTCTTGCCGACGAACCGACCGGGAACCTCGACCCGGACAATCAGGATCGCATTGTCGAACTGCTACTCGAGGAGGCCCGACGTCTTGGTGCCGTTGTCCTGATGATCACTCATGATCCGGTCCTCCTTCCCCGTTTCGACCGGGTCGTCGATGTCCTTGCGCTTCGGAAGGGAGGGAGGGAATGAACCTTTCCGGCGTATTTTACCTCGGCTGGCGTTACCTCGTCCGCAACCGGATCAAGACCCTTCTCCTGGTCGCCGCCTTCTCGCTGGTCTGGCTTCTTCCCTCCGGTCTGGCACTCGTCGTCTCTAAAATCGAGTCCCAGTTGCGGGTTCGAGCCGCGGGGACACCTCTCCTGCTGGGGCAGGCGGGCAGTCCCCTGGAGCTGGTCTTCAACGGTCTCTATTTCACGAAGCCGGGAATCGCGACCTTCTCGTTCGGCGAAACGGAAGCCATCGACGAAAGTGGGCTCGCCACGGTCATCCCTCTTTATGCGCGCTTTTCGGTGGGAGGCGGCGGAGGCGGAAAGTACCGCATTATCGGGACCACGCTCGATTACTTCGACTTTCGCGGCCTCGAGTTACGCGAGGGCAGGGGGTTGATCGACCTCGGAGAGTGTGTCGTGGGTTCCAAGTTTGCCGACGCCAACGGCATCGGCCCCGGGGACGCCATCATTTCTTCTCCCGAAACGCTCTTTGATCTTGCAGGAGTCTACCCGTTGAAGATGCATGTCGTCGGTGTCCTTTCTCCGAGCGGTTCCCCCGACGATCAGGCCATTTTTGTGGATCTCAAGACCACCTGGATCATCGAAGGCCTCGGCCATGGGCACGAGGATGCGGAAAAGCTCGGTAATGATGCCCGCCTCCCCGTTTCTGCAGAAGACAGGGCGGCCGCCGGTGAGACCGGAGGGGAAATCCGGCTCAATGCCTCCGTCGTGCAGTTCAACGAAGTGACTGATGAAAATGCCGACGATTTTCATTTCCATGGAGAACTCTCGGACTACCCGGTCATGGCAGCCATCGTGGTGCCTACGGATGCAAAGGGGCAGGCCATCCTCAAGGGGCGCTATGGTCGTCCGGGAGGGTTGCAGCTTGTCGCGCCAAGTGAGGAAATGGACGAACTCTTTGCAACAGTGTTCAGCGTGCAGGATCTCGTCCTGGGGCTCCTCGGAGCCACGGGAGTCGGCACTTTGGCGATCGGTGCTCTCGTTTTCCTGCTCTCCAATCGCCTGCGAAGAGCCGAATTCCGCCACCTCCTTCACCTGGGAGCCGCACCGGGCGCTGTGCGGGCCCTCATCCTCTTCGAGGCCTGTTTTGTCGTGCTTTCCAGCCTCGTCTTGAGTGTGGTCGGCTTGCTCGCCATCGACCGTTTCGCACCGGTTCTCGTAAGATCCTTTTTCGGGTGAAACCCGCTATGGCAGTTCGGAGAGAAACCGGATCACTCCATTCCCAAGGCCTTCCGCAGAACGGGTTCCAGGACATCGGCCTGCCGCATAAATCCGAGATCGTTCGGATGGGAACCATCGGTGGTGCCGTCGGTGTCGTCTCCGAGCAAGGCTTCTCCTTCGACGTAATAGAGGCCTTTCACTCCCGACTTTACCAGGGAGTCATAAGCCCGTACGAAGGCGGAACGGCTTCCCGCGTGGCGTTCTCGCTTTGCCTTCATGATCCAGGTGTTTGCGTAGGTGCGGTCCTCCACCATCACGATAGGGGTGTCGGGGCGTGCTTCGCGCAATTGCCGGATGAGAGGTTCGGCACGCTCGGCCACCTCCGCTTCCACCATGTTCGGGAGACAATCGATCACGTAAACCGCTGCGTCGATTTCAGTAAGCAGCGCACCGACCTCGGGTTCCATTTTTCCGTTACCCGAAAACCCGAGGTTGATCACCGGCTTGTTGAGCCTGCGACCCAGGATGGCCGGATGTGGCATGCCGGGACGGGAGGCGGAAGCTCCGTGGGTGATCGAGGTGCCGTAGAAGACAACTGGTTTTTCCTTGCGAGGAGCGATGCGTTGGAAGACGGCGCCTTTCGGCACTCCGATCTCGATCTTCACGGTCGAATTGTAGAGCGGGAGGTAGGCCATCCAGGTGCGCATACCCGGGTCCAGACCGGTGACGGTGTGGGTGGTTTCCGCGCTTTTTGGACGAGAAACCTCGACCCACTTCCACTTCCCTCCATCGAGTGCGTAGAGGTCCACGCCGCTGACTCCTGTTGCTGGCATGTGAGGCATGGCAACGTTGTCGCTTCCCACGGTGTGTCGCACCATCAGAGTGGTGGCGTCCGTATTGAAGCGGCAGAGAAGCCCGGCACTATGCCGAGAAAGGCTCCAAACCGGTGGACGCACCACGCCTTCGGCCTTTGCCGGGAGCCGGTCGTAGCGGGCTTTCAGGTCCTCGGGAGCCCAGCCCTGACCTTCCACTCCCCAGTCGGCGACATCGTGCCATACGATTTCCGGCGCAGGCGGCTCAGACCCTTTGAGGGTGGGAAGGAAGAGAAGCGCCGCGAGCGCGGCAGTCCAAAAACCGCGTCTGGCAGGAAAAGGGGAATCGTTCATCTCAATAGCCAATGGAGCGAAGGGAGGGGGATGAGTCAACGGAGAATGCATGTCCTCCGTGAAGCGTCCGGAGGCCTCTGGATGGCTGCTCCATCTTCTCCGTTCATCCTGAGTCGAAGCCGATAAAGAGGAGAAAGAACGTCGCTGGCGTCGGCCCTTCAGGTTTCGAATTGAAGGCGCTTTGGGGGCGTTAGTGGATTTTCCCCGCAGAAGAACGTGAACGGAGATGCCTCGACAGGTCAGCTCTCGAAGAAGGTGGTTTCCAAGGAGGCCGGTGGCTCCCGGGACGAGGACGAGGGCGGAAATCGGAATGATCGGGTGCGTTCAGTGTCGCAGGAAACAGGGTGGGGAGCTTGACAGGAGAGGGTCGGGTTAGTCCTTCAGGAAACCGTGACGAAAGGACCTGGCTGGTTGGGAACCGGGGAATGGTGTTTCGCGATCACATCGAGGAGGGAGTCAACCTGGGATTCCTGATGCTCCGAGGTGAGGAAGAATCGGAGCCTTGCACCGTCTTCCGGGACCGCAGGCGGAAGAACCGGAGGAACCACAAAGCCGGCGTTTTCGAGGATTCGGGAAAGGGTAAGGGTGGTATGAGGATCGCCCGTGAGAAGGGGGATTACCGGGGTGCCGGGAACGCCTCCGACCGCGATTCCCCGGGCCTTTGCCGCAGCGTGAAAATAGCGGCTTAACGTATGAAGGCGAAGGACACGTTCCGGTTCTCGATCTAGGACTGAAAGGGCGGCGAGCGCCGCAGCGGCTGAGGTCGGAGGCATGCCGACGCTGTAAACAAAACCAGGGGTGGTGTGGGAGAGATAATCCACGAGAAGGCGGCTTCCCGAGATGAATCCGCCGCAGCTTGCAAACGCTTTACTGAGAGTGCCCATGAGAAGGTCGATCTCGCGGGCTGGGACTTGGAAGTGCTCCGCGATGCCTCGACCGGTCTCTCCGAGCGTGCCGAGGCTGTGGGCTTCATCCACCATGAGGAGACAGCGATGTCTGCGCTTCAATTCGAGAAACCGAGGAAGGTCGGGGATGTCGCCGTCCATGCTGTAGATCCCCTCGATGACGATGATGACACGATGGAAATCCTGGCGGTGCGCCTTGAGGATTGTCTCAAGTGCCTCCGCATCGTTGTGGGGGAAAGCCCATCGCCGCGCCCCGGAGAGGCGGGCTCCCTCAATGAGGCTGTTGTGGGCGAGCCGGTCGTGGAGAATCAGGTCTCCGGGACCGAAGAGATGTCCCAACACGGTTTCGTTGGTGGCGTGACCCCCGACAAAGGCGAGAGTGGCCTCCATTCCGAGGAACCGGCTGAGGGAATCCTCCAGGGCGACATGAACGGAACGGTTGCCGGTAACAAGGCGACTGGCTCCGGCGGAAGTTCCGGAGTCCCGGGCAGCCAGGGCAGCGGCTTCGGAGATGGAAGGGTGGAGGGAAAGCCCCAGGTAATTGTAGCAGCCGAATTGCACGAGTTTGCGTCCTTCAATGGCGGAGAGTCCTCCGCCCAGGTCCTCATAGAGTCTGAAATAAGGATCTTCGAAACCCTCGCTGAGCAATCG
Organism: Verrucomicrobiia bacterium; assembly: GCA_020439925.1. Taxonomy (GTDB): domain Bacteria; phylum Verrucomicrobiota; class Verrucomicrobiia; order Verrucomicrobiales; family DEV007; genus Arctic95D-9. The sequence goes on along the minus strand of JAGRPC010000402.1, from coordinate 9,268 downwards.
GTCGCGTGTTTGATGAAATCGGGTGATTTCTTGAAACTGGTCAAACGAATCGGGTTGATCCGTGTTTCGCGGGGCGGCCGAGACGGCGCCTTCCAGCATTCGAACGAGGTCTCCCACGGTTTCCGGGATCCCGAGGAGCGTTTCCCTCAGGCGGAGGTTGCGTGCCTCGGCGAGTTGGTGCAGCAAGGTCACGCGTCCGAGGCTGTCGAGACCGAGTTCGCTGTCCAGACGCGTGGACAGATTCAGGGAGGAAGGGGAGGTTTGAAGCCGGCAGGCGATTTCTTCCATGACGAGACCGGTCGTTTTAGTTCTCCGATTGTTTGCGTCGGAGTGGGAACCATCGTCTGGCGAGGCTGAAAAACGGCTGCACTTGAGAAGCTCGCGACACGCCTGACGACGGATTTTTCCGCTGGAGGTACGAGGAAGACTCCCGCGCTTCAATACCAGGATTTCGTCCGTGGCGAGGCCGTGTTCGGTCGCCAGGCAATTTCGAATGGCTTGTGCAACGGATTCTTCGGATTCGCCGAGATCGCGGGATTTCTCCGCAAGAACGGCAATCGCGTCATTTCCTCCTTTGTCGATCGAGATCACCGCAACTCCACCGGAGACAAGTCCCGCCACCGACTCTTCTACGGAACTTTCGAGATCCTCCGGGTAGACGTTGGTTCCGCGAATGTTGAGTCGATCGATGAGCCGCCCCATCACGTAGAGCCGATCCTCGTGAAAGAAACCGATGTCGCCGGTTCGAAGCCAAGAGTGTCTCGATCCCGGCAATTTTGGGGTAAAAACGTCCCGTGTCGCCCCGTCGTTGTTCCAGTATCCAAGGCCTGCGGAGGGGGAGCGAATCCAGATTTCGCCAAGCTCCCGTGCCCCCCGGGAACCGGTTCCGTCCGGGGCGGCGATCATAACATCGACTCCGTCGGCGGGGCGACCGCTGGCAGTCAGGACTAGATGGTTCTCCGCGGATGTTTCACCCGACACAGTCGGTCTTGCTTTCCCCTGGTTCAGACTTTCGCGTTCGAAGGCTTGGGTAACCACTACGCCCGGAGGTCCCCCGGTGACCAGCAGGGTTGCCTCGGCAAGTCCGTAGCAGGGGAAGAACGCTTCGGATTTGAAACCAGCCGGGGCAAAGTGCCTGGAAAAACGCAAGAGCGTCTCCGGGCGAATCCGTTCCGCACCGGTAAAGGCGATACGCCATCGACTCAGGTCGAGAGAGCGGACTTGATCCTGTGGAATCCGCTCCACACACCAGCGATAGGCGAAATCGGGACCTCCACTGACGGTGACTCCTCGTTCGGATATGGCGCGAAGCCAGGCGAGAGGATTGGAAAGGAAAGTGGCCGGAGGGATGAGCCATCCTGCCTGTCCCCACAAAAGGGTGGTGAGAATCCCTCCAACAAGTCCCATGTCATGGTGGGCCGGTAGCCAGGAAAGTGATACGTCCTCATTTCGAAGGGCGAACGCTTTCGAAATCATCCGGCAGTTTTTGATGAGATGTTCGTGGGTGAGCATCACTCCCCTGGGCGCGGTTGTCGAACCCGAGGTGTACTGCAGCAAGGCGAGATCTTTGGCAGCAGGAGTTGAAACCAACGGGGAAAGAGCGTTCGTAGTAGCGGGAAGAGCGGAAAGGGTGAGAATCTGCCGACATCCTGCGATGGGTGCCAGGTCTCCGGACTTCCCGAGGCGAATGGCGAGGGTTTCGGTGGTGAGAATGGCGCTGGCCTGAGAGTCGACGAGAATACGATGAAGTCTTTCTCCCTTCCCTCTTCGTCGTGGGAGATCGGAGGTGACGACGACAGAGCCTGCGGTGTGGCACGCGAGGAACCCGATGACAAAATCGATTCCTCCCGGAAGGGCGACAACCACCCGTTGGCCCCCGAGGGAAAGCTCGTCCAGGACCGTTGCCAGTGTTTCAACCCGTGCACTCAGGGTGCCGAAATCGATTTCCCGGACGCCGTCACCTTCGATTTGACGAAAAGCAATGGCTCCAGACCGAACGGCAGCCCATCGGCGCAGGACTTCAGGGAAAGTTCCGACGCCGGGCAGGGGATCGGGCTGGGAAGAGAAGGACACGAGTCGCGACGGGTGCAGGGTTCCCCATTATCGAACCCTGTCGAAGACGCTTCAACGAAATCTTGGACGGACTCCGGCCGTTGCCGGAGCGGGTTTTACGGGTGTAGCTTGAGAGCATCTTCGGGATGCCTGAAATCGTTGCCATTAAAAACAGCCGGGACAGAGAGTCGTTTCTTCGCTTTCCGTGGCGGATCTATGAAGAAGATCCAGCCTGGGTTCCACCTCTGCTCTCGGCACAAAGAAAAGAGATCGATCCCGAGCGGGGGCCGTTTTTCACGGATGGCTTTGGTTCAAAGGCGGCATTCTTTCTCGCCAAAGAGAAGGGCGAGGTTCTTGGGCGAATCGCCGCTGTTCGCAACGAGCGCCATCTCGCCCGTCATCACGACAAGGTGGGGTTCTTCGGATTCTTTGAGTCGATCGACGATGTCTCCGTGGCCGGTGCTCTGCTGAGACGCGCGGAAGAATGGCTCATGGAGGAAGGGCTGACCGTCTCCCGCGGGCCGACGAGCTTTACTCTTTCCGATGCGTGCGGTGTGACCGTCAAAGGTGGCGAAAGGCGGCCTTCTGTCCTTATCGGGCATACGCCCGGCTACTATTCTCGGCTCTTGTGTGAAAACGGATATCACAAGAGTCGCGACCTTTTGGGTTACGAGTTGAGTCTTGAAGAGGTTGAAACAAGGGCGCTCCGGTTCGAAGAGGAAATTGCCGAAATTGAAAGGTCTGGAATCAAGGTCCGGGAGTTGTGCATGGAGCGTCTTGATGACGAGGCCGAATTGTTTGCGAAAGTTTTCTCGATGTCGTGGGATCGGAACTGGGGGTCCTATCCTTTGATGCCAAAGGATTTTATCCTGGCCGCTCGCGAGTTCGGCCCCTTTTTTGATCCCCGGCTCGGCGCGGTCTTTAGTGCGTATGGTGAACCTGCGGCAGTGTTTCTTGCCGTGCCTGACGTCTGGGAGATCATACAGAAACTCGACGGCCGCATCACTCCTTTAGGGGCCTTGCGGCTGTGGCGAGATCGTCGCCGGATCAGCAGGGTCCGACTGCTTATTGTTGGCATTCTCCCCGCTTATCGGAAACTCCCTCTGGCTCCGCTCATGCTCAGGCAGACCGGGCTTTTTCGTGAAGCTTTTCCAGGGGTGAAGACCGTGGATTTCAGCTGGATACTCGAAGACAATCTCATCACGCGTCAACTCGCCGAATCTCTGGGAGCAAGACATCTCCGCACCCAACGGATCTACGACAGGGAACTCGATCGATAATGGCCCAGGAACGGAATGAACCCGCGGTCTGGATTCACCCTCTTGCGGGGGCGGATTGGGGACATTTTTTCTCCACGATTTGTTCTCACAGCGGCTATTCCGCAAGAGGGTGGATTCGACTTTTTCTCTCGGCGCTTGCGCTTTCACAACGTTGGCCGTGTTCTCGATACGAAGATCTTACCGAACGGCTGCGAGGGGCGGATAAGGGGCCGGGGATCGGAGGAGATCCACCCGTCTTCATCATCGGGCACTGGGGCAGCGGCACGACCTGGGTGCATCAGCTCCTCTCGTCGGATCCCCGATTCACTGCGCCCGATACGGGTGATTGCCTGATGCCACACAATCTCAGGGAGTCGAGCCGCTACTGGCGATGGTATCTGCGTCATTTTCTGCCGACTACGAGGGGATTTGACGCAGTCAATTTTTCTCTGGAGGAGCCGCAGGAGGAGGAGATGGCTCTCGCCGCCCTTGGATCGGTAAGCTACTTTCATACCTTCTATTTTCCCCTTGATTCGGAAAGGCATCAGGAAGAAGCCCTTTTCCCGGAAGCGCTTCCGCCGTGCAAATTCTCAGACTTCGAAAATGCCTACACCGGTTTCGTGAGACGAATTGCCAGGCGCTCGCCCGATCGAATTCCGCTTATCAAGAACCCGGCATCGACGACCCGCATTCCTATCTTGGAGAAGTGGTTTCCCGGTTCGCGGTACATACACATCGTGAGAAATCCTGAAGAAGTCGCAGCGGCTGCCCTGAACCGGATTCCCTATCTCAGGCGGCGATTCTCACTCCAGCGAGACGGGCAAGAGGATCTTCAGGAACAGGTCCTGTCCACTTATGAAAGGGTGATGCGTCGCTATTTGCGGGATCGTGTCCTCCTGCCGGAAGATCGACTGGTGGAGGTTCGGTATGAAGAGCTTGTCTCGGATCCGCGTCTTGTGGTCGAGCGGATAAGAGAGAATTTGAGTCTGCCGCGGGACGAATTGGCGAAGGCATCGTTGGAGACAGCATTGGCAAGAACCAGCGGAATTACCCGGGCGAATCGGTCAGTCTGTCCCGAATTTGCAAAAGAGATGAAGAAGCGTTGGCGGTTCGCCTACGATTTCTGGGGATATCCTTTGGGTTCCGCTACGGCTTGATCAAATCAATCCCGATAAAGCTTGACGGTTTCTCGTCCGGCCGGTTTGATGGTCGGGAAGTGTGTGTACGTTTAACAAGCAACCCAATCCAAGCCATGAGAATCTTCATCTTGTTTGTTTTCTTGTTCGGTTCCGCCTCTTTCGCGAAAGCGGACGCGCTCAATGAAAAGCGTATCCTCCGGAAGGCAGGGGGTGAATCAAAGGGCACCATCAATCTCGATGTCACGACTACCCCCTACTCGATGGGAGTTCCGGGCATGTCGACGACCCAGCCCACTCAGAAGCGGTCCGGGGATGCGATGATTCCGACCAAGGAGGGGAAAGCAAAATCGCTCATCGATCACCTCAGCCAGCCAGGTCCGACGAATGACACCGTCTCCCGAGGAAGGGTGAAAAAGGCAGACGTGTCTCGTAGCGGCAAGGTGATCAAATATGCTGGCGTGGGAACGGGTCAGCCTGTCTTCGACAACGATGGTGACTACTATGGGTCGGGAAAAGGCACTTCGAAAATTCGAGGTTCGAAGGTAATCACCACGGGGACATTCAAAGGGAAGCGTACTCTTCGCGACATGATGACCACGGAGATTCTGGAGGTCAAGACTGTGAAAGGTACCGCCGAAGGAAAAAGCAAATTCTGAACTGTCGGTCACTCGTCGACCTTGGCAGTCTCTACCGTCTCGGCCTCCGGGATAGACTGGGTGATTTTCTCGGCAAGTTCCCGGACGGAAGGTCCTGACAGGATGGTTCCCATGGGAAAGGGAATTCCCATTCCTGCCTCAATGCGGTTGAGGAGTTCAATGGCCATGAGTGAATCGAGGCCCATGTGCGTGACGGGGGTTGTCCTCTCGACCTCGGTCCGCGCTGTGCCAAAAACGGCCGAGAACTGGGTCACGAGAAATTCTTCGATGAGAATTCTCTGTTGATCCTTCGGTACGCTCTGCAACTGCTCAAGGGAAAGGCGGTGGGCGAGATGGTTCTCGTTGATTCCGGGCAGGTCCTGAAACATCGGCATGCGGGCAAGCGCCGGAGCGAACCTCGCGAGCACTCCCCAATCCGTCTTTGATACCGTGAGGGCGGCTACATCGCGATCGAGCACCCGTCCCAGAATCACGAGAGCCTCATGTGCTGAAATCGTCTTGCATCCCGTCCTTTCGAGGAAGGCCCTGGTCTTCTCACTTCGTTCAACAAATCCCGCACCGGAAATTGGTCCCCAGGCGACGGCGAGTCCTGGCAGGCCTTCAGAACGTCGTTCGCGCATCAGCCCCTCAAGAAATGAATTTCCCGCCGCGTAGTTGGCTTGTCGCGGAGATCCGGCCGTTGCGGAAAAAGACGAGTAGACGACAAACCAATGCAGCGGATCCCGGAGAGTTGCCTGGTGGAGAAACCAGGAACCGCGGATCTTTGGGTCGAGGGCGGCAGCGAAACTGTTCCTGTCCTGATCCGATATAAACCGGTCATCGAGGACCATGGCCGTATGAAAGACTCCCGCGAGGGGAGGCGCCTGCTCGCGAAGTTTTGCAAGCGCAGTGGTGAGGGCGAAGTCGTCGGTGAGGTCCGCGCGCAGGTCATGGACCGCGACCCCGCGGGAGGTCATCTCCTCGATGCTGGTAAGGATCGACTCATCCCGAGGTCCATTTCTGCTGAGAAGGGCGAGGTGCCGGACTCCGTTGTCGACGAGCCATCTTGCGGTTTCGAAACCAAATCCCGAATGGCCGCCGGCGACGAGAAAGGTAGCGTCGGAAGGAAAACGCATGCCGGTTCCGTCCGGGACGCCGATCGAAACGTCCGCGCTGTGAAAATCGAGGACACGTTTTCCGAGATGCTGGCCTCTTGCCATTTCCCTGAAAACTTCCCCCGCCTCGGTTGCTGGGAACACTTGGTGAGCCAGCGGCTGGTATTGGTTTTCGTGGACGTGGAAGGCCACTTCGGTGTAAAGGCGGGTGGCCTCCTCTGCTCGATGATTGAGGAATCGGTCCATGTCGATAACCGAGATCGAAACGGCGTTCCGGAGAGCGCTCAGCCCGACGGATCGGTCGGCGTAGAGGTCGAGCTTTCCGATTTCCAGGAAGCGTCCGAATGGAGCAAGGGATTCGAGACTTTTGAGGAGAAATTCGCCTGCCAGGGAGTTGAGAACAGCGTCGATTCCCCGCCCCCCGGTGATTTCGCGGATTTCGCGTGCAAAGGAGAGGGAGCGGGAATCCATGACGTGCCCGACGCCGAGACGGCTCAGATAACCTCGTTTTTCAGGCGAGCCTGCGGTGGCAAAAATCTCCAACCCGATATTCTTTGCGACTTGGATGGCGGCGAGTCCGACGCCCCCGGCCGCGGCGTGGATAAGAATGGACTCACCAGATCGCAAACGCGCGATGTCACGAAGCGCGTGATGTGCGGTCAAAAAAGTGGTAGGCAGAGTGGCCGCCTCCGTAAGAAGCATTCCAGACGGGACTGGAATGAGACGCCTGGCCTCCACGAGAAGGTGGGATCGAAAAGTTCCGCGAGCCACTCCCATGACTCTGTCTCCCGGGCTCAGATGGGTGACCTCGCTGCCGATTCGAAGCACTTCTCCGGCGAAATCATCACCCATTTCGGCAAGATCCTCAGGTGTGCCGGGATAACGGTTGAGGGCCTTGAGGAGATCCCGGAAATTAACGCCAGCGGCCAACACCCGCACTTCAACTTCGCCGGGACCTGGATCCGGGCGCGGAACCTCGATCAATTCGATCCGTTCGAGCGTGCCGGGCCGTGCGTTGATCAGGGCATGGGCGCGTGATTCGCCCTTTTCGTCGATCGCGGGACGGGTTCGGCGAGGGAGATCATCAAGAATGATCGGGCTCAGTCGCGCGACGTGACGAATACCGGCGAACCAGGAGACTTCACTTTCAAACTCTTTTGCCTGAAGCTCCCGGAGGACCCGATCCAAGTCCTCGGAAGACTCATGGCTTTCGAGTTGAATGATACTCCATTCAGAGTCAGGCAGTTCTGACGAGGCAACACGCGTGAAGCCCGTCAAGGAAGCGGACGCAGGCCTGCAGTGTCCGGGAGCACCGGCACTGCTGCTGGCACGAACAAGCGAGTGGATGCGGGCCTTTCTCCCGGTGTGTTGAAGAGCCTGGGCTATGTCCAACAACCCGTAGACTCCGCATTCGATCGCTTTCTCAAGGCTTCGCGCGTTGAGATCGCATGCTTCCGGATCATCGAGGGGGCAAAGATGGAGAATCGCAAGATCTCTGGACGAGTTGTCGTCGGGAATTTCTGCAAGAACCTTCAGCAGCTGTTCTCGGCGGGCCTCAGTGCTCAGCGTCGCGGCGATCCGTTCGACATGTACTTCACGGGCCTCCAGTGCCGAGGCAAGTTGATCCACGAAATCTCCGCGATTGCCTATCAGGATCGCCTGCTTGGGAAGAGGGGGGGCATCCTTCTCTTCACGAGGAAGTTCCTGCACGGACCAGCGCAGTTCGCAAATGCCTTCGTCACCCTGTGACAATCCGGCCTGCGGGGTCATCTTTGCAAGGACGAATCCTCGAATCTGGCAGATCACCGTTCCGTCGGGGGCAAGACACTCCAGATCGGCGGTGACGCGGTCCCCCTCCCGACGGGTGAATTGGGCATGAACGTAAAAGCGGTCGGTGATTTCTGAAAAGTGTACCCATTCGGCAAGTGAAAAAGGGAGCCAGTATTGCCCGGCAGATTCTTCCTCCCGTTTGAATTCCGTTGCGGCACGCAGGGTTTGGAAAGAGGCATCCAGAAGAGCGGGATGAAACTGCCATGACCTCGCGTCCTCTCTGACTTCATCCCTCTGAATGACTTCGGAAAGAGCCTCGTTGTCCTTGTACCACACCTGCTCGATTCCCCGGAAGGAAGGTCCGTAGTTGTATCCTTCCTTCCCGAAACCTTCATAAAAATCCCAGTGGGCGAAATGTGAAGTGAGGCGCTGGCGCAACTGACCGATTGCACGAACAGGCGGATCGGGAGGCGGTCCGGGTTCAACGAAAATCCGACCACGGGCGTGACGGGTCCATTCTCTTGCCTCTGCACTGCGTGAATAAATGGACACGAATTGGCGGTCGGGATCCATCTCGACACGAAGGGTCGGTGGAACTTCGGATGGAATGAAGAGAATGCGTTCGAACGCGAGGCGCTCCAGAGTGATGCGTTCGTTCGGGAATGCAGCTTCTCCGGCACCGAGGATCACACCGGCAAAACCCGCAGCGGGAAAAATCAATCGATTGGAGATCTTGTGGTCGTTGACCCACGGGTATGCCCTGGGATCGAGAAGCGTTTCCCAAGCTGGATGGGGTTCAATCAGGCGCGGACCAAGGAGCGGGTGATCGGATCGTCCAGTGCGCAATCTTTCGCTCTCGGGAGATTCGAGCCAGAAATGCTTGTGCTGCCATGGATAGCGAGGAAGGCCATCGGGAGTCACTGCCCTCTGTCCGAGAAAGGACTCCCAGTCGGGATCGATACCCGACACCCAGAGCGAAGCGAGCGCTCGGCTGAGAGAGAGAGAAGGGGGCTCGCGACGATAAAGGCTTCCCGTCACCGAGCAGGATCCCGAGTTCTGTTCCAGAGTTTCACGTATGGACGGCAGAAGAGCGGAGTGAGGTCCGATCTCGAGTACAATTCCGAAGCCGGCCTCGCCGAGCGACGTCAAAGCAGAGCAAAAACGGACAGGTTCTCTCACGTTTTTCCACCAGTAATCCGCGTTGAGCGATTCTCCCGGAAGCCTCTTGCCGGTGACGGTGGAGAAAAAGGGAATCGTTCCGGAGCGGGGTCGGAGGCCAGTCAGTGACTCTCGCAACT
>JAGRPC010000401.1:207-35282 GCA_020439925.1 Verrucomicrobiia bacterium | reverse complement strand
CGATGCGGGAGATCCGGAAATCGAAACACGCATCGCCCAGTATGAGATGGCGCACCGCATGCAGACGAGCGTGCCCGAACTGACCGATTTCTCCGACGAGCCTGAGCACATCCTCGATCTCTACGGTCCGCAGGTGCGCGAACCGGGCACCTTCGCCTACAACTGCCTCATGGCACGCCGTCTCGCCGAGCGTGGGGTCGGTTTCATCCAGTGCATGCATGCGGGCTGGGACCAGCACAACAGCCTCACCACCGAACTCTACAACCAGTGCCGCGACACCGATCAACCCAGCGCGGCTCTTGTCATGGACCTGAAGATGCGGGGAATGCTCGACGACACCCTCGTGATCTGGGGGGGCGAGTTCGGTCGCACCCCCTTCATCCAGGGAGACCTCGCCAACCGCGAACGATGGGGTCGGGACCATCATCCCTATGCCTTCACGATCTGGATGGCCGGGGGAGGAGTGAAACCCGGGATCACCCATGGCGCCTCAGACGACCTGGGATTCAACGCCGTCGAAAACCCCGTCCACGTCCACGATCTCCAGGCGACCATCCTCCACCTGCTGGGCATCGATCACGAGAAACTGACCTATCGATTCCAGGGTCGATATTTTCGTCTCACCGACGTACATGGAAACGTCGTCCGGGAGATCCTCGCCTGAGTGCGTCAGTCACGGCTCGGATTTGGTTTCGACCGCGTCATAGAGAATGCCGTCGGGAGCGATGGCACCGCCGGAAACGATGAAGGTCATGGCCTCGTCCATGGTCCAGTCGGTCGAGACGATGTCCTCGACGGGCACAATCTCGAGATAGCCGGAGGTGGGATTCGGAGTCGTGGGCACGTAGACCGCCGCAAGCTGCCGTCCGGTCCGCTTGTCCGTGAGCGTCCGCGTGACCAGTCCCACCGTTTTCATCTCCGGCGAAGGAAAGTTGATGAGAACGACCCGCTGCACGTTCCCCTTGGGTTTGTCTCCGAGCACGGCGATGAGTTTCCTCACGGATCCGTAGATCGTCTTGACGAAAGGGATGCGGTGGAAAATGGCCTCAAAGAGATTGAAAAAGAGCCGACCCACGAAATTGGTCGTCACCCATCCCAGGAGGAAGATGATCGCGAGCACCAGCACCACGCCGACGACCGAAAGGGTCGTCTCGCTCTCGAGAATCGACACGACGAGCGGATAGTCCGGACCAACCACCTGGGCAAGAGCCCGGAACATCGGCGTGCCGATATCGGAGAGTGTCCGATAGAGAAACGCCAGCACCACCCAAGTGATCCACAGCGGGATGATGGCGACGAGTCCCGTGATGAAATAGCGTTTCAGGAAATTGCCGTGGCGCGGAGAATCGGAATCGGACGACGCTTGCATCGGGAGGAGTGGCTGCATATTGCCTCACGACTTCGCGACGGGCAAGCGACCTCGACCGGCGGATGGGAAATCGGCCATATCCTCCATTTTTTCCCCGGTTTTGGTTGAAAGAGTCCCGTTTCCACACACACTCCAACCGTCTCTATGAGCGAGTCGTCCTCATCCGATCCCCATCAAGGTCTTCCTCCCGGGATCACCCCACCGCCACCGCCAAAGCCGGACCTAAAGGACTCGCGCAAGGAGGGCCCCACCTACGCCTCCGAGAGTTCAAAAAAGTCGCGGAGGAAGAAAAAGGGCGAATCTGATCATCCCACCGATGCCTACGCTCCATTGAAGAAAAAAGGAGGCTGTGGCGGCTGCTGCGGTTGCCTCGGAGGAGCCTTCGGGCTGGCACTGCTCGCCATCATCGGCCTGGTCGTCTTCATCGTCTGGTTCGGCCCGGGCCGGTTTGTCTCCGATGGTTACAAGGTGGTCAATCTCACGGAGGAAAATGCCGTGATCGACACCGCTCCCTCGGAGGCCACTTTTTATATTGGCCAGGGAAAAGTGCACTACCAGGCACCGCTCACCCAGGTTCCCGTGGCCTTCATCGCCCGGGAAGCGCTCATTGAAGGCGACTTCCACCAAGAGGTGTCGATCTCGGCGGTGAAAGTCGAGTTGACGCCGAGATCCCGATTTGCGCTCGACCTGGAGGTGCTGGCGATCGAGTTCACCGACGGCGGCATGACATTGAACGGAAAACTCAAAGGGCGTGTCGGCAAGAATGTCGCCATACCCCAGCCAAACCCTCTCCCCTGATCCAAGCCATGGTCGAAATCCACGCCACCTACGAAGGGAACCTCCGTTGTTCCGCCACTCACGGGCCCTCGGGCTCCAGTCTCGAAACCGATGCCCCGGTCGACAACTGCGGGAAAGGTGAGCGTTTCTCGCCAACCGATCTCGCGGCGACATCGCTGGGGGTCTGCATGATGACGATCATGGGGATCTATGCGGAGAAGAACGGCATCGATCTCGGACGCACCACCGCGCGTGTCCTGAAGGAGATGACTCCCGAACCACCGCGACGCATCGCCAAGCTCACCATCGAAATCACCGTTCCGCTCCCTCCGGATCACCCCCGCCGGGAAGCGGTCGAACGCGCCGGACTCGGCTGCCCGGTCTACCTCAGCCTGCATCCCGAGATCGAGAAGGACGTGACCTTTCTCTGGGTGGGCTGATAGCCAGTAGAAATGGATGGGGCAGGCCGGGCAGGTTCCGACCCTCTTGCCATTTCCTTCGTTCTGCGGTTCATTAGGGAGAGGAGCCTGCCTTCCCTCCTTAGAACATGTCCGGACACGAGACCGCACCACCGGCGCGGAAGGCAGAGCCTTCTCAAGCGCCCCAGAGAAGGAAACGGCGCAGCTGCCTCGCCTCCGGTTGCCTTGTCGTTCTTGTGCTCCTGCCGGTTTCTCTGCTGATCCTCAACGGAGCCGGGTTCCGTTCGATCGCCCGCTTTGCCGGCCTGAAGGCTGCCGCGAGCCAGGGGCTATCGGGCGACTTCAGGGTTTCCGGTTCCCTGTTCTCCGGTTTCTCGATTCATTCGGTTGCTCTTTCCGATGGAAAGGATGACGGCACCTCGATCCAGGTCGAAGAGGTCAGTCTGAGCTATCGGCCTCTCCAGCTCATCACGGGTGCCTCTCAATTCCGTTGGCTTGAAAAGGTGCACGTCGGCAAAGCCGAAATCAGGATCGTTCTTCCGGAAGCCTCCGAAAACCCTGACAAGGATTCAGAAAAAGACCGTCAGGCAAAAGATCCCGCTCCTCCCGGCGCCGAACCCCTCGATTTCAGCCCGCTCTGGAACCTGTTTGCCGCCGGCTTCGAAATCGATGACCTGACCCTGTCCATTCGACAGGGAGACAGGGTCACTTCGGTGGACTCCCTGCAGCTGAACCTCCCCTCGGGAAAGGACGGCACTCTGAAACTGGCCCGCCTTGCCCTGCCGGGACAACCCGCAGTGAACCAGGTCGAGGCCTCGGTCAGGAAAGACACGCATTCTCTGGCGATCGGCCCCCTTTCTCTCCTTGGTTACGCCGAACTCGAATCCCTCGTTTTCTCCGAAGGAGAGCCCGGCCAATTCGATCTGCTCGCCTCTCTCGAGGCGGCCGACGGGAACCTGGATCTCGCGATGAAGGCTCCGGTTTCGGGTCCTGTCGAAGCGTCCCTCGGCCTGCGTCGTGGATCCAGCCTCGCCCTCGACAAGCTCCCTCTGCCGGAAAGCAGGCTTCACGGCCTCGTGACCGACCTGAATCTGACGTTTGCCGGGATTCCCGCCAAACCGGCAAGCTGGCATCTGGGCGGCAAAGTAGTCGCCTCGAACACGGGCTGGGATCAGGCAGGAGTCGATTCGCTCGCCCTTCTCCTGAACGGTCACGACCTCACACTCGAAGCGCTCCGGGGGAGTGCTCAGCTCAGGCTGGAGGCGTCCCTCCCGCTGGTCCAGGCGGAGAGCCTCTCAGACCTGTCCGCGCTCCCCATTCAGGCGAATCTCCATGCCACGGTTCCGTCCGTGGCCGAGATCGTTGCCGGATTTGGAAGGGAGATTCCCGTCGCCGGCTCGCTTTCCCTCGAGGCCCGCGACTTCCAGATTGAAGGAGGTCGCCTTCGCAGTGGCAGTCTCCTCCTTCTTCCCGAGAACCTTTCCTGGGGCGGCGTGGCCTTGTCCGGTGCTCAACTCGCGGCGCGAGTGGAACGGGAGAATTACCTGCGTCTCGCCCTCGATCTGGGACTCGACGAGAACTCCCGCGTCCATCTCGCGGCGGCAGCCGACCTGACCGCCCGATCCTACGAAGGTGAGGCAAAGATCAACCTCACCACCAGGGGGCAACTCGGAAAAGTGCTCCAGTCACTCGAGAAGGATTCATTCTCCGGGGGGATCGCCCTGGAATGGAAGGGACGCGGCTCTCTCGGAGCATCGGGCCACGAAGGTGAAGCCCGGATCGCTCTGGACGCCCTCACCCTCGGAAGCGGCCGTCCCATCGATGGCGGAATCAACGCAAGCTATGGAGCGAAAAGCGCCCGCCTCGAATCCCTTTCCATCCGATGCGACGAAGTTGCCCTGACAGGCACGGGCCAGTGGGACGGAACACGAATATCACTGCCCGACTGGAAGCTGACCCATCAGGGACACAGCCCCTTGAGTTTCGCCCTGGAGTTTCCCCTCGGCCCCGCCCCCGAAGGCGGATTCCTCGCCCAGGAAGGCCCCCTCACTCTCGCACTTCAGATGGATCGACTCGAAGTGGATGAATTGACCCGCTTTTTCACCGCGGCCCCTCCTCTGTCCGGGACCCTCCAGGGTGAGGTGAAGGCGAACGGATCCTTTGCCGACCTCGACCTGAAAAGCCGGCTCGAGTTCAGGCCCGCCCGGCAGGCTCCTCCCGTGAAGGAGTCCGGAGATCCAACGGTGGATGCTCCCGCCATTCGGGCGCCCTTGGCTACCCTGGAGCTTGCCTGGCATGGAGCCCCTGCCCGCCCCTCGAGCTGGGAAACCGCTATTTCCGCTCTGGTCTCCGGTTTGCAATGGAACGGAATCGCCCTTGAGAACATTTCTCTGAAAGCCGCCACGGAGACCTCGCAAGCGGAGCGGCCCCTTCTCGCCACCCTGCATTTCGACCAGTCCTCGACCCTGCTCGATGCCCGCGCCCGGCTCGATCTGGGTGCCATCGAAGAGATCGGAGAATTCGCCGAGGCTCCGGTGCTGGTAGATGCGTCTCTGGAGGTCGGCAGTTTCGCGACCCTCCTTGCCGATTTGGCACCTCCAAAACTCAAGGGGTTTCCTCTCGACGGATCTCTCGAGGCAAGTGTCGATGGACTTCGCATCGAACGGGGGGCCCTGAAAGCCGGTCAGGTCCGCTTCACCTCGCCGGATATTTCGCTGGAGAGTCAGCCCTTCGAAAAGCTGCAACTCGACGCCTCCATCCCTGAAACCGACACGATTGAAACGCTCCTTGTCGCCACTCTCGACAACCACACCCACGTCGAGGGACGGGGCGGGTTCCAGTTGAAGGAAAGGCGCTATCATGGCGAACTCGATCTGGTTGCCGACCTCGTCGCGAAAGGCAGCAAACTTCGGGACCTCCTCGAAAACCGCCCCCTCGCGGACCTCCTGCCCGGTACCTCCACGCTTTCCTGGAAGGGAGAAGGCCGCCTCGCCGAGTCCAAACATGTCGGGGAAATCTCACTCAAGGCGCAAGGCTTGCGACTCGCCGCGGGTGCCGAGACCCTCGATACAGAGATTTCGGGACGATATTCGCCGGAATCCGCCGAATTCCCCACCCTGAAGATCGTGAGCCGCCCCCTGACCTTCGACGGCTCTCTCCGATGGCAGGAGCACGTCCTCGATCTCGATGGGCGGGGATTCACCGGAGAGAGGGAAGTCCTCGCCCTCGACTCGAAGATCCCCCTCGATCCGGCCAAACTGAAAACCGAAGCCTGGTTTGCCCAGGAGACGCCAATCTCCGTGAATCTCACTCTGAAATCCTTGGCCATCGGAACGGTGTCGCAGCTTTTCCTGGAGAAAACACCGGTTCTCGGAGACCTGAACCTCCAGGTTGCAGTCTCCGGATCCCCTTCCAATCCCGGTATCGATCTGGATCTGGGGCTGGACGGATTGACCGTGCCTCGCGAGGGCCAGT
The DNA here is from genome assembly GCA_020439925.1 of Verrucomicrobiia bacterium. Lineage (GTDB taxonomy): Bacteria > Verrucomicrobiota > Verrucomicrobiia > Verrucomicrobiales > DEV007 > Arctic95D-9. Next base: position 29,243 of record JAGRPC010000401.1, on the reverse strand, counting down.
CCATGCCCGTGGGCCAGCTTTCCCTGAAAGCGGAGTCTGCGGATTCCCAACTCACGGTTTCCGGCGAATACCGCCATCCGGAGGTGCAGCCCCTTTCCCTCAACGCATCGCTTCCCTTCCATCCCGGCGCCTGGGCGACCGGAAAGCGGAAGGTGGCCGAGGAAAGTCTCACGGCTTCCGCGAAAATGGAGCGGAGCCCGCTGGCCTTCCTTGCAGGACAGGTTCCGGGGATCGAATCGATCGTCGGCGAAATCGCCCTCGACGCCTCGGTATCCAGAAAGGTATCTGCACCGCAAATCCTTGGGAACGCGCTCCTGAGCGTCTCCCGTCTCCGTCTCGAAGATCGCAACGCGCCTTCCCTCCGCGACGTCGAGGCCCGGGTGCAGTTCGGGCAGGAGCGGATCATCCTCGAGCGACTTGCGGCCACCGTTGCAGGAGGCAGTGTCGAGGGTTCCGGGGAAGCTCTCTTGAAGCCGGGGGAAGAACCCGTGATCCAACTGGCCCTGAAAGGCAGCGAAGTTCTCGTGGTGAGGACCCCCGATCTCAACGTGCGCACCGATCTCGACCTGACCCTCGCCGGTCCCTGGTCCAAAGCCGCAATCGCCGGAGAGATCGGAATCACCAACAGCCGCTTTTTCAAGAACTTCGATCTTCTTCCCGTTGGATTGCCGGCCAGGAAACCGGAGTCCGCCCTTCCCACTGTCGAACGCGCTCCTGCGGGAGGAGGAACCGCCTATCAGGATCTCGACTTCGGGCTCAAGCTCGCCCCCTTCCAGGACTGGCCCGTCGATCTTCGCGTATACACGAAAGATCCCTTTCTCATTCGCAGCAACCTGCTGGAATCCTCCATTTCCGCGGACCTCCGTCTTTCCGGCTCACTGGGACGTCCCGTGCCGAAGGGGGCGGTCGATATCGCGCAGGGGGAGATGAAGCTGCCCTTCAGCAAGATCGACGTCGAGACCGGCCGCGTTGTCTTCGACGAGGCCACCGGTTTCAACGGAGCCCTCGAATTCAAGGCTCGAGGCAAGGCGGATCGCTACCAGATCGCGATCTACCTCTACGACCGAATTCTCTCGCCCCAGTATGTCCTCACCAGCATTCCCCCGATGCCGAGCGAGGACATTCTCACCCTGCTTGCTACCGGCACCACCCGAAACGAACTGGTCGGAGACGATGCGGGATCGGTCGCCGCCGGGAAGGCGGCAGGCTTGTTTCTCAAGAATCTCCAGAAAAAGAGTAATGAGGCGGAAGGAGATCCGACCTTATTGGACTTGCTTGAGGACCGAACCGAGCTTGAGTTGGGGCGGGTCAATCCGGAAACCGGTGAACAGACCTTCGGCGGCAAGATCCGTCTCTGGAAGCAGCTTTTCTTCGTCGGCGACGTCGACCAGCAAAGCGACTACCGGGCTCTCCTGAAATACGTGTTCCGCTTCGAATAATCCGCCATCGCATGGTCCCCCGACGCACAATCCTCATCCCCCTTCTTGCCGTGCTTGCGGCGGGACTGGGAATGGCGTCGCTCGGAGCGAACGAAGGACTCGTCCGCATCGAGGGATTGAGAACCATTCCGGAGGCGCGCGCCCGTGGCTGGATCGCCTCGCAGATGAAATATGTGGAATCGGCAGGAGTGAGCCAGGCCCGTGCCGACGATCTGGCTTTTTTCCTCGAGAACGCAATGCGGCAGCAGGGCTACAGCGAGGCCACGGTCGACTGGAAGGTCGAAAGGGGTGAGCCTTCAAGCATTCTCCTGATGGTGGAGGAAGGTAATTCGCAGATTCTTGGCGATATTACCGTTGAGGGTAATATCGCCCTCGAAGATCCCGCGGTGATCGAGCTTCTCACCACGGCCACGCAAAAGCGGGTGAAAACCACGGAGGGGCAGTCGCTTCCCTACGTGAAAGAAGACATCCGACAGGGCAAGGGCAAGATTGTGTCCTTCTACCGTCTTCTCGGTTATCAGGGAGCCAAGGTCGACGTCACTCCGGAGCAATCGGGCAATCGGGTCAATCTTCGCCTGACTGTCGACGAGGGCCAGGAAAGTCGCGTCGGCCAGATCAACTTCCCCGAAGCTCCCTTCCCGGAGATGGCGGAGGAGTTCGAGAAGCTGCGATCGGAGTTTTCCGGAAAGACCTTTTCGGGCGCCATCCCGGGCAATCTGTCGTCGCGGGTGCGATCCCTCGCGGTGAACGCCGGTTTCTTCCATGCCAAGATCACGACCGAGGACCACCCCGGTGGATCCCGGGATGGGAATGAACTCGTCGACCTGACCATCACGGCTGACTGGGGCGGACCCGTCGCCGTCACCGGCGTTCGGGTGCGCGGAAATGAAAAGGTGAATGCCGGATTCTTCGATCGGCAGTTCGCCAAACTCCTCAACCGCCCCTATTCTCCCGCGGAGACCAACAAGCTGGTGAACGAGTTGCTCCAAACCGGAGCCTTCGAGACGGTTCGCACCGACGTGGTCTCGCAGGAGGATGGCAGCTACCTGCTCGACGTGGAAGTGGACGAAGGTTATTCGCGAACCCTCGGCATCTATGGTGGCTTCACCAATTACGAAGGCCCGATCGCCGGATTCGAGTTCCGGCATCTCAATCTTTTCGAGCAGGTCCGCCAGCTGGATGCCGCCATCGAGTTTTCCAAGCGCGGCGCCCGCGGAGAGGTGAATTACACGGATCCGTGGTTCCTCGACGGCCCCTACCAGTTCGGCGCCGGCATCTTCGCCCAGAACCGGTCGGAGGAAGGCTACGACAAATTCCGCACCGGCGGTCGCTACGAACTGAGTCGCCGTTTCGGGGAGCGCAAGCAGGACTCCATCGCCCTCTTCGGGGAAGCCGCCTACACGGACGTTCACGATGCCGAGATCGCTCCCATCTTCCTCGGCGACACCGAGTATTTCTCCCACCAGCTCGGTTTTTCCTTCACCCACGATCGTCGCGACGACCCTCGCAAACCGCGCAAAGGGTACCTCGCCCAAACCTCGATCGCCGCTGCGTCCTCTGCGATCGGAAGCGAGATCGAGTACTGGAAGGCCACCGGACGCCTTGGTTATTATCTGCCCGTCGGCGAACACACCTTGCGCCTCGGCGCACGGGCCGGGCTCATTTCTCCGATGGGCGATACCGGCGAGATTCCCATCGACCTCCGGTATTTTAATGGCGGCCCCTTCAGCGTGAGGAGTTTCCAGGAACGCTCCCTCGGAATGCGCGATCCCTCCAGCGGACATCCCGTGGGCGGTAACTTCTACACGGTGTTCAGCGCCGAATACGAAATCCCACTCGCCGTGGTGAATGGGCTCAGCCTCGTCCCCTTCGCGGATGCGGGGAACCTGATTTTCGACGATGCCGATGCAAGCCTTGACGATCTGCGATATGCGGTCGGTCTCGGATTGCGCTACGAGACCCCGATCGGTCCCCTGCGCGCCGAATACGGTCTGAACCCGGACCAGCAACCCGGAGAACCCGCCGGAACGTTCCACGTTGGCTTCGGCCTTGGGTATTGAGGGTGACTCGTTACGGCAACGGGTGGGTGTAACTCGCGACCCCATCTCGGACCGTTACCGTTTTCTGGTCAAAGGCCCACTGTGCTCTTTTTATGAAAATTATGATTTTTGTTGCAATTATTTGCATTTTCTGTATGGTTCTCGTTGGACGTGACCGTTGGAACCCAAGGCTCTCCGAACCTTCCGGCTTCACCGGCCACATCGAAACCACACGAAACCAACGACCGCTCCCGATCCCTCTACCGAGGCAGTCGAAGAGCCCTTCCACTCGACACAAGCATGAATGCCAGGATCCGCGAATTCCTGATTCTCCTCGCCAGCCTCGTGCTCCCGGGGATCCTCCAAGCTCAGACTCCCCTGACTCCACTGATTCCTTCGGGAAATCTCAGTGCCTTCCCGACGATCGTTCAGGCAGGCACCCACCCGACCCTCACCTGGGACATCACCCTCCCCGAGGCCGTCGACGACGTCGTCACGATCGAACCACCCGGAACCCTCGTCCCCACCCGATGCCTCATCATGGATGTCCGCATTCTCGGGGCCTCCGTGAAACGCGTCTGGATAAACTCTCAAGGCAAAGTGACCAAATGGGAGTGGGTGCCCACCGAGGGCCAGATGAATTACAACGGAGAAGGATACAATCGCATTTTCTACAACACCCAGGACAATGTGAATCCAAACACCATCGTCTCGACCATTGCTGTTGAGCAGGGAAGCACGATCGATTTCGGGGGCCGCTATCTCCAGTCCGATGGGTCGTGGAGCACCTGGTACAGCTCCACCAACAGCCAGTACAATGTCGTTGCCCTGAAAAACGGCGACACCCCGCCCACGACCACCCCCCTCTATCAGCAGCCCACCATCGAAAGCTTCATTCTTCCCTACCTCGACGACGATGGAAACATCAGCTTGGGAGCCCGGGACGTGATCTACCTGATGGAGCTGACCCATACCGATCGCAACAACGGCGGTTTTGACCTCCAGGACCTCTGCATCCTCGTGACCTTCTATGACGAAGTCTCCCACAATGGAGTGACCTCGGATTGTGCCGGCACCAATCCCGACGACGGGACCATGGATGGAGGAACCGGGACGGACAGCGGAACAACGGAAAGTGGGAACGGCAACAACGGCCACTGGCGGTGGCGACGATCTCGGCGACATCCTCGGCATGGAACAACGGAAAGTGGGAACGGCAACAACGGCCACGGCAACAACGTCGACGGGGTTGACTCGAGTAACCCCGGAAATGCTCCCTTCACCGATACCGATCCCACCGTCGACGACGAGGCGGGCCGTGGTCGACGCAAAAAGTGATTCAACAACTCAGACTCTTCCCGATCTCGACTTCGCATGAAACCTATCCTGATCACTACCCTGATCCTTCTCACGGGTCATTCCCTCGTCGTTGCCCAGAATCGGCCGACTCAGCCGATGCGGGACGCCGCGTCTCACGACACCCTGAGCCAGTCCCTCCGCATGGCACAGCAGAAGGATCCGATCCGCGATCTCGGCCCCGCCATCGGCAAGTCGGACGAAGATCCGGCCAAGGCCTATGCCGGCCGGGACCTGATCAAGGATTCGGCCATTCTCTGCTACCGGGGAAACCTGACCCTCGTCCCCAAGCGAGCCGTCCTCCACCTGCCCGCCAATCTCAAGGACCGTTTCGAGGCTAAGGACAAGGTGAAGGTGCAGAACTGGAAGGATTTCTATCAATCCAACCGGGGCTGGATCCGAACGGTGGAAGTGACGCGGGAACAGGCCATGGGCCAGTCCCCCATGGCTGAAGAAGTCGTGGCCGCTTTTGAGAACAGCACCTCGGCGGTGATCGCCACCTTCAAGGGGGGGCCCATTTCGGTCCTTCCCTATGTCGCCCCCGAGGATGGTGCCGCCGAACCCGCCGCAGCCGATTCCCCATCATCACCTGCCACAAAAGAAACTTCGAACCAGTCCGCGCAACGATGAAATCTCTCCCGAAAATCCTGCTTTTCGCCCTGCTCTCGCTGCTTTTGCCTTCGGAGCCGGGGCTTTCCAATGACTACACCTTCTTCATCCGGCAGATCCAGATGCCGGATGCGGCGGAATGGGACGTCTCGGTCGCCCAGCAGGGCAGCCAGCAATCCGCTCTCGCGATCAATCCGAACGGAGCCCGCTTCGAACTCTGGACAGTTAAGGCCAATCCGCTGACCAGCTTTCTGCTCGACACCACTTACGTCAACTCCTACATCCCGGTCGCCCAGGTCGCGATCCGATCGGAAGATCCTTACTCGGTCATCCCTCGTACCCGAGCCGACCGCCCCTTCGAGGTGACGGTGACCGTGAACGGCCTCAGTATCGACCCCGCCGCACCGGCCGCCGCAAAGGAAGTCAAACTCCTCCGACATGTTCAGCAGTATGCCCCGAACGAAAACGGAGCCACTGTGAACCGGGGACAGGCTACGCTTCTTTCGCAGGGATCGCTCAACAGCAACGGCGACCACGTCCTCACCTACACCGTGACCTCGATCCCGGGAGCGGACCGCACCAAGGTCCGCGGAGAAGAACGCTTTTCGGTCTTTTCCCTGGAGGATTATCAGGCCGCCGAATCTCAGCTCGCGTCCAAGTTTATCCAGGTCTGGCCGATGACGGATGTCGCCATCCACGGGATCACCAGCGGGGAGATCATCAAGGGTTCTGCCCCGAACGTGAACGTCCAGCTGAACGATCTCTATCCGGACTCCTACACCTACGTCCAGGTCTACGAAGGCAATCCCCAGCTCGGGACTCTTGGCACCAAAGTTCCCGGTGCGGCCATCGTTGTCGACAGTTCCGTGCCGAGGGACGAGATGCTCAAGCTGAAAGATTGGGATGCCTCCATCTCCACCGACGGGGTCTGGACCATGGAAATCGTTACCGTCACACCCTTCGGAACCGACCGCCTCGGCTACGTCTCCTTCACCGTAGACAGGGCGATCAAGGTGAACGGAGCAGTTACCAGCGCAGACTGATCCCCGGCCCCACTCCGGACCCTTTCATGAAGCCCGTTCGCCACCCCAGAAACCGCCAGCGCGGTTCGGCTCTCATCGAGATTTCCTTGAGTTATGCCACTCTGGTGATCGTGGCCCTGCTCTCTCTCAAAGCCTCGGTGAACGCCACCTCCGGGCAGACCTGGACGGTCAAGCAGTCGATGTCCGACGCCTACATCACGCGCGAGACGGCGCTGGCGTCGCGCATTCCCTATGATGTCCTCACCGGAGCCTCGTCACCATGGTCGAACTACCCTTCCGTATCCACCAGCACCGTCACCATCGGGAAACTCCCCGGCGGTCAGCTGGTGACCGCCACCCTTCACCGCACGCGGATTCCGGATGCGAACAACCTGAGCTCCGCAGGAGGAACGGGTACGGCGACTTCGAATCCCAGTGGCACCGAAGCCTGGAAAGTCCAATCCATCCTCGCCTACACCGTCGGTGACCGCCAATACGTGAAGTCCCGAACCGTCCTTCGCATTCGCTGACCCGCATGAAGCCGAACCGCACAAAGCGCCGGGCCGCCTTCACCCTCCTCGAGATGACCCTCGCTCTCGGAATGACCCTGGGCATCGCCTCGGCCATCGTCGGCCTGCTTCAGCAGCAGGTTTCCTTCAATCGCGTGATTTCCTCGTTCCAGTTCCTCCGGGACGAAGCTCCCCAGGTCAACACCTTGCTCGCCACTCTCGTCGGCAAAGCCGACAGTTATCGGATCTACACCAATCGCATCAGCGCCATGGCCTCTTCGGGAGCGGTGAATTCCGGAGGCCGCGCTCTCCGCCTGCGATTCCGGAATCCGGACGGATCCGTTTCGAACGCGGTGATTTCCTTCGAGGAATACAACGGCAAAAACCGCCTCAATTTCTACTACCGCGCACCTAACGCAGCCGCCTGGCCAACCACTCCCTCGTGGACCATCTCCTCAAAGCCTGCCCTCGTCGATTTCGCCAACAATACCGGCATCCTTCTCATCTCCATGACCGGCCCGAACGGGGAAGAGATCACTTATTCGGGCAACCCGGAATGATGAAAGCCTCCCGCCGTCCCCGCGCCAGAAGTTTCGGTTACGCCACCATGGCGGTCGTCTCCTCGATATCCCTGCTCATCCTCGCGATGATTGGATACACCTACCTCGGCAGCATGCGCAGTTTCGAAGTCCAGGCGCGAGCCCAGGTGAAGCAGGACTACCGGCAGAAGGAAGATGCGATCCTCAACGCCCTCATCCATGTCGTGCCGAACAAGGCCATCGGCGCCATGAAACAGGGTTCGGCCAACAACCCGACCCCCTACAACTGGGACACCATCTTCCGCGAGGCACTCGCCATCGCCAACGCGGAACAGGCGGTAAGTCCCGCTCTCCTCAACTCTCTCAACCTCGGAACCGCCGTGTCCGCCAACACTGGCGACACCGCCTTTTCCAACGTGTCCGATTTCGTGACTGCTCCGGTCGTGACCTACGCCGGAGGGAACAACCGCGTCAACGGGGGCAACTGGTGGGAATACTACATGCTCGGGGATTCCAAGATCGGTCCCCGCGTTCCCGCCGCCCTGCAACTCTCCTACAACGACTATCTCCTCGACAAGCAGTACCCGATCATCTCCACCACAAAGACCTACGTGAGCTGGTACTCCAAAGGTCTCGGTCTCTCGGCGACCGACTACCCCCGGTTCAATCTGATCCAGTATCCCGACGTCAAGTTCGGTTACAAACGGCCCGGAGAATACTTCGTCGCGAAGCGGAACTGGTGGGTCTTCTCCCTCCAGTTCGGAAGCCACAACCAGCAGCGCACGGGAATTCCGCCCGTTCGCAAAGACTACGTACTCTCCATTTACGAGATCCCCTCTCAAATTCCCCTTTCCGCTTCGACACTGCTCAAGGTGGGCAAGTTCGCGGATGGCACCGACTGGCAGAATGTGACCCTCGATGGTTCGCTCGTCGCGGAACGCCTAGAGACAGAAGGTACGGTCGCGGTCAACGGAGGATCGATCTCCGCACGGAAGTCCCTGACCCTGACAGGACAAACCACTGTCGACGGATCAACGATCCAGAGCAATTTCGACGATCTCGGAGAACGCGAACAACGGGCCACCCAAAGCGACGGCACCACTTCCCCGGTCGGCGGAAACGTGACAACGACGGACAGCGACTTCTACGATGCGTCGGTCGGCGGAAACGTGGGGAAAGTTGCCTTCATTCCCCTGAACCGCGGTACCAACTCGCTTCTCAACACTTCGGACGGAAGCAGGGACGAGAGAATCTCTCCGACCGGTTGGAATGAATACACCATGGCGGGCCGCCAGGCCCAGATGTCGATTCAGATCCGCTCGGCTGTTGGCTACGATGTGCAGATCCCACTCACCATCCGCTTTCGCTACCGCGACAGTAGCAACAACACCGTCAGCGTCGACTACACTCGAGGCGACAACTGGCCGACGGACCTCCAGCCCGGTGGATCCAGCTTCCCGTTTCAGACGGATGAGCTCGACACCACACGCAACGCCCTCCTGATCCACCTTGACCGGCTCCCCGCCTTTGTAAACAGCCTGCCGGACTCGGGAGGAGTTGCCCTCAACAATTCCCTCTACATCTATCCACGCACCGGCGAGTCCACCGTCAGGGTTCCCTCCATCCCTTCAGTCGAGCAGGACATGGCCGTGTCCCTGAGAGACGGACAGGATCTTTCCGATTACTCCAAGGGTTTCTCGGTGGTTTCGCGCTACCGGGTTTACATTGCGGACTCTCTCAACATCGTTCCCGTCACTGCGCCGGCGAACTCGGGACTTCCCGCCGGTCACGTCTTCTATCCTCCTTTCTCGATTTTTGCTCCGGAAAAGCGTTTCGGGGAATCCCTCACGGTGAATCAACCCGTACAGCTTCTTGGGCAGCTGAACAGCCTCAAGACCGGCACGAGCGACGTCGTTAATCCCCTCGAACTCATGAACGGCCACGACGAACGGGTCAGCGCCTCCCTGATTGACGCCGAACTCACCTCTCTGAAGAGCCCCGCGGAGTTGCCTCCCGTTCATTTGATGAACTGGCTCGTCACGATCGAACAAGTGCATTGATCAGAACTTGATCCGCCAAGGACGGACGCGGAACAAAACATTCAGGCACAGGGGCGAGGCGGGAGAAGATGGAAAGTTTTTAAAAAAGTTTCTTGATTGTTTGCAGTGCTGAAATAAAATTCCATAAATACCATTATTTTGGAATTGAATTTCGCCTCATGAGCTCTCAGAATCCTTCCATCCTTCTTCCCGAAGGCCTTTGCATCGGCTACCGAGGCCGATTCCGCCAGTCGACACCGGATGTGGTCCTTGCCAAGACCGGGGCTGACATCGAACTCGGAGATGGGCGCCATCTCCTCCTCGCCCGAAACGGCCGCGGAAAAACGACTCTGCTCAAAACCATCGCCGGCATTATTCCCGCCCTCTCCGGGCAGATCGCCTGCCGTGGCCTCGTCCAGTTCGTCGACGAGGATCTGCGATTCGACGGCGAACTGAAGGCTCGTCAGATCTTCGCCGCCCTCTTCAAGAACGGCCAGCGGGCCTTTGCCATGGAAATGGCCGAACGCATCGAGCTTGATGTGGAAAAGCCCTACGGGAAACTTTCCAAAGGCAACCGTCAGAAGGTCGGGCTCATCGTCGCCGAAGCGCGCACCCGTCACAACGGGCCGCAGGTCCTTCTTCTCGATGAACCCTTTTCCGGACTCGACTTCGCGGCGCGTGACAAGGTCGACCAGATCTGGAGCGAGCACGAGGAGGGCATCGTCCGTCTCGTCTGTGTCCATCCCGACGAACCGACCCTGAAGGCCGATTCCGCCATCGCGATCCGCGAAGGTCGGCTCGAGCAGATTGAAGTCGAAAACGGATCTCTCGACTGGCTCGAGACCCGCCTCTCGCTGAACTGATCCGATCCATTTCTCTCCCACCGTCCCGCCATGGAACTCTACAAGCTCACTCTCGCCTCCATCCTCTCCAGGAAGACGTTCGCCATTTTCGCCATCCTCCTGATCGCCCTTCCCTTCGTTCTCCCCCTCATGACCCCCTGGGAGAGCAAGCCCTCCCTTCTCGAACCTGCGAGGGCGCAGATGGCCTGGACGATGCTCTGGACCTCGGCCATTGGTTGGCTCCTCTTCCAGGGAGCCACGATCGGGGACCGCTGGGCTTCTCACGGCATCCTCGAATACTTCAAGACCCTGGGCATTTCTCGCTGGCGCCAGCTCTCCCAGCTCTGGTTGAGCTGTTTCACGGTTTTTGGTGGCATGGTGCTGATCACCTTCATCATCTCGACCTTCACGGCCATGCCCGGCGATCATCTCGAAGCGAGGCACTGGGTCATCACCAATTTCCAATACACCTTGCTCTTCTTCCTCGTCGTTGCTCCCCTTCTCGCCCTCTCGATCGCCCTCGGAACCCGGTTCAACGGAGCGGCCGCTTATGCCGTGACGATTGCACTGGCGCTCTACGGACTGTTCGGGGTCGGATACCTCGAGGTCTTCCTCGCCGACAACAGCAATCCGGTCCTCAATCTTCTCTACCTGGTCTCGCCCCACTACCACCTCGCGGATCTGACCTCGCGACTCGTCTTCAAGCTGGGGGCGATCGAATGGGTCGAACTCGGCCGCATCTCCGCCTACCTCGGCGGACTCGCCCTCGTCACCGTGGGCGCCTCCTTTCAATTCTACCGCGAAGGAAAATGATCCCGAAGTCCGCCACCCTCACGTCCTGGTTCTTCATTGCAGGTGGGCTTGCCCTCGCCGCGGCGGGGATGACCTCAATGATTCGCCCCGGCAATCCGCTGCCATCCAACCAGAATCCGATGGCTCTCCAGGGCTCAGCCTACGGAAAACTGCTCGCCCGCCTCTCGGAAACGACCATCGACCGCGTCTGGCACCTGGGGGTCGAAGAAATCGTGCCTCACTACATGACCGGAATCGCCCATGGCGAATCTGAGTCCGATCATCACGATGATCGCGAGGCCCACTCCTCCCCGAAACCCGGGGCTTCATCGGCAAGCATCGCGAAGGCAGCTGAATCTTCCAACCCGATCCGAACGGGGAAAAAGTGGATCCAGGCCCGTGTCATCGCCCAACACCACCGGACCAATCCGAATTCACTCAGCGAAAGCCACAAGGCCACCGTCTATCATGATGTGGAGCGCATGCTCCTGCGCAGCTTCAAACTCGATCCGACTCACTACGGGGCCTACGATTCCTACCATCTCTTTCTCACGACCCAGGACTTCGGCGGCAGCCCCGAAGCGAAAGAGCAGGCAACGAAGGTCGCCAACGCCGCCATTGGAGCGGCATTCCAGGAGAATGAAGATCCGGAGCCCTGGCTGACGGCTGCGGCCGCGGGAATGAATCTGTATCTACTCGAAGCCGGCCCCCACATGCAGCGGGGGGAAAGCATTCCTCTCGAGCTCCTTCGTGAATACCAGCAGAAGATCGGATATTGTCTGAGCCGTTTCGACGAACTCCAGAAGTCCTCCGAAGAAGCTGGAAACTGGGACAACCTTTCCACCGAACGCCAGATGGAGATCTCGGAACGCAGCCTGTTCGCCAAGCGTACCTTCAAGCAGTTCGATGCGCTCATCGCGAGGGCGGAGGCTAAACTGCAGCCTTCCGAACCCGGAGAATCCGTTGCCAAAAGCGAGGAAAAGGAACCTTGAGCGATCAGTCGACCACTCGAAGAGCATCTCCACAAAGCCCGCCACATCCGGCGGGCTTTTTTGTGATTCCGTGAGTGGAGTCGCTGGGAGGCAGCCGCGGTGTCCCATCGATCAAGATCTTCAATCTGCCTTGAAGGTGGTCGAGAGAAGCACCCATCGCGGCATGGAATCGAACGGGCGGACGTTGCCCCCGGCTGAGCGGCAGTTTCTTGCCTCGGAAGAAGCGAGACCAAGTCAGATTCTATATTTCCTGCTCCCATCGGAACCTCACCGCGTCGTGACGCATACCGGCAACGAGGGCCTCCCATGACTCGGGAGGCGCGAGACCGACTCACCTCAGCCGGAAACCCAATGCCCCCAGCTTCGCGAAACTTCGCGATGTCACCGCCTTCCTGTCCTGCCTCAAGAGCGATGGGCAGTCTTGAAGGGTGAATGCTCAACCGTAATTTCAATAAAGATTAAAAACTTTCCCTTTTTCTAAAATTTATCTTGTGATATGGTAATTATAGTAATAATGTCTTTTGCAACTGCTTCCTGAATGGATCCCAAAGCCCAAGCCCAAGCCCACTACGTGATGAGCGAGATTTTCGCTGTCGCGGGCGGCAACAAGATTTCTGACATCCAGATCCGCAGCGGCAACTGGGTTTACTGCCACACCAAGCGTGGCCTCGAGATCATCCGCAGACTCGGGGAGATCCCCGCCGAAGTGGTGATGAACGTCATCGAGTATCTCTACAGCCGTCAGGAAGCCGACAGCGTGGGGGCGTCCTCGAAACTTCAGAATATGAAGGACGTCAAGTCGAGGCTCTTCGACGACAAGGTGGCGGACTTCAGTGCCGAGGGTTTCCCTCTTCCAGACGGCACCATTTCGGGACGGATGCGGGTCCAGGCTCACCTCAGCACTTCGGGTCCGGGCATCACCTGTCGTATCCTCAGCGACGAGATCGCCGACCTCAACACCCTCGGACTCTCAACGGACACTGTCCGGGCTGTCTCCGAGTTCATGAAACGCCGGCAGGGCTTCGGGCTCGTCACCGGCCAGACCGGTTCCGGTAAATCCACCACCCTAGCGGCAATTCTCGACTGGCTTCGCCAGAATCATCCACGTCACATCGTCACGGTCGAAGATCCCATCGAATACCGCTACTCGCGTTTCCTTTCGCAAAACGATCAGAACGGCAACCCCGTCCCCTCTCCGGGCTTCTGCACCCAACAGGAAGTTGGGAAACACGTCGGCTCCTACAAGCAGGGCCTCAAGGATGCCCTGCGCAAGGCCCCCCACGTCATCCTTATCGGTGAAATCCGTGATCGTGAAACCATGGAGATCGCGATCGAGGCAGCCCAGACGGGTCACGTCGTCATCTCCACCCTCCACACCAACGGAGCGGTGAAGACCCTCAGCCGTATTCTCGAATTCTTCCCCCAGGAGCAACACCGCTCTCTCCTCGGCCGACTCTCTGAGATCCTCATGTTCATCCTCTCGCAGGGTCTCATTCCCACCGAGGGAGGACGGGTCCTCAATTACGAGTTCCTGCAAAACAACAGCTCCGCGGTCCGCTCAGGCATCGCCTCCTACGACGGCGCGGCAAAATCGCTCGAGGATGCCATCCGTCACAGCGGCAACATCGAGTGGGACGCGAATCTCCGCAATCTCCTCAACATGGGCAAGATCACCCACACCGCCTTCCAGATGAACCGCATGAACGAAGAAGAGGGAGAGGAACTCCTCTTCATCCGCAGCAAGGCGAGTTGATACAGCCCTATTCGTGCTCCGCGAGGACCCTTCCATTCCTGATGAAATTACTTCACCGAAAAAGAACGAACGCCGGTCTCACCCTCATCGAGGTGACCTTGGTCGTGGCCGTTCTTCTCGGTCTCATCGGGGTCATCTTCATCGGGGCGACCTCCTACAAGGAAGGTTCGAACCGCTCCATGTGCATCCTTCACATCTCGCAACTCCAGAAGGGGGTTCGGGCCTATCAGAATCTCTATCAAAAGAACTTCGGAGACAGCTGCCCGCAGAGCGTCATCGTCGGCGCCGGCAAGATGATCGAGGTGGCTCCAACCTGCCCCAGCGGCGGCACCTACACCTGGCTCGGAACGATCCCTCCACTCGACACCGCCTACCTCACCTGCTCCCTCGCCTCGGCGCGTGACCACCAACCCCGCAACACTCTCGGCTGGTAGCCGCGACGATTCCCCAACAGAAAGTATTTCCACAAACGGAACGCTCTTTCGACCTGAAATGTCAGGCCCGAAAACCAAACCAAACCTACCAAAACAACTAACAACAACAAATCAGATTAGATAATGAAACTGAACAACATCAAGAAGCAGGCAGGCCTCACCTTGATTGAAGTCACTCTCGTTATCGCCGTACTCCTCGGCCTCATCAGCGTGCTCTTCATCGGTGTCTCCGCCTACAAGGAAGGTTCGAACCGCTCCAAGTGCATCCTGAACATCTCCAACGTTCAGAAAGCCGTCCGTTCCTATCAGAACCTCTACGAGAAGAACGTCGGCGACACCCTCGTCCAGGCCACCATCGCCGGTTCGGGCAAGCTCCTCGAAACCGTCCCGACCTGCCCCAGCGGCGGCACCTACACCTGGCTCGGAACCATTCCGGCCGTCGGCACCGCCTACCTCACCTGTGACCTCAGTGCCACCAAGGACCACGCTCCCACCACCACCACCGGCTGGTGACCTGTAGAAGCAACTCGAATCTCCAATCAAACCGACTAACGCCCCGGAGGCAGCGCCTCCGGGGCCACCCCCTCAAGGAATCTCCCAACCGCAGCGCAACTACCCCGCGCATGACTCCTTTCCCCCTCGGAGCGACTCGGCTCCAGCCGGAATAACAAAACAACAACAACAACATAGCAATACGATAATGAAACTGAACAACATCAAGAAGCAGGCCGGTCTTACCCTGATCGAAGTCACCCTCGTCATCGCCGTTCTCCTCGGCCTCATCAGCGTGCTCTTCATCGGCGTTTCCGCCTACAAGGAAGGTTCGAACCGCTCCAAGTGCATCCTGAACATCTCCAACGTTCAGAAGGCCGTCCGTTCCTACCAGAACCTTTACGAAAAGAACGTCGGTGACGCCCTCGTCCAGGCCACCATCGCCGGTTCGGGCAAGCTCCTCGAAACCGTCCCGACCTGCCCCAGCGGCGGCACCTACACCTGGCTCGGAACGATCCCGGCCGTCGGCACCGCCTACCTCACCTGTGACCAGAGTGCGACCAAGGACCACGCTCCCACCACCACTGCAGGCTGGTAAGGAATCAGGCTTCCTTTGGGAAGTCCACCAACTCTGAGCCTTCCCGGTCCCGGGTTCACCCCCGGGGCCGGGAACCCTCCACACCTCTCTTCCTTTGCTGAGGCAAGCCCAGCCCTTCCCTATCTGGCCTTTCTCCAGCAAAAGATTCTCCTCTTACCCACACAGAAGCCGAGTTCTGACAAGGCAGCAATTCCTGCCAGGTCCAGATGCGAAAGCCTCCGAAACCCATCTCGACCGGGGTCCTTAGCGACCCGGCCCAGAAGCAAAACAACAACAACATAACAATACGATAATGAAACTGAACAACATCAAGAAGCAGGCCGGTCTTACCCTGATCGAAGTCACCCTCGTCATCGCCGTTCTCCTCGGCCTCATCAGCGTGCTCTTCATCGGTGTCTCCGCCTACAAAGAAGGTTCGAACCGCTCCAAGTGCATCCTGAACATCTCCAACGTTCAGAAGGCTGTCCGTTCCTACCAGAACCTTTACGAAAAGAACGTCGGTGACACCCTCGTCCAGGCCACCATCGCCGGATCGGGCAAGCTCCTCGAAACCGTCCCGACCTGCCCCAGCGGCGGCACCTACACCTGGCTCGGAACGATCCCGGCCGTCGGCACCGCCTACCTCACCTGTGACCAGAGTTCTACCAAGAACCACGTTCCCACCACCACTGCAGGCTGGTAAGGAATCCGGCTTCCTTCGGGAAGTCCACCAACTCTGACCCTTCCCGGTCCCGGGTTCATCCCCGGGGCCGGGAATCCTCCACGAAGACCCTCGCGCCATTTTTCGAAGCAAGCTCAGACCGAGTCCCCACTCCCTCTGGATTTCCTCCGGCAAACGACGCCCTTCATTCCTCTCTTCATCAATCATCCCAGGACAATGGACCTGTTATCTCCCAACGCTTCCCCCCTGAAAATCTACAGTCAGGCGAAACGAATTCTCAAATCCACGAGCCGTGCCAAGGAACCCGACTGGTACAAGCCGGCGAGCGAGATCAACCTCCAGTGGCACCTCTGGGTCGGAGCCCAGTCGATGGTCAGTGCCATCTACAGCCGCACCTTGAAACAATGGTGGACCGGCCCTGAGCTTCCTCCCGTCTCCTTTGAGATCGACGACCACGGGCAACCCGCAGGTTTGGACAAGACCTCTAGGGATGCCCTCCACGAGCAGATTCGCAAGATCCTCGCCGCAAAGGAATTCGGAGCAAAACCGAAATCGCTCGGAGTCGTCCTGCATCTCGCCGACGGCGTCCGCATTCGCGAAATGGCTCCCGACTTCGCCGCAGACGACGACTTTGAGAACCTCAACGAACTCCTCATTTCCGCACCGGAAATCGCTCTCGGTGACGAGTCGGTCGACCACTCGGAAGGAAAGTGGCGGATTCTCCCCCTTCTCGGAGTCCAGGACGGGCAACGGAAGTCTCTCGCGGTTCAGGTCTCCTCCAAGTTCGAGGTCATCGTCGAAGAACTACGCCACTATGGCGAAATGAGGAATCTTCCGGTGGTCGTCGAGGCACGTTCCGCGCAGGTCGAATCCATCAGCGGGATCGCCTACCTTTATCCGGAAATCCAGTCCATCGGCGTCGGTTCGAGCCTCGCCCTGATTCATTTCGAGGCCATGACGATCCTCTTCGCCACGGGCAACCGGGGCGAAATACAGCTCGTGCGTCCGCTCATGCACAGGGGCACATCCCACCTGTCCGCAACGGAAATCCAGGAGGTCCTTTCACAGACAGCGGCCCTCCTCAACATCAAGGATCCTTTCATTCTTTTCGCCTCGGTCGTCGGACTGGATGAAGGTCGTCTCAACTCACTTCTTGAAGTCTACCGGGAGCAGTTCCCGAATGCACGGACCAAGTTCATCGACACCACTTCCAGCGAACTGGTCTCCGAAATTCCCGGAAAGCGTCTCGAGTTCGCAATTTCGGTTGCCGAATCAGCTCCCAGAACGGAGGAGGCCGCGTTCCAGAAGGAATTTCGCGAACACTGGTCACGCCAGAATTTCTACGGCCCGTCGAAGGAGGAAGCGGCGAAGATGCCTCAACGGGCTGACCTCCAGATGCTGAAATACAGCGGCATCGCCCAGAAGCTGGCCTTCGCCGCCATTCTGGCCTTCTGCGGATGGACCGGGATGGACTTCTTCACGAAAATGCGGTCCGACGCCTGGAAACTCGCCCCCACGGATGCCCAGGAGATGGAAATCAAACTCGCGCAACTCCAGAAGGAGCGTCGTGAATGGCAGCACTGGGATCAATTGCTGCAAAAACGTTCGGAGGGCTGGTTGGCCATGGAGACGCTCCTGGAGTTGTTTCCCTCGGAAGGTGGCGTGATCCTCCGTGATGCAAGCTATCGTACCGATTCGGAACAATCGGCACGTGCCGAACAACAGGATAAGCTGGGGCTGAAGCGATTCTGGGACATCGCCGGATATGCGAATCCGGAAGTCGCGACCTCCCTGCCGACTCTGGGTTCGAGGTCGCGTGTGGCCGAGCTTCTCAACAACATCGCCGAGAGGAATCATTCCCCCTATCTCTCGGTGGATTCCCAAACCCGCGACCTGCAAGTCACCCTCCAGCAAAAGCAGGGAACGATGCCGCCTACGCGGGAATTCCCGGCGAAAGTTGCCCGCCACTTCCGTACTGCGTTCGAGCTCAATATCTCCCAGAGCCTCTCCCCGTCGGACGATCTCGCTATCCACATCTTCAAGGACGAACAATGAAAATCTCTCCTCATCGCCAGGCTATCTTCATTTTCGGGATTGCCGTTCCCGCCTTCCTTCTCGTCGCGGTCTCGGTGGCGACCTACATCGGCCACAACAAGTTGAAGGACAGTTTCGAAACCAAGGTGGCGACCCTCCAACGCTTCTCCACCGCGGAATCGCAGGTGAAGGAACTCGAGGCCTTCCTTACGACGGAAAACCGTCGGGAGACCATCGCCTACTGGAACTCCAAACTGGAAAAGGACCTGGTTGAGTCCCTTTCCCAGAACCTGGAAAAGATCCTCGCGAAGTACGATCCGGAGGTCCTGAGACAGACGGAAATGGGCCAAGCCACCGGCGCCAGCACGCTGGGCGGTCGCTCCAATCATCCTCACACCCGCATGCAATTGAGCTTCGAGGGAGGTTTCAAGCCGATGCAACTCCTCCTCGCGGAACTGGAAACCGAGATGCCTCACCTCGTTCTCGAAAGTCTCACCATTTCTCCGCGCCCCTCCATCACCGAGAACGACCAGAGCTCCCTGCAGTTCCGGGTGATCTACCTGTGCTGGGAAAAACCGAAGGCAACCACCGCAGCCCAATGAAATCTCTTCTCCATCTACTCACCTTTTTGCTCTTCTCTGCCTGCACCCTCACGGCCCAGGAGGCAGCCATGCCCCCCCTGCCCAACTTTGTCGGGGGAGCCCTTCCCAAACCCGCATCCCCCGCTCCAGCCTCCTCCGCATCCCAATCAACCAGCGTGGCGGAAACCGGGATCCTTCCCGAAGAGCCGTCCGAGGCAGCGGCCGAGGATGAAAGCGATGCCAAGACTCCCGGTTCAGTGCTCCCGAAAGGAGCTCCCTCCGCTCCTCTCGCCTCCGCGACGCCTCCTCTCGCCGGAACTTCGCCCGCCCCGGTCGATGCGGCGGCGGGAATTCCCCCCGGGGACACCCTGAAGGCGACCGCTCAGATCGGATACCTGCAACGATCAAACCTGATCCTAGCCAAACTGCTCGACAACGATCGGAGCATGGACCCTTTCGGCCTGGTCATGGATCCCGCCAACACGAAGGCGGCCCCCGTTCTGGCGGATCAATACGAGGATGTCGACGAGCCCACGGTGGTGAACAACTCCATGCTCAAAGACGCTCTTCTCACCCTCCCGATTACCGGAGTCTACCCGCACAAAGGGGTCCTCGTCATCGGAGCCCGCACCTTTCCTGTGGGCGGTGAATTCGGCATGAAACTGCAAGACCTCACGATTCGGTTGCGCTTCGAAGGAGTTCGCAGTGGAGAGCTCTTTTTCAAGGACATGGAAACCCGCGAAGTCACTTCCATTCCGTTCAATCCTCGTCCCGCGGAGTTCGAGCCTATCGTGAAAGGATCAAAGCGTGAACTCGGTTCCGGGATCCTTCCGATGAATGATCTGTTCATTGTTAACTAAAAAATTTTGAAAAAATTTTTGCTTCGCACTTGCTAAATACTTGTTTTTACAGTATTTATTGTTATTATCAGAAAACTTTTACTCTCCCCAATCCACTTCATGAGAATTAAAGAAATCTCAACTATCGTCGGAGCCGGCCTCCTTTCTCTGGTCGCCGTGGTCCTCCTGGAGACGGAATCCACACCGCCTCGTCAGACCTCTGAATCACTCGCCTCAGAGTTCGAAGACACCAGCAGCCTGTTGGAGTTTTCCCTCCCGGCCCCGACTGCAGAGCCCCCCACCGCCGTAACCGAAACCGAGGTGGCCTCGGAAGAAGCCGACCAATCCATCGCCGCCGCCGATGCCGAAGAAGTGGTCGAGGAATCCAAGGAAGAGAGCAAGACGGAGACCCTCTACGAATCCATCGGCGGTTCCGATCCCGTCCCGGTGAAAACAGACGGAAAGGGAAATCCCATCATCGCAGGGCTCACCGAGCCCTCAGCCGAATCCAGCGCCATCGACGACACGCCGCTTGACCTGCCCGAGTCAGCCACCAGCTCTCTCAACCCGAAGACCGAAGATAAGGGCGGTCTTTCTCAGGGCTTCATGAAAGCCGTCGCCGCCGCGACCAACACGGTCACCGGTGGTTCGGAAGGCACCGAAGCCGCCTCCGGTGACGGTACGGAGCAGCCCTCCATCATCGAGGAAACCCCGGACGGATTCTGGCTCAAGTCTGCCAAGTTGAACGATGTCTTCCAGCACCTCGCGCAGATCGCGAACATGCAGTTTTTCCACAACACGGAAATCGACGGACCGACCTATGTGGTGACCGGTCAACTCATGAACGACGACCCCATCAAGCAGATGGAAGAGCTCTCCCTCATGTATGGCATCACCATCCATCAGAAGGGAAATACGGTCTACGCACTCACCGCTTCCCAACTCTCCCAACTGCCGACGGAACCTTTCCGCTACCAGCTGAAATACCTGCGCCCGAAGGATATCGAGCAAATCAAGCTCATCCTTCAGCCCTTCCTCACCCCGGGTTCCGGCATCATCGAGTTTGAAACGAAGACCAACACGCTCATCGTGATGGACAATGCCCGAAAGCTGGATGCCCTCGCCGTCTTCCTCGATCAGATCGACCAGCCCAAACAGCAGATCGCGATCGAGACCCGCATCCTTCGCGTCAAGAGCAGCTCCCGCAACCGCATCGGCGTCGACTGGTCCTCCGTGCTCGGAGACGGTCTTGAATTCAACGCGGCGTCGAGCCTCAATGCCCTTTTCAACCTCCCGGAACTCGACTCGGTCACCCAGGTGCTGACGACGACCGGTGCCGGAAATTCGCTCCAGGTTGTGAAGAACAACCCCAGCTACAGCTTTTCCAGCGATCGCACCAAGGAAAACAACGAAGCCAACCTCGTGTTTTCCCCCCTGCAACTGAGCGCGGTGCTCCGCGCCCTCAACGCGGGTGGCCTCGCCCAGCAGGAGTCGAGCCCGACCCTCATCGCCGAAGACAACGAGGAGGGACTCATCTCCATCATCGACCGTATCCCCATCATCACCTCGACGGTCAGCGAAACCTCCGCCGGGCAGAACATCACGGAAGAAGTCCGCTACAAGATCGACGAGGAGGATCCTGCCGGAAACCCCGCTGACACACGCGAAGTGGGAGTTTCCGTCGCCGTGACTCCAACCATCCTCCCCGACAACACGATCCGCATGGCGCTGCGTCCCCGTTCCGCCCAGGTCGTGGAATACATCGAGGGTCCCACCGGCAACCTCTACCCTCGGGTCAACGAATCGACGGTGACCACCACCGCCCGAGTCCCGAACGGACATTCCCTTCTCATCGGCGGATTCTACGAGGAGGTGACTTCCGACCACACGAACAAAGTGCCCGTCCTCGGCGACATCCCGGCCGTAAACCTGCTCTTCAAGTCGACTGATACCGCCAAGGAACACACCAGCCTCGTCTTCATCGTGACTCCCAAGCTCTATCGTCCGAACATTCCTCTCGAAAACGACCTCACTGCTCACGAGATCCACGAGAGCCACGTGCTGCCCTCGAATCACGACTACCCGGATCCCCGCAAGCCGGGTCTGACCTACCATTCGGACCTGCGCAACACCGTGAACAACACCTTCAACCGCTACGAGCCCGACGCCCCGTCGAATCTCCTCAATCCCGGTCATCCTTACAATAGTCCCGAGGCCCTCCCGAACCAAGGCAAGGGGTATGGGAACGATACTCCCGAGTTCGCCAGCGGGGAACGCCCCGAAGTGGTGGTCCGCCCCGTGAATGAAGGCCGCAAGAACAGCGGGTTCCTCGGCAAGGTGTTCGGCGGCAACAAGAAAAACCAGGTTCCATGAGCCAAGCGACAGCCCAGGAAGCCCCTGCGTCGCCGACTCTGCCTCCAAACGCCCCTTCTTCAGTCCAACCTGCGGCCAAGGAGGAAGCGATCGGAGGCGGGGAGGCCGCCGCCGAGGCCCCGAGAATCCCAACGACGGACTTGCTCCGGCGGCAGATGGCGCACTGCGGAGAGTACACCTTTCAGGCTCTCAACAAGATCGGCAAGCTCAGTCCGGAAGACACCGGCAGGATCACCCAGCAATACCTGAAGTATCTGAACGGAGTCGAAAAGGGAAAACCGTTCATGGACGCTCTCCTCTTCCTCCACTTCGAGGGCTGGAAACGCCCGGAGCTCGATGCCAAGGAGAATATCCTGCGCCTCACCAAGTCACTGATCTCTTACTCGAAGACCAAGATCACCCACCTCGCCTTTGCCCACCAGACCGACACGCCGATCGAGTTCTACAATTCCTTCCCCGCGATTTCCGAAATCTGCCGCCTGCTCGGAACCCCCGTTATCCAGGTGAACGAGAAGGACTTTTTCACCATCACCTGTGTCAACCCCTTTACCGCCACCGCCTCCGCCCGGCTCATCTCCAACGAGATTCAGCACGAAGTCGGTCGCAAACCGTTCTTCTTCGTCACCACCACCGACTACAACGCCTGGAAGTACACTCTCGGCAGGCATTTCGGCACATGAACCTCAACATCGGATTTCCCCTCAACGAGACCATCACCGACGCCGTGGTGGACCAGTTGATCGCGTTCGATCCCTCCCTCGCGGAGAGATCGCGCGAGGACATTCCGCGGACCTGCACGACCAATCGGATTCTGGCAGCGGTTGGAACCCTCACGGGCCTCCCCCTCTTCTTCAAGATCAAGGATTTCGTCGATAGATCCCTCCTCGAGCACAGCGATCCGAATCTGCTGAACCGCGGCATGTTCGTCCCTCTCTTCAAGGACACCGAACAGGTCTACATCGCCGTTGCCAACCCCTGGGACCCCACCGCCGAAGACAACTTCTCCCAGCAGTACCCTGAGCTCGAAGTAACCAAGATTCTCGCTCCGGCCGCCGAAATCACCAAGGTCATCGAGACCATCTCGAGAACGACGGGGCCCTCCCAGTCGGAGATCGATGCCATCGAGGTCGACGAGGGATCCGAGGAAATCAACGATTTCAACGTCACCGACAAACACGAGGAACCCCTCGCCCAACTCGTCGCAAAAATCGTCTCCGATGGGGTCAAGCTCCGTGCCTCCGACATTCACGTGAAGTGCGAGAAGGACCGCGTCCACTACAGCTACCGTATCGACGGGGACATGGGCGAAAAGTACGAGATCCCTTGGAAACTCAAGGACCGTGTCGACGCCTTTCTCCTCAACCTGATGGGCCTGGCTCCGGAGGAGCGAGCGAAACGACCGGGCATCTCGGGCCGATTCACGGTCAGCTACCTCAGGCGTTCCATCGACATGCGTTTCGAACGCCACCGCACCTATCGCGGGTATCACGTCACGATGCGGATTCTCGACAAGAGCCACTTCGAGGCCAAGCTCGGCGTCGGTTCGCTCGCCTTCGATGCGGCGACCCTTTTCGAACTCGAGCGCGTCATGGCGATTCCCTCGGGCATCATCGTCATGTCGGGTCCGACGGGGTCCGGTAAATCGACGACCCTCAACGCCATGTTGCGGGAACTCAACCGCCCGGAGGACAACATCCTCACTCTCGAGAACCCCGTCGAGGACGAAATCCCGGGCGTTATCCACTGCGACATCCGCCCTTCGGAGTTCAAGCCCATGATCGCCTCCTTCATGCGCTCCGACCCTGACATTATTCTCATGGGGGAGGTTCGCGATTACGACTCAGCCGAACTTGCCATCGAGGCGGCCATCACCGGCCACAAGGTTCTCACCACCATCCACACCCCGCGGGCTTCCCAGATCATCGAACGTTTCGAGCAGCTCGGGATTGAGCGCTGGAAGATCGCCCAGACCCTGAAGGCAGCTTGCGCCCAGCGACTCATCAAGATTCTCTGCCCCTACTGCAAGGTGAGGAAACCGGGTCTTACCGAACGCGAAATCCGGAAGTTCAATCTTGGCGAAGAATGGCGCGAGACTCCGATTTTCCACCGCAGCGTTGAAGGTTGCAAGGAATGCTCCGAACGCGGGTACCTCGGCCGCGCCGCCATTCTCGAGATCATTCCCATCACTCCGGAATGGTCAGACGCCCTCTCCAAGGGAACCCTCAGCCCCTATGAACTCGAGCTTGCCGTGCGAGAACAGGGCATTCTCCCCTCCCTCCGCACCAGCGGTCTGAAACTGGTCCGCGAAGGACGCACCGATCTCGACGCCCTTCGCAAGGCCATCGACATGTCCGTGGGCGAATAATCCCTCTTTTTGTCTTCCTCCATGAAAGAATCCGATGCAGCCCCCGTTTCCGCCGCCCAGGCCGCCCTCGCCGCGCGGATCAAGGAAAAGAATGCCTCGCTCTCGGCCCACCACGGGCCCGGACAGAAGAAAACGCTTTTCTCCAAGTCCGAGAAAAACTCGAAGTTTCCCCAGAAAGAACTCATCAAGCTCTGTCGCGGCATGTCCTCCATGCTGCGGGCGAACATCAACACGGCCGATGCGCTCAAATACTATTCGAACGGCCACCCCTCACCTTTCGTCCGTTCCACTCTGAAGACCGTCCGGGAACACATCGACACGGGACAACCCGCCTATGCCGCCTTTTCCAAGTGTGGAAAGTTCGATGACAAGTTCGTCTCGCTGATCCGGGCGGGAACCGATGCCGGCCAGCTCGATCAGGCATTCGAATCGATTGCCGGCCGCCTCAAGAAAGAGGCCGAGTTCAAATCAAAGATGCGGAAGGCCACGATGTTGCCTTCCATCATCATCTTTGCGCTCATCATGCTTTTCATCGGGGCCCAGCTTCGCATCATTCCCGAGATCGAGAAAATCATCAAGGACGTCGGACAGGAACCCGACGCGCTCTCGGCCATCCTTTTCAAGATGAGCCACATCACCAAGAAGATCTGGGTATTCGTCGTCGCCGGAATCATCGGGTCCGTGGCTACCTTCTTCATGGTCGAGAAGGTGAGAAATGCCGTCGTCTATTTCCTCATGGCACGCTGGCGTCTGCTCCGCAAGCTTGTCATGGGAATGCGACAGCTCCTTTTCCTTGGCACGATGGAAATGCTTCACTCGAACGGCATCAACCTCTCGAAAGCCGTCGAGATCTCGGCCGAATCTCTCAAGGGGACCCCCATGTACGAAGAGCTCATCAGTGCCGGCAAACGCTATCTGGAAACCGGCCTTCCCTTCTCCGAAGCCGTGAGAAAGTTCACCTCTTGCGACCCACAGGTATCGCACCTCATTTCCATCGGGGAACGTTCCTCCTCGCTCGCCCAGCAGCTGAAACTTCTGACGAACATGTACGAGGAGGATGTCGATCAGATCGTCTCCGAATTCGCCCAGATCGTGAACATCTTTGTCCTCATCGCTGCCGCCATCCTCATCACGATGGTCTTTATCGGCGCATTCCTTCCCATCTTCCTCATGGGTCCCAAGATGATGAACGGCCAAGGCTTGTGATCCTCCCCTCCCCTCCCCGTCCTCTCCTCCTCCACAACCTCACCTAACGCCATGCAACAGACCGCACTCGACCGTTGGCTCCGAAAGGAGTTCGTCTACATCTGCAAAGTCTACTGCAACACCCTCCCGCAGGATGTTCCGCCCGGAGTTCTTCTCGAAGAAACGTCCGAGGAAAGCGGCGGCCGCTATCGCTATTGCTTCACGGTCCACAACGACCAGCAAATGAGCGAACTGACTGCCAGGCTCGAGGTCGCCAACATCACCTACACCTCGCGCGTCTCGGAACGCACCGGATCCACCAAGAAGCTTTTTAACAACCCGGAGAAAAGTTTTTCTTTACAAGTCGCTTGGGCTATTTTTATACTTATCATAGTTACCATAGCCTTTTCAGGCATCCCGGTTCGGCTCTGGAAATACCTTTCAGCCGAGGAAGAGGATCCTGGAAAGCCGGTAAAAAAGCCGGCCGCTACGGCCCCCGCCAAACCTTGAGTTCCGTTTCCCCAACGGAATCTCTCCTCCCTCCCCTCCTCCCGTGAAAGCACCCTCCAACCTTCAGGCCCGCCAGAAGTGCCGCGGGCTTTCGCTCGTCGAGATCACCCTGGTCATTGGCCTGATGCTGACCCTCGCGGGTATCGTCACCTATTCGGTCAGTTCCATGACCGACTGGCGCAAGGGGCGTGACGCCTCCGAGAAACTCCGGGCGGTCTATCTTGCTCAGAAGAGTTTCCTCGCCGATCAGCCTTCGAAAAGCTACGCCACCTTCACGAACGAAGAGCTCATTCCCTACCTGCCGGGACGTCCGGGAGCCATGCCGACCCAGACCGGAAAAAACAACGAGACTCTCACCATCAACGTCCAGATGATGCCGCCGGTGTTGAAGTTCGGATCGTCCAACTACGATCCCTCCGGATCCGCCACGGACGGTCTCTGGGACGTCGGATCGCTTTGATCGAGCGTCCGCAACGCGCCGAAAGCGGCCACTTCGGCTTTTGCCCAGGCTTCATCCCGGCCGAGCAGTTCGGCCATTTTTGAAGCCACCCGCGGAGCGCAGCGCATCGCGGCGGCCTCGTCGAGAAAGGCCGAACGCGTTCTCCGGCTGAGAACGTCGTCGAGGGTCAAAGCCATTTCTTCGCGAACGGCCCTTTCGACGTGGCCCATGTGGCAGGGCAGTTCCGGATCCAACGATTCGCCCGGCTCCGGTTCCGGCGATATCAACAGGGTCAGGTCGTGCGTCCGACAGGGTCTCGTCGGCAACTCTCCGATAGAAGCCGCCAGATCCACGGCCTCTTCGCCCATCTCGCGGCAGGTCGTCCACTTTCCGCCCGTCATGGTCACCAGGCCGGAGGCACTCGCGAAGAGGCAGTGACTCCGCGAAAGGGCCGCGGTGGAGGCAGCTCCTTTGGAACGGGGCGGTTTCGCGAGCGGACGCAGGCCGGCGAAGACCGCCCGGATGTCTCCGCGCGAGGGAGCAGATTCCAGGTAGAGCGCCGCGTGGCGGATGAGATAGTCGATTTCTTCCTCGAGGGGACGGGGATGCAACGACGCCTCTACCCCCTCCGTATCGGTGGTTCCGAGGAGGAGCCGGTTTTTCCACGGGATCAGAAAGAGGACGCGGCCATCCTCCGTCTTCGGAATCATCACCGCGGTCTCGCCTCCGAGAAATCGTCGTTCCAGGACAAGGTGAATTCCCTGGCTCGGACGAACCGAAATTTCCGCTCCTTCTTCGTCGAGTCGGCGGACTTCGTCGGCAAAAACTCCCGTCGCGTTGATCACCACCTTTCCCCTTACCACCCGCTCGATCCCTTCTTGGCTATCCGAGATCTCGACCCCTCTGATCCGTCCGCCTTCCTTGACGAGCCCGGTCACCTTGACCCGGTTCAGGACCAGACCTCCATGAGCAACTGCCGTTCTTGCCATGGCGAGAGCGAGAGCGGCATCGTCGAACTGGCCATCCCAGTAGAGTGTCCCTCCACGCAAGCCCCGGCCTCGCAGATTCGGAACCCTGGAAAGGACCGATTCCCTGCCGGGGTGTCCGGTGCGGCCGATTCCCAGACCGCCGGCGAGGAGGTCATAGAGCAACAGCCCGCTGCCGTAGAAGAAACGCTCGTGCCACCGGTAGGCCGGAACGACAAACTCGAGGGGTTCGACAAGGCCCGGGGCGTTTCTCAAAAGCCGTCCACGTTCCCTCAGCGATTCTCTCACCAACCCGATCTCACCGTTGCGGAGATACCGAACCCCACCGTGGATCAGTTTCGTGCTTTTCGAAGAGGTCCCCTCGGCAAAATCAGCCTGCTCGAAGAGGGCCGTGCGATAGCCCCGGGTCGAAGCATCGAGGGCGATCGACAGACCCGTGGCTCCTCCGCCGATGACGATCACGTCCCATGCCTCCGAGGAATCGCCGAGCCGGTCGAGCTGATCTTTCCGGTTCACTGAACGTGCCTGAGGAGGGTTGATCGACACCGCTCACGAAGCCCTGCCTTCGTCCACGTCGATATAGTGTGCGATGGTCTGGATGTCGTCGCGCCCGGCAAGCCCGGCGTCGGCTTTGCGCCGGACGAGGATCTCCGAGATGTGATCGTTCCATCCCAGCTTCGTCACGTAGTGATTCCAGACGAGCCGGTCGGTATCGTTGAGTGTCCTGCCCTGTTCCTCGCACCAGCGAAGGATCTCCTCGTCATCGCCGCCTTCGAGCACCCGCTTCCTCATCGCTTCATAGTCCACGTGAAGAAAGGCGGCGCACGCCGCATCTGACCCTTTTCCCAGGTTGGCGTGGAGGTCTTCCCACAGCCTGCCCGAATCATGCAGCCGAATCTTGGCAGTCATGCGAGGGAAATACTTGAGTCCCCCGACCTCCTCGAGAGGTCCGCAGGGAAGCGTGGCGGGATCTGGCGGCGCGCTCATCGCCACGAGCATTCCATCTTTCCACCCGCCTTGTCAATCCTGCCTCCTTTCCCCACCCGGATGATTCGCCCCGGCCGGATCCGACCGAAACAGGGCGTGATCACGGTCATTTCGGACTGGCGCTTTTCCACCGTTCCATACACCTCTATAGACTTCCATACAGATGTCTGACAATCATTCCCAACGGGCTTACCGCCACCTCCGCCAGAAACTGCTGGACGGGACCGTGCCGCCCGGCACGCGACTCTCCTACGGAATGATCGGTCGTGAAATCGGAGTCAGCGCCACCCCCGTGCGCGAGGCCGTCGGCCAGCTCGCGAGCGAGGGCCTGGTGGAACTCGTTCCCCAACTGGGAGCCGTCGTGCGGTCGCTGACCATGGATGAAGCAGTGGAACTCTACGAACTGCGCGAAGCGCTCGAAACCTTTGCCGTGCGACGAGCCACCGAAAAGCTCACCGATGCCCAGTTCACCGAGCTCGACGCGAACCTTCAGGCTTCCGCGAACCTGGTGGCCAAGGTGCGGCGCTCAGGTAAAAAAACCGCGGCCGATACCGTTTCCCGTCCTTTTCACAGTCTCGATCTCGCCTTCCACATGATTCTGCTCGAGACCGCCGGGAATCG
>JAGRPC010000401.1:0-162 GCA_020439925.1 Verrucomicrobiia bacterium | reverse complement strand
GCATCTTCCAGGCCGACCGGCACGCCTTCCGTCTCGATATCCTCGAGGCGACGCAGGCGGAGCACGAAGCAATCGCCGCAGCGCTTCACCGCGGGGATGGTGATGCCGCCGCGGAAGCGATGCGTTGCCATATCCGTAACAGCCTTGATCTGACCCTCACCG
>JAGRPC010000400.1:2918-5436 GCA_020439925.1 Verrucomicrobiia bacterium | reverse complement strand
TCCTCGAAAGCCACCGAGTTGTACCATCCGGCACTGCCCGTCTTGTTCTCGGCACCCGGCTTTTCAAAGAACACCCCGATCGTCGCAGCTCCACCCCCGAAAGCCGGCACGATGCGGGAAGCGAGTCCGTAGCCAGTCGAAGCTCCGATCACGAGCACCTTCTTCGGCGAATTTGTCATCGCCCCCTTGCTCTTCACATAGTCGATCTGGGAGCGAACGTTGGCGGCACATCCGTCCGGATGCGCCGTCGTGCAGATGAAACCTCGGATCTTTGGAGCAACAATCATCGACAAAACAGGGTTTTCAGAGCGATAGCAGGGGCGACAGGTAATGACAACCGCTTTGTCGTGGCCCCGCGAGAAAGGCCCCCTCCCGGCAATCCAAAAAAAAGCCCGCAACCGGCACAAACCGGAGGCGGGCTGGAAGTTGACGCGTCAAACGCGGAAACTCACTTCAACTCGGCGGCATGGAAGGTCGCCCAGTCGTCGAGGTTGTTGAGATTCACCGCATCCTTGATGGTTCCGTCGTCGGGACGGCCGGCCGCCTCGAGGATCTCGGCACGGGTGCTGTCGGCGTGGATGTAACCGGCAATGGCGGCGTTGAGCTTGTCAACGGCATCCTGATCGAGAGAACCGCCCTTCTGCTGGAGAATCCAGTTTTCCAATTCGACGTAGGAAGGCTTGGCGTCGCGAATGAAAGCTTCGAAATCCCCCTTGTCGATGCCAAGGCCGTCCAGAACCATCTGGTCGTAGCCTGCACCGATCGCCGGATAATCGGAATGGAGTTTACCCGCAGCGCCCAGGGAAGCCTTGAGCCAGAGACGGGGGAGGTGAAGGACGCCGAGGGGACCGGCCGTGCCGGAGCTGATGAGAGGAACAATGTTGCTCATGTGGTTTTCAGTCGATTGAGTTTTTTGCCGGGGAGCGGACTGCCCGATCCCCGCGAAAGAGCGTGCAGACTAGAGGGACGGGGATCGCAACGCAATCAAATTCGGCCCCTGATCCCGTGACGAAATTGGCTGAAGTTTTTCGTAAGGCGAGCGGATCACGCCCAGGTCACCTCGGTCTTCACCGAGCGGGCGAGAAAGCATTCGTGATGCGCTTTTTCGTGAAGCCTTTCGACGTCTTCGGGCAAAGGCTGTTTCTCGCCCGAGAAAGTGATCCGCGGATGCATCGCCACTTTGGCAAGCCAGGGTTTGCCGTCCTCCGCTTTTTCCAGGTATCCCACGGGTTCATCCTCGTAGCGATCCACCACAAATCCGCTCATGGAGGCGATGGCGAGAAAGGTCAGCATGTGGCAACTGGCGAGCGCGGCCGTAAATGCCTCCTCGGGATCGGCGCATTCCGGCGCCCCGAGGAACTGGGGTGCGGCCGCCGCACGAAGGGACTGGCCGCTGCGAGGGAAAGTCCAGGTGTGGGTGCGGGTGTATTCCTTGTATCCGAAGCCGCCGTCACCGCGGCTCCACGAAAGGGTGGCGTGATGTTCGCTCATGAAGATCTCCTCGACCCATCCCGCAGGCGGGGCAAGAAGTTTGTCGCGCCACCTTCCGACCAGTCGGGAAATCGCTGGCGCGTCGTTTTCAGAGGGTTAGACTTCGCTTCTCTCCTCCCCTCCATGGAATTCATCGATCTGAAGAGCCAGCAAAGGCGTATCCGCGAAATCCTCGATCGTCGCATCGCGGCGGTCCTCGACCATGGCCAGTATATCCTCGGACCCGAAGTGACCGAACTCGAAGAGCGGCTTTGCGAGTTCCTCGGGTGCCGTCACACCATTTCCGTCTCGTCCGGAACCGATTCGCTCCTTATCGCCTTGATGGCCCTGGGCATCGGCCCCGGCGACGAAGTCATCACCGTGCCCTACACCTGGATTTCCACCGCAGAAGTCATCGCCCTGATCGGGGCAAAACCGGTCTTTGTCGACATCGATCCGCTCACCTGGAACCTCGATCCATCCAAGCTTGAGACCGCCATCACCGAGCGCACCCGGGCGATCATGCCTGTCGGCATCTACGGCCAGACCGCGGACATGACCGAGATCAACCGTATCGCGGCCGCGGCCGGTGACCTCCCAGTGATCGAGGACGCCGCGCAGAGCTTCGGAGCGACTCACCATGGGCGCCGCTCCGGCGCGCTCTCCCTGATCGGAAGCACCTCCTTTTTCCCTTCCAAACCGCTCGGCGGCTACGGCGATGGAGGCGCTCTTTTCACCGATAACGACGAACTGGCCGAGAAGATGCGCTGGATCCGCATTCACGGGCAGCAGCGCAAACACTTCCACCCGGTCGTCGGCATCAACGGCCGCCTCGACACCATTCAGGCCGCCATCCTCCTCGCCAAGCTCGACCTCTTCGAGGAGGAAATCGTTCTTCGCCAGGAGATTGCCAGGGGTTACTCGGAGCGTCTCGCTTCCGCCCCTCTCACCCTTCCCCACGTCTCCGAGGGAAACACCTCGGTCTACGCACAGTACACGGTGCTCTCCGATGACCGCGATGCCCTGCAAAGCAAACTCGGCGCTGCCG
>JAGRPC010000400.1:0-2853 GCA_020439925.1 Verrucomicrobiia bacterium | reverse complement strand
AGAACCTCGGCCACCGCGAAGGCGACTTCCCCGTCACCGAAACGATCGCCAGGACCGGTCTCAGCCTGCCCATGAGCCCCTACGTCACGCCGTCCGATCAGGATCAGGTCGCGGCGGCCATCCTCGGCTGATCCATCGGGTCCAATTCCTTTCTTCGTGCCAGTGAAACAGGAGGAGCACTGGACGACGGGCGGCATCAGTCCAAAGACCGGATCCCCCCATCCGCAGCGCCCCTTCAAACCAATGTTTGACTTCGCGTCGTTCGTTGCGAAAATACCCTTCCTCTCCCAAACGCCTCGGTAGCTCAGTTGGTAGAGCAGTTGACTCTTAATCAATTGGTCCTAGGTTCGAATCCTAGCCGGGGTATCTCTTCTTTCGGGCTCTTCGCCCGAACCGGTTCAAGCAAACCGCTTCAACCGAAACGATCCGGGTCAAGCAGGCTCAAATCGACCGCGGGATCACTCTCCTCGATCAGGTCGGACACGATCTTGCCCGTCGCCGGAGCCAGGCTGAGTCCCATCATGGCATGCCCGGTGGCGACAAGCAGATTCTTCCATCGTCGGGTCCGTCCCAGATAGGGCATACCGTCGGGAGAAACCGGCCGAAATCCGCTCCACGGCTCGACCCCGGCAAAGTCGGCCTCGGAGAAAGCCGGAAAATACCGCATCGCCGAACGGATGATTCCCCGGACTCGCCGCAGGGCAACCGATTCCCCCAGCCCGGAGAGTTCCATCGTGCCCCCGAAACGCAAGGCACCATCCATCGGCGTGACCGCAATCCGTGCCTCGGTGCAGATACTGCAGAGACGCGGCAGTTGTGGAGGGTTTGTCAGGGTCAGGCTGTAACCCTTCCCCCCCTGCATCGGGAGGCTCAGCCTCAGTGTTTTTGCCAGCTTCGACGACCAGACTCCCGCACAAAGCACGAAAACGTCGCCGCAGATTTCTCCTCCGGAAGTCTCCACCTCCTTCAGAGAGGACGAACCCGTATCGAAATCGAGCACTTCGCTCTCCCAGTGGAAGCGGACACCGAGACGGAGCAACTCTTCCTCGAGGACACCCATGAATCGACCGGGAGAAAGGTGGCAATCCTTGGGAAAGTGGATCCCGCCGCAAACGTCCATCGTCACTTCCGGGTCGAGGGCGGCAAGGCCCTTTGCATCCAGCACCACGGCGGGAATCCCGAGCTCATTCGCCATCCCGGCGGCGCGGACCTCCTCCTCGAGGGAGTGATCCTCCTTGCACAGCATGAGCAATCCCTTCTCAACCAGGCCGAACTCGAGGTCCATGCCACGAAAACAGGAACGACTCAGAAGACTCAGGTCACGCAGCACCGGAGCGGCGGCGGCAACCCGTGCTCGTGTGGCGGCGCGCCAGAAGCGCATCCCCCAGGCAACAAGTGATGGATCGAGGCGCGGCTTGATGTAGAAGGGGGATTCCGAATTCCACATCCATCTCAATCCCAGGGAAACCATGCCCGGGGCCGCCAGCGGGATGAAGTGGCTCGGTACCACCATCCCCGCATTGCCGAAGGAACAGCCGTCGCGCCGTCGCGGTTTTCGGTCCACCACCACGACGGAAAACCCCCGTCGGGCACACTCGAGAGCGGTGCAGAGGCCGACAACACCGGCACCAAGAACAACAACACGCCGACTCATGGCTTGAGGAGGTGTCTTTTCAGGAACTCCAGCCGCAACCTCGACCCGTAGGGCCTCTCGGCGGCCCCGTGACCGGCACCGATGATGGGCATGAACTCGAAGTCCTTTCCCGCTTTCTGCAGCGCCGCCACGACCTGAGCGGTGCTCGCCGGATCCACATTCGTGTCCAGTTCCCCGACGATGAGAAGAAGCTTGCCGCCGAGCTTGTGGGCGTCATCGACATTGGAGCTTTTCGCGTAACTCTCGTCCACCGGCCACCCCATCCACTGCTCGTTCCACCAGATCTTGTCCATGCGGTTGTCATGGCATCCGCAATCGGCGACAGCGACCCTGTAGAAACCGTGGTGATCAAGGACCGCGCGCATCGCGCTCTGGCCTCCGGCACTTCCCCCGTAGATTCCAACGCGGGAGAGATCCATCCACGGACGCGTCTTCGCCGCCGCCCGGATCCAAGCGATCCGATCGGGAAAACCCGCGTCCTTCAGGTTTTTCCACGCCACGTCGTGGAATGCCTTCCCCCGGAAGTTCGTACCCATGCCGTCGAGCTTCACGACGACAAATCCCTGGTCGGCAACCTCATGAAGCCGCTCGAGACGTCCGAAGTCCTTGGGCGCAAAAGCCCCATGAGGGCCCGCATAGATATCCTCGACGACTGGATAGGTTCCGGCGGGATCAAAGTTTGATGGCCTGATCAAGATGCCGTGAATGTCGGTTTTCCCGTCGCGGCCCTTCGCGACAAAACGCTCCGGCATCGTCCAGCCTCCGGCGAGCAGAAGAGAGGCGTCGGCCCGTTCGAGTTCGCAGACCAGGGCCCCGTCGGCACTCCGTCTCAGTTCATGCACCGGCGGGTGGTCGGCTCGGGACCAGCGGTCGATGAACCACTCCCGGTTCGGTGAAAACCGGACCGCGTGATTCCCGTTGCCCTCCGTGAGCCTGACCACTTCCCCTCCATCGAGATCCGCCCGGCAGAGGTGGGTGTGATAGGGGTCCTCCCCTTCCCGCATTCCGCTCGCGAGGAACCAGACCTCCCGCTTCTTCTCATCGACATGGAGCACCTCGCGAACCGGCCACCCGCCCGATGTGACGGCGTGTTTCACGTCGCCGGATTTCACGTCGTAGAGATAAAGATGGGCCCAGCCGCCGCGCTCGCTCATCCAGAGCAACTCCCCCGATCCGTGCAGCCAGTGCCGCCACGTCTT
>JAGRPC010000399.1 GCA_020439925.1 Verrucomicrobiia bacterium | reverse complement strand
CTCGTGGCCTCGGGTTTCAACCGCTGCAATGTGACCACAAGCGAAGGCGGGAGCATCGCCGAAGAGTGGATCTATCGCTATGCGGTCGACCGGACCAGCACGGCCGTCGAAGTCTGGATGGGGCTTACGGCGGGCTGTGCGGTTTGTCACGACCACAAGTTCGATCCGCTTTCGACAAAGGATTATTATTCAATGTATGCCTTCTTCCACAGCGCCGCCGATCCGGCGATGGACGGGAACAAGATCGATACGCCACCCATTCTCAAACTCACGAAGCCGGAAGACGAGAAGCGGCTTCTCGAGCTCGATGCGATGATCAAGAAGGTGGACGAACGCATCACGAAGGTTGTGGCTGGTTTGAACTACACGGACCCCGCCGACTTGAATCCTGCGCCTCCAGTGACAATCACCGAATCGGTCTGGTTCGAGGATGACTTTCCGAAAGGCACGAAGCCCCAGGCCTCGGGGCAGCCGCTGCGTTGGAACGAGAAGGGCAAGGCTCCGGTCCACAGTGGTAACCGATCACTCGTCCGTAGTGCGCCGGGCGCGGTGGCGCAGGACTATTGGAGCGGTGGTGCCAGCTTCATGGTGCCGGCGAACGGTACGATTTTTGTGTATACTCACCTCGATCCGGCGGCTCCGCCCGAGGCGATCATGGTGCAGTTCCATACCGGCGGCTGGAAACATCGTGCGGTCTGGGGCGACGGAGACAAGATCGGATTTGGCAAGGCGGGCACGATCGAACGGGTCGCGATGGGAGATCTACCGAAGGCCGGAGAGTGGGTGCGGCTCGAGGTTCCTGCAGCGAAGCTGGGTCTGAAGGCAGGGATGAAGGTGGATGGCTACGCCTTCACTCAATACGGGGGCACGGTGAGTTGGGACCGTCTTGGGGTCTCCGCGGAGACCAATCCGGCGAAGGATCCGGAGTGGTCATGGAAGGTCTGGCTCCAGCAGAATCAGGGAAAACGGAACGACCGTCTGCCCGATTCGCTTCGCGACCTGGTCCGCGGCAAGAAGCCCGAGGAATGGAAGCCGACCGAAACGAAAAACGTGAAGGAATTCTGGTTGGCCAACCTGTATGCCGGTGCGCGGGACCAACTCGCTCCGCTTGAGTCGGAGAAGGCTCCTTTCATTCAGGAAAAGGATGGTATCGAGAAGAGCACTCCGATCACTTTTGTGATGGCGGACCTCCCTCAGGCCAGGGAAAGCTTCGTGATGGAGCGTGGGGCCTATGACAAGCCGGGCGAGAAGGTCGCGAGAGGAGTGCCTTCTTTCCTTCCTCCTCTCCCCAAAAAACCTGCCGACCGCGATTACAACCGCCTTGATTTTGCGAACTGGCTCGTCAGCGGGGCCCATCCGCTCACCGCGAGGGTGACGGTCAACCGATTCTGGCAGCAGCTTTTCGGTGTCGGTCTTGTCAAGACGAGCATGGACTTCGGTTCGCAGGGAGAACCTCCGAGCCATCCTGAATTGCTCGACTGGCTTGCGGTGACTTTCGTCGAGGACGGATGGGATGTGAAACGACTACTGAAACGCATGGTGACCAGCCACGCCTACCGTCAGGATTCGGCGGTGAATCCGGCGCTTCATCTCCGTGACCCGGAAAATCGACTCCTTGCCCGTGGTCCGAGGATCCGTCTCGATGCGGAAGTCCTTAGGGACCAGGCGCTCTTTGTAAGTGGACTGCTTGTAGACCGGATGGGGGGCAAGGGAGTCAAACCTTATCAGCCGCCGAATATCTGGGAGCCAGTCGGGTTTGGCGGGAGCAATACGCGGAACTACGTGCAGGACAAAGGGGAAGCCCTTTACCGGCGCAGTCTCTACACTTTCCTCAAAAGAACGGCTCCCCCGCCTTTCATGTCGAGTTTTGACGCGCCGAACCGCGAACAGAGTTGCTCGGTGCGCGGGCGGAGCAACACCCCGCTTCAGGC
>JAGRPC010000398.1 GCA_020439925.1 Verrucomicrobiia bacterium | reverse complement strand
TACGGACGATTTTATGTCGTCGTTTCCGAACAGGCCGGGGCCGGTTCGATCGATTTCCTTCCGGAATTCGGAGGAGGAAGCGAGCATCACCAGGATGTCGTCTACGAGTATGTCGTGGAAGATCCCCTGCTCCCCGAGTTCCGCGGTTC
Source organism: Verrucomicrobiia bacterium (assembly GCA_020439925.1). GTDB lineage: Bacteria > Verrucomicrobiota > Verrucomicrobiia > Verrucomicrobiales > DEV007 > Arctic95D-9. The sequence continues at coordinate 4,460 of JAGRPC010000398.1, read as the reverse complement.
GCGTCGCGAACTGATGCGTTTCTCGCAGCCCGGTCCCGATCACAACGTGAGCGGACTTGCCTTCGACCTCACCGGCCTTCTCTACGTCGGTGTTGGCGACGGCGCGACCGGCGAAGTGAGCCGGCGCAGTCCCTCGCGGAATGCGTCCTCCCTGACCAGCGCCTATGGCAAGGTGCTCCGCATCGATCCACTCGGAAGCAACTCGATGAACGGTCAGTATGGAATTCCCGACGGCAATCCCTTCCGTCTTGTCAGTGAAGCCCTTCCCGAACTCTGGGTCTTCGGTCTTCGTGCTCCCCGCAGTCTCTCCTACGATCCCTTCCAGCAGGGTCTCTGCATTGCCGAAAGTGCCGCGGCGGGCATCGAGGAAATCAATCTCAGCCTCAGGGGCGGAGAACACTATGGCTGGGACATCAGCGCCGACACCGACAAGTTGAGCCGTGCCGCCCTTGCCCGCCTCGACGAGGTCGTGACCTCTCCGGCATTCTCCCTGAATCTTGAGTCCGGGCTCGCGGCCCGCCCATCGGGGAGCCTTTTCTATCGCGGGGAAAGCTTCCCCTCGCTGGCCGGCAACCTCCTCGTTGCGAGCCACGACGGCCAGCTTCTCGCCTTGCGACCCGCCACCGCCGTGGAGGATTCACCCCGGCTCGCCCGTATCGACCTCGGTCGAGTGAGCGAGCTCCGCTTCTCGGGCCTGCGTGCGGGTGCGAGGGGAGAACTGATTCTTCTCTGCGAGGACGGCCAGATCTTCGAAATGCGGAAGAGCGCTTCCCTGGGAACGGGCGGCTCGAAACATCGTTCGCTCTTCTGCTTCCTCCCGGTCTCGTCGGCAAACCGGAGCTGAACCTCAGAATTCCGCCGATCCCGGGGTGCGGGGGAAGGGAATGACGTCGCGGATGTTCCCGACCCCGGTCACAAACATGAGCAGTCGCTCGAAACCGAGGCCGAATCCGGCATGGGGCACGGTGCCGAAACGGCGCAGGTCCACATACCAGTCGTAGGCCGATTCTTCGAGATCCTGCTCCCGCAGGTTGGCGAGGAGCACCTCGAGCCTCTCTTCCCGCTGGCTTCCTCCGACGATCTCGCCAATACCTGGAACGAGCAGGTCCATCGCCGCAACGGTCTTCTCGTCGTCGTTGCGCCTCATGTAGAAGGGTTTGATCTCCTTGGGATAGTTGTAGACCGTCGTCGGACAACGGAAATGTTTTTCGGTGAGGTAACGCTCGTGTTCGGATTGAAGCGCGAGACCATACTCGACTGGAAACTCGAATGCCTCCCCGCTCGCCCGGAGCAACTCGACCGCGTCAGTATAGGAAATCCGCTCGAAGGACCGGTCGCGCACGAAGGCTAGGCGTTCCAGCAGTCCCTTGTCGACGAAGCGGTTGCAGAAGTCGAGATCCTCGGCGCAATGGTCGAGCGCATCGTTGACGAGATACTTCACCATTTCCTCGGCGAGGGTCATGTCTCCCTCGAGGTCGCAGAAGGCGATCTCGGGCTCGATCATCCAGAACTCCGCGGCGTGACGCGAGGTGTGCGAGTTCTCGGCCCGGAAGGTCGGACCGAAGGTGTAAATGTTGGACAGCGCGCAGGCGAACGTTTCGCCCTCGAGCTGCCCGCTCACGGTGAGGTAGGTCGGTTTCCCGAAGAACTCCTCGGCTCCGCCGCGCACCTTTTCCCCCTCCATCGTGACGACGCGGAACATTTCTCCAGCCCCCTCGCAGTCGGAGGCGGTGATGATGGGGGTATGCACATAGACGAACCCCCGCTCCTGGAAAAAGCGGTGGATGGCGAAGGCCATGCGGCTGCGAATGCGGAAGACCGCGCCGAAAAGATTCGTGCGCGGGCGCAGGTGGGCGATGGAACGGAGAAACTCGAGGGAATGCCCCTTTTTCTGCAGTGGATAATCCTCGGGCGCGGCGCCGACGAGGGTCACTCGTGTCGCCTGCATCTCCCAACGCTGGCCCTGGCCCTGCGACTCGACGACTTCCCCCTCCACCTCGACGGCCGCCCCCGTCCTGGCGGGCTCGACCGATTCTTCGTAACCGGGAAGCGTTGCGTCGGCGACGACCTGGAGATTGGCGAGGCAGCTCCCGTCATTGAGCTCGAGGAAGGAAAAGGCCTTCGAATCCCGCTTCGTCCTTACCCATCCCTTCACGACGACGGAGCCGGGAGAGAGTTCACGGGAAAGCAGGTCGGCGATACGGATGCGGGACATGCCCGAAGTATCGAAAGCGCCGGACGGATTTCAAGGGAGATTCGGTACCCCTCGATCGGCTCGCTCAGGGTGCATCCGGTTCGGCATCCTCGAGGACATAGCGGAACCCGTAATAATCTTCGCGCGCCGTCGCTGGAACCGGATTCCGATAGGCGGTCGCCAGCACCTCGCGATCGGAGGAATTCCATCCCCCTCCCCGAACGACCATCAACGAGTCGCTGCCGTCGGTATAGGGGTCGGAGACCCACTCCCACACGTTGCCGGAGAGATCCAGGAGTCCGCCGGGGGAGGGCGCAAAACTGCCCACCGGAGCGGTCGTGGCAAAACCGTCGTTGTATCCCTCGATGACCTTGCCTCCGAAATAAGCGCTGGCGGAGAGATCCGCGAAATTTCCCGTCCCCGGTGGAGGCGGCCACGCGCCGCCCCAAATGAAACCGCCGTCCCCGGATCGTTCCGCCGGGGTTTCGCCCGATTCGCCCTTGAGTCCGGCCATCAGGCTCCACTCCAGATCCGTGGGGAGTCGATAACGCTGCCAGGGACGGATCTTGCCGGCGGCAAGCTCCCTCGAGGTGAGCCAGTCGCAGAAACCGACTGCATCGGCATGGCTGATGCCCACGGCCGGATAATGAAGACCGGCGGTCGCTCCGGGAGGAAGCGCCAGGCCCTTGTCTGCGAGAAATTCAAGGTAGGCACGTGAAGGGGTCTCGGTCCTGGCAACGAGAAGGTCTCCCACCGGAACCATTTCCATGCCTTGCCCGTTGGTCCACGGACTGCCGAAGACCGCCGAGTCGTCCAGCTCGAGGGAGACCACGAGGTCCTGGGCCTGCGTCTCGGAAAGATCCCCCATGGCCACGCCCACCTTGTGACCCGCCTTGTGGAGCTCGAAATCGAAGTAGCCGAGCCGGAGATCGTTGAGGACCACCGGTGTCCTGCCCAGATCCTTCCCCTCGCGAAAGACTCGCGCGCCACTGGGTTCGGAATTGAGAACGAGCGTGCCGAAGTCATGCTCGATCGTTACGAAGAAGCTGCCGCCCCGCCCGACCGTTTCGTTGCGCTGCGGACGGTAATAATGCCTCGTACCGAGGTAACCGGAGACACGGTCCTTTTCCGTGAGCCAGTCACTGAATTGCCAGAGCGCACGATCTTCGGGGACATTGGCGATGCCACGCTCACCGGTCCGTGGAATGGGCAGGTTGGTCTCTTCGAGAAACTGGTCGAAAACCGCGACGGACACTTCCTCTACGGATTGGTGCCGATCGACCGGAATGGCGCGAAACTCCATCCCGAGGGAGTTCACCCATGCCTGACCCACGACGGGCCCGAGGTCGGGCAGGAGAACGGCATCGATGATCTGGACCCCTTCCTTCACCTCTCCTCGATAAACGAAATCCCGGTAGCCGGATCTCCGCAGGACCAGTTCGATCGGTCCCACCTCGAATTCGAGGAGGCGGGTCTCGGTGATCCCGACTTCCTTGCCATCGAGATACACCGACGCCGCCGGAGGCACGCTCGTGATCTTCACCTGTCCGCGAACCACCTCGGCCTTGAGGGGTTTGGGCCCCGCCGGAGGGTCCTCCCGGGTGCCTTTCACCTCGGTCGCGACCAGGGCGGGCATGTTCTTTTCATCGGGCTTGTCTCCCGATTCTTCCGGAGAAGTCGTCTTGCCTTTTTCCCCTTCCGCCGAGGCAATTGTCTCCGTCTTTTCCGTGGCCTTGCCTTTCTCCACCTCGTTCCCTGTTTCCGCGACGTCTTCCTTCGGATCCCTGGCCGGAGGCTCGACCGGACCCTCTGGAGTCGGTGAATCACCCCCCTTGGGTTCCTCCGTCCGGATCGGCTTCACCGGCGCGACCGGGGTTCTCAGACCGGCGCCGTTCACTCCTCCTTTCGACCCGGCATCGGAGAGCAGGTCGCTGTGTTTTTCCACGAACTGCTTCTGGTCCTTCCACAGCCACCATCCCCCGAAACCGGTCATGGCGAGGATGCCCAGAACGGCCAGCGTTCCGAAAAAGGCGGGAACCGCGCTGCGACGGGGCTCGGGAGCTTTCCAGGTCACCGCGCAGACCGTTTCGAGCGCACGCACGAGTTCGGCGGCGGAGTCGTAACGCTTGCGCGGATCGGGCGATCCGGCCCGGCAGATCACGGCATTGAGCGCTCTCCATTCGTCGCGGTTCACGCTGGGATGGATCTCGAGATTGGTGGGCAATTCGGGGAAATCGAGCCGGTCCTTGCCCGTGTGCATCTCGTA
>JAGRPC010000397.1:3203-5197 GCA_020439925.1 Verrucomicrobiia bacterium | reverse complement strand
CTGTAGTTGGACGCACCGATAAAGTTCGGAAACGGGGTGTCCTGTCTGTCGCCCGCCGCATAAATGCGGTTTGCATTGGTCGGATCGGCGAGGATCGAGAAATGGATGGATCCCTGTCCGCCTGCAATTTCGTCCGGGGTTCCTTCTTCGGGGCCCTTGACCCCGCGGGGGTTAATCGAGGTCACCTTCCGGGCCGTGCCGCCTCCGGCGTAGGATCCGTTCCCTACCGAAAAATCGAGTGAAAAGGTCGCCGTTCCCGTCACCGTGATCTGGTGAATGCCGTTGGCCGCGGTGTTTCCCGTGACCCCCGCGATCTCGACATAGTTGTTGGTGCTCAGGCCATGATCCGCGGAGGTCGTGATGGTGATGGGGCTTGCGTTCGTCGCCGAGGTGACCGTGAACACCGTCGCACTGGTAATCGGGATCGAAGGGGCATCCATCTCGCTCCAGGTCGCGCCCGAATCGGTGGAGTGAAAAATCCCCACCGGGGCGCCCGACTCGAGAATCCCGACAACGACGTTTCCCAGGTTCCCGACACTCATCTCGATGTTGCTCGTCGAGGTGGTGATTCGGTTGTTCATGTCCGTCGTGCTCACCCGGGTCCAGGTTGCCCCAAGATCGGTCGATCGGAAGATTCCCTTGGCGGTAGAAGGCGTCGTCAACGCGACATTGGTGTAGATCGTGTTCGGAGCCGCCGAAGAACTAACAATGTCATAGGAGACTCCCGAGGGGAGCCCCGTCGCGCCGGTGCCGTCGCCCACCGTCATGCGGGTGAAGGTGGTTCCGCCGTCAGTACTCCGCCAAACTCCCCCGTTCGTGGTTGAGGACGAGTCGGCAGTATTCACGGAAATGAGGATCGTGTTCCCCCGAACCACGAGACCGGAGATGTTTTTCCCCGCAAGCACGCCGCTGCCGTCGACATGAGTCCAGTTGGCGCCACCGTCGGTGGTTCGGTAGAGCCCGATCCTCGAACCGCCGATGCGGGAGTAGCTGCTGAACCGGCCCACACCGGCCCACACCGTCTCGCTCGTGGGATCGAGAAGATCGAACGCCAGAGCCCCGATCGGCAGGGAAGGAAGATCGATCATCGTCGTGTTCCAGACCGGATTGGCGGCCCTCGCATTGGTCGTTTTCCACACGCCTCCGTTGACCGCGCCGATGTAAACGATGTCGGCGTTGGACGGATGGGTGATGACAGAGTGAATCGAGCCACAAACAAACTTGTCCACCATGCCCTCCGTCTGCCCGTTGGCGATGGGCGACGGACCCTGGGCCAGCCAGCTGCCGCCCACCTGAATGAAGTCGGATATTACCTCCTCCGGTGCCGAATCCGCAACCACGGGGAGTGTCACCGTGATTCCAGGAGGGGCCACCGGGTCCGGCGCTTCATCCGGTGCCGCCACAGGCTCCTCTCCCGCGAGCAACATGGGAAACAGCAAGGAACCGACCAACCAGGCACCCCAACGCCCCATCACTGAAGGGCTATCGACAACCGACGAGGTTTCTGACCAAAGACTACCGAGCATGCAATGACTGGGGCTCCCCCGACCCGTTGATCCTAGAAGATTCAGCCAAGGCCTGGAAAGCGGAAAGGTGGGCATTTCTCAGAGGGTTCCAGGATAAATCCGGCAGGGGAAAGTGATAACCCGGTTCGACCTTTTCGTTACAAGGGCATTCCTTCGTCGCATTTCCTACAGATTTTGTCGTGGCGGAAGTCCCGTCCGCTCGGCTAGGATCAAGGTCTGACTCGAATGCCCGAAATCCGCCAGATCCCTGCTCTCACCGCCGCTTTCCTTTCGGGAGTTCTCTCTCTTTCCGCCGACGACACGGAACGCCTCGCAGACCTCTTCGAGGCCGCGTCCAAGGGCGGTGTGATCACGATCCCCCCCGGCGACTACCGGCTCTCCGGGGATACCGCCATCGCACTCTCTTCCAATACAACCATCATCGCCTACGGAGCCCGCTTCCACTTTCCCGAATCACTCGGGAGCGGT
>JAGRPC010000397.1:0-3162 GCA_020439925.1 Verrucomicrobiia bacterium | reverse complement strand
GGCGGTGAGTTTCTCGGCAGAGTCTTCGATCCCTCCCAACAGGAGAATACCTGGGAACCCAACGTGAACTCGAAGGGAATCGAGATCACGACGACCGTTGCAGGCGGAACGGGAGACCTTTTCTTCCGCGAGGTCCGATCGAACGGGGTCGGCGGCGCCGTCATCGGGGTCCACGGCCTCGCGGGACGCTCCAGCGAGAGCGCGGTGGAAGCCTATGCGGAACGTGTTGTCCTCGAAAGCTGCACGCTGCTCCGGAGCGGCAAATTCATGTGGGACTACGGATACCTCTGGCAGATCCTCACCTGGCCCGAGGATTTCGAACCGTGGGAGGTCGAAAGAGCCCGTCGATATTTCCGGTCCGATCTTCTCCGCCAGGCCGTGATGAAAAAGGGCGACGAGCGGATCGCGATCGACCCGGCTCTGAAATCCCTGCCGATCAGCAAGACCGACGATTCCAAGGAGGCACTCTCCTTTTTCGGTTCCTCGCTCCCCTCCCCCCTGAAACGGGGTCTCCAGTATTTTGTCGTCGAATCGGGAGAAGGGTATCTGAAAGTCTCGGAACTCCCGGGAGGGAAGCCCATCACCTTCGAAGAGGACAGCGGAGAGGATAGCGCCCTCGCGCACCATCTCTCCGCGACCTACCTTTCGGCCTACGCACCGACCGGAAGCAGCCCCGGCAAGGGAGCCTTCGACATCGTCGGGGCGAGGGATGTCCGAGTCACCGGATGCATGCTCAGCGCACTCGGCGACACCATGCACATCCAGCGCAGCGAGAACGTCGTCTTCGCGAACAACCATATCCTTGGTAGCCGCATGGGCGCCTTCTTCCTCGCGGAGTATTGCCGGAATGCCACGATCACCGGAAACCTCGTCGACGGGACCAACGGAAGCCGTGTCGTGAGCGTGGAGAAGAGTTGCACCGATGTCGTGATGACGGGAAACACCTTCCGGAACGGCGGACGCGGTGCGTGGATCAATCAGCCCGTCAATTTCGTCCTCGCGAACAATATCTTCGTCAACAACACCACCAAGAACGAAGCCGATCCCCGCCGCGGCCGTATCGCCTACCGCACCGCGGGGCCGGGCCGGTTTCCGGAACTCTATTTCACCCTTCACGAGGAAGGCGGCACCTACGGTCCCGTCATCGTGCGGGACAATGTCTTCCAGTTCGGCGATGCCGCACCGGTCGAAGCCGTCACTTTTGCCCCGAACGGCCGTGACCTTCAAATGAGCGGCAACACTTTCCCGGGTCGCGCCACCTCTATCGCGGTGGATCCTTCGTGTGAAGGGGTCGCGATTCGCGACAACCCCGGAGCGGAACTGAAACGAACCTCCGTCGACTTCAATCACGGCCGCCGCTGAGCCCCCCTCAATACCTCAAATCCTCAATTCCTCCGCGATCCATGCGTCTCTCCCAGAAAGTTGTCATCGTCACCGGCAGTTGCACCGGCATCGGCAAAGCCATCGCTCTCCAGTGCGCCGCCGAAGGAGCCCGGGTCGTCGTCCACGGCCTCGAACCGGACCTGGGCGAGGAGACCCTCGCCGCGATCGGCTCCGACCGTGCCGCCCTCCACATCGAGGATCTCACCAGCGAAGGCTGTCCCGCACGACTTGTCGCTCTCGCCCTCGAACGCTTCGGACGACTCGACGCCGTCGTCAACAACGCCGCCATCGTTGCCTCGGGCAACCTCCAGAGCACCGACGCGCCTTTCTTCCGGAAGATGCTCGAGGTGAACACCATCGTCCCTTTTCTTCTCATCAAGGAGGCCCTGCCATACCTCAGCGAGCATAGGGGATCGGTGCTCAACATCGGCAGCGTCAACGCCTGGAGCGGCGAACCGAACCTGCTCCCCTACTCCGTCTCGAAAGGCGCGCTCATGACCATGACCCGCAATCTCGGCGACACCCTCATGCGGGAGGACCAGGTTCGCGTCAACCAGATCAACCCCGGCTGGGTCCTCACCGAAAACGAGGCCAAACGCAAGCGCGAGCACGGTCTCTCCGACGACTGGCCTTCGCATTTGCCGAAGGTCTACGCTCCCGCCGGTCGCATCCTGAAACCCGAGGAAATCGCCATGGCCGCCATCTACTGGCTCGCTGACGAGAGCGGTCCCATCAGCGGCCAGGTCGTCGACCTGGAGCAACATCCCTTCATCGGGAGAAACCCCCCGAAGGACGCGACAACGATTCCGGCACGCTGATGCCCTTTCACTGATTACCGATTACCGACCATGCCCCGCCTCGCCGCCTTTCCCAAAGCCTTCATGCAGGCCCTCTGCAAGGATGGCACCATGACCGTCTCCGAATGGATCCGCCTCGCTTCCACCCTCGAGGTGGAAGGCCTCGAATGGTACGCCGGCTTCCTCGAGATGGCCGACGAGGCGAACTGGCTTCGCTTTCGTCGCGAGGTCGAGGAGACCGGACGCGTCATTCCGATGATGTGCTGTTCGCCGGACTTCACCCATCCCGACGCCGCCTTCCGTGAAAAAGAAATCGCGAAACAGAAGCGCTGGATCGACATGACCCACGCCCTCGGCGGGTCCTACTGCCGGGTTCTCAGCGGGCAGCGTCGGCCCGAACTTTCCATCGACGAGGGAGTGAAGCTCGCCGCCGAATCCATCCATGCCTGTCTCCCTTATGCCGTCGACCGAGGCATCACCCTCATCCTCGAGAACCACTACAAGGACGACTTCTGGGAGTATCCCGAATTCGCCCAGAAAATGGAGGTCTTCTGCCAACTCGTCGATGCGGTCGAGCACCCGAATTTCGGAGTCAACTACGACCCCAGCAACACCTACCTCGCCGGCGAGGACCCGGTCGAACTGCTCAAGCGGGTCTCCCACCGCGTCGTGACCATGCATGCCAGCGACCGCTACCTCGCCGAGGGCACCATCGAAGACCTACGCCGCGAGGAAGGCGGGGCCCAGGGATATGCAAAGCGCCTCCGCCACGGCGAGATCGGAAAGGGTCTCAACGACTACGATGCGATCTTCTCCGAATTGAAAAGCAAGGGTTTCGATGGCTGGATCAGCATCGAGGACGGCGTCGACGGAATGGAGCAGCTCGAACGGAGTGTCGCCTTCCTCAAGCGGAAGATCGCCGAACACTGGGGGTGAGCCCCCGTTCCCTTCCGCGATCGGGCCGGTCGCGGCTACCTCTCCG
>JAGRPC010000607.1 GCA_020439925.1 Verrucomicrobiia bacterium | reverse complement strand
ACACAGCTCAGCCATAAGATCTCGGCTCAATAAATGACTGCATCGGTTCGATGGAAGCGGGTGATCAAGAACGGCTGGTTTTGGTGGCTTGTCGCTCTTCTGGTTTATAGTGGGTTCTACGCGAACCTCAGGATTAGAAACGTTTTTATACACCGGGCAGGGAATTATGCTGCGATTCCCCCCTACTACGCGGGGAAGATCACCAATCATTTTATCGAACCGGGCGAGATCGATGAACCCGAACTCGAATCTTCACTCCTGATACTCAATATTGAAGATTATGGGTCTGATCCTTTCGCTGACGCTAACGCGGAACGCCTAACAAAAGAAGAGATTGAGGAGAATCTGATGGAGGATCAACTAATCGCGTCGGCAAGGACCGTGGTCGATGAATACGAACACGCGGCGATTACCCGCCAGAGACTATTCGGAGTATTCATTCCCGCAGCCTTCATCGAAACGTGGTTCTGGAAAGCAATTGATCCGAATCCACTTCGCAACCGAAACCAAACCTCGGCCGAACAAATCGGCGCGGGCAAGCCCAATCCCGTTACGAGTTGATTGACTTCCCTGATTCGAATCCGTATTCTCCCATCGAGGCCGCGCTCCCGGATCGGGCTCGCCATGCCTCCACGTTCGCTTTGAAAGATGCTGCTGGCGTATTTTCTCGGTCCTCCACTGTTCGCGTCTCTGATCGCCTCAGCGGTTCTCCATATCCCGTTTCAACCGATTCGAGCCCGCAGTGGAAAATTCAAGTTCTGGGTTTGGCTGAGAATTGGCCTGGCGATCACTGCCTTGATCGGAGTTCTCGTGTTCAAACTACTTGGAGGGTACGAAGATTTTAGATCAAGCGAGTTCTCGCCAATTGGAACTGACGAGAGGGGACTCTCCATGATACGATTCACGGCCGGGATCACATTTTTCGTCGTTGTTACGGTGTGCGAGCTAAACTACGTCTTCGTTAAGAGGCAAGACTCTCGATGAACAAAGACTACAACGCGAACAAGGGTCGGCAGGCAACGTCTTCGCCGTCGCCTGCGACCTGACGTTGTGCCTGGGAAATGGCTATTGCTGAGAAATTGAAATCGTCCCACCTTTCCGGCGCATACCGGACTCCGTTCGTTCTCGCAGTCGTTTTTCAGGTCGTGGCGCTTATCTTCACCTCTTTCTTGTTCGACCTCGGGGTGGCCTTCACGATCGCGACCATATCGCTGATTCCATTCTGGATCGTCGTGCTGATCATAGTCTTCCGACGACCTCAAAATCCGACAGGATTCGACCGGAGTTTCATCGCATATGGTTACCCGATTCTCATGGTCGCGCTCCTTACTTTAAACAGCTTCGCCCAGCCATGACGTAGCAAAAACGCGGGCACAACAAATCGGCGCGCTTAACCCGATCCCCGCCAGCAGTTGATTGACTTCCGTGGCTCGGTTCCCGTATCCTGCCCTCGTCGCCGCGCCCCCGGATCGGGTCGAGCGGCCTCCACGTTAGCCAAAGACAATCCAGGAAGCATGTGGCCGTTCACTAAGTCGAAAGAAGACGACACTAGCCTTGTTCCGCGTCGCGATGAGCTCAATACGATGGCAAGAACGCTCCTTGAGGTTGCGCGATTGGACTTTGATTCCTCGTCTCAACTTGAACAAGCTCTTACCGCTACGTTTCTATTTGGAATGATCTTCGCGCACGGTTCCACCCACGGAATGCAGCCCCACGAGGTGCATGCCTTGAGTTTGGTCGTTTTTCAGGACACGCTCCACTATTCAGATGCGGCCGCTGCTGAGGGTGTGCAGCAGGCGATCTCCGCTTCGACTCCTGGCTACCACAACACTATGCACGCGATAATCCATCGGGGCATTGATGGCCATCGGCAGTATGTCGAAGGCGACAGGGCCGGATTGGGGGAGAACATCCAAAGCGTTTTGGCCCACTTCAGAAAAAATGAAGAAGGCTAACAAGTCGCTGGTGGCAAGCGGCGACAACGCTCTTCTTTGAATCCGGGCTTCCTTTCCGCCGCTGCCACAGCTATTACGTTCTCTCTGAAAAATCCTCCGT
>JAGRPC010000396.1 GCA_020439925.1 Verrucomicrobiia bacterium | reverse complement strand
GTCGCCGTTGCCGGCGTCGCCCTCACCCTGACCAGCTGCGAGAAGACCATGGAAGGGGTCTCCGAAGACACCAGCAAGGCCGTCGACGAAGCCAAGAAGGAGGCCGAGAAGGCCGCCGATGCGGTGACCGAAACCGCCGAGAAGGCCACGGAAGCCGTCAAGGAAACCGCCACCGAAGCGACCGAAGCGGTCAAGGAAAAGGTCAACGAGGCTGCCACCGCGGTGAAGGAAGCCACCGCGCCCGCTCCTGCCGCCCCGGCCAACCAGTGACCGGTTCCGTCATTCGGAACTTGTTTTCAAAACTCCGCGTCCTTTCCGGGCGCGGAGTTTTTTTGCGTTCGGTCTGAAGAATTACATCGCACCCGCGGCCGCACCGGCGATGCCCACGACCATCATGACCACGATGAAGACGATGTAAATCGCGATCATGACGATCATCATGACGCCGACATACTTCCAGAAGGCCCGCTGCTCGTTGAGGGCGGCGACGAGATTCTTTTCCGAAGGGGTGGCGGTGAGATCCTTGATCCGAGCGGCGAATTTCCCCAGCTTGAGGGCCGGGTAGATGTAGAAAAACGCCATCACGATGTAAAAGCCCGCCATTCCCGCAAAGACACCGGCCTCCTGCATTCCCATCCCGCCGAAGTTGCCCATGGAACCGGCGGCGCCGCCAAGGAGACTGATGCCGATCATCGCCAAGCCGCCCAGGATAAGGAAAACGGCCCCGATCCAGAGCATCACGCTGAAGAACAGCACCCATCCCCGGGTGCGGCGGAGCTGGTCGACGACGGCGGCGCCCACGGCTTCCTGGGCGTAGGAGTAGGAGAGAGAGGCGGAATCCATGATTTCCTTCTAGCCGATCCGGTGCGGGGGCGAAAGAAGATTCGGTGGCTTCTGTGGGAAATCCTCTCGACACGAGGCAACTTCGCTTCACACCACGCGCTGTCGCGCGAGATCCTGAGTGTCGATCATGCCGAGGGGAACGCGGTCGTCGTCGGTGACGACGAGATCGTCGATGCGGCTTTCCTCGAGCAGCCTCAGCACCTCGCCGACGAGACGATCGCGGTGGACGTGCTTGGGATTTGCCGTCATGTAGCGGCCGACGGGTTCGACGCCGATCTCGGTGCCGCCGGTCTGGAAGGCGCGGGCGAAATCGCCCTGGGTGAAGATGCCTGCAAGAGTCCCATCTTTCGCGACAACGACGACGGCGCCGGCGCGAGCCTTGGTCATGCGGGTGATGGTCTCGCGAACGCTCAGGTCGGGCGAGACCTTCACGAAATCGTCTTCCGTGCGCATGATATCGCCCGCACGCAGAAGGAGGGCCCTGCCCAGCGAACCGCCGGGGTGCAATTCGGCGAAATGTTCCTTCGTGAACCCGCGTGCCTCAAGCAGCACCATGGCGAGGGCGTCGCCCATGACGAGGGTGTTCGTCGTGCTCGAGGTCGGGGCAAGATTGAGCGGGCAGGCCTCGCGGCGCACGTGGATGTCGAGGACGCAGTCCGCCGCGCGGCCCAGGGTCGAGCCCGGCTTGCCGGTGATGGCGATGAGCCGCGCGCCGCGTCGTTTCAGATGGGGGAGGAGGCCGAGCAGTTCCTCCGTCTCCCCGGAATAACTGAGGGCGATGACGCTGTCACCTCCGTTGACGAGACCGAGATCGCCGTGGATCGCGTCCTGGCAGTTCAGGACCGCGGCCGGGGCGCCCGTCGAGTTCAGGGTCGCAGCCAGCTTGCTGCCGATGTTCCCCGACTTGCCGACCCCGACGATGAGGATTTTTGCCCCGCTCTCGACCGTGGCCTTGAGCAGGCCGACCGCCGCGACAAAAGAGTCGTCGACACGATCGAGAAGACGCTGGAGTTCCTCGATCTCGAGGGAAATGACGCGCCGGGCCTGTTCCAGGGGGTCCATGGGAAAGAAGGGAAAGGGCTGGCAGGATACGGCCATTCCGGTCCGGTTCAAGCGCTTGCAGAGAGAGAGCAGATCCTCCTTCAGAACATCTCGAGTTGCTCGGCCGCTTCGTCCGTGTCGCGGAAACGCACCGCGACGCCAAGGAGTCGCACCGATTTGCCGGATCCGCGTGACCAGCCCTCGGCGAGCAGTTCCCGCATCAGGTCCGGGTCGATCCGGTCCGAGGTCCGTTGGGTCGTCGTCACCTGGAAGTCCTCGAACTTCACCTTCACGACACATTCGCGGATGATGCGGTCGCGGTGGCGTGAGGCGTAGTCTTCGGCCAGTTCGGAGAGGAGTGGACCGAGGCGTTCCAACCCTTCCTCCACCGAAGTGAGGTTTTCGCGAAAGGTGCGCTCGTTGCCCAGTGACTTGCGCTCACGGTGTGATTCGACGGGACGATCGTCGATACCGCGGCAGAGACGATAGAGGGACCTTCCGAATTTTCCGAATCGTCGCACCAGTTCCACTTCGCTGCGTTCGCGCATGGTCCCGCAGGTCTTGATCCCGGCCTCGTGGAGACGGGAAGCGGTGCGCCTGCCCACACCCCAGATTTTCTCCACCGGCAAGTCGGTGAGAAACGCTTCCACCTCGCCGGGGCACACCTCGAACTGGCCGTCGGGCTTGTGCCAGTCGCTCGCGATCTTGGCGAGAAACTTGTTGGGCCCGATTCCGGCCGAGGCGGTGAGGCCGGTTTCCGTACGAATATGTTCGCGGATGTCCCAGGCGATCGAAGCGCCTTCGGAATCGAGATGGCTGACGTCGAGGTAGGCTTCGTCGAGTGAGAGGGGTTCGATCTGATCCGTGTAGCGAGCGAAGATCTCGCGGATGCGCTGTGATTCGCGCCGATAGAGGTCGAATCGAACGGGGAGAAGGATGAGCTGTGGGCACAGGGCCCTCGCCTTGAAAGCCGGCATGGCCGAGCGGCAGCCATATTTCCTCGCCTCGTAGTTGCAAGTGGTGAGAACCCCTCGTCCGCTGCTGCCTCCGACAGCCACCGGCTTTCCCGCCAGTTCAGGGCGCTCGCGTATCTCGATGGCCGCGTAAAAGCAGTCCATGTCGATGTGCAGAATCTTGCGGGGCTGGGAGGAATCGGGCATCGCTCGGGCGCAAAGGCGGTTCCATTTGCGTCAGGACCGCGTAAAATGAACGCGAATGCCAGACTATGCCATCATCATCCCGGCCTACAACGAGGAGGCCTTTCTGCCGGACACCCTGGCATCGGCACGTGCGGCGATGAATCACGTCGCCGCCGCTTTCGGAAAGGGGGAGCTCGTTGTGGTGGACAACAACTCCCGAGACCGCACCGCGGAGATCGCGCGCGAGCACGGAGCGGACCGGGTCGTTTTTGAACCTCACAACCAGATCGCCCGGGCTCGCAATGCAGGTGCGGCAGTCACCGAAGCCGACTGGCTCGTTTTTGTCGACGCCGACACCACCCTGCACGGGGAGACGCTCGCCATGGCACTCGCCGCGCTCGCTTCCGGGACGGTCGCCGCGGGGGGGGCGAGGGTAGCGATGGATCGCGAGGTCACACCCATGGTTGCGTGGATCGTGCGTCTCTGGGATCGCGTTTCCACCCTTTTTGCCTATGCCGCCGGGAGCTTCTTTTTCACCCGCCGCGACGCTTTCGAAGCGGCGGGCGGATTCGATGAAACCGTCTACGCGGGCGAGGAGGTGTGGCTCGCCCGGCGTATCAAGGCCTGGGCGAAAAGGCGGGGGCTTGCCTTCCGGGTCCTGTCCGAGTCGGTGACGACCTCGGCGCGGAAGGACGAGTGGTTCTCAACGAAGGAGTTCCTCGCCCAGCTGGCGGTGATTTTCTTCATTCCCTGGGCGACGCGAAGCCGGCGCCTCTGTGCGATGTGGTACAAACGTCCCGAAGCTCCGGCGGAGCCATCGTGACGGAGCCTGACACAACCCTCTCTGGTCTCCGGGTGAACCCTCTTACCTCCGTTCCGCGACTCCACCTCGCCCCCATGCAGGACGTCTCCGTTCTGCCGTTGTGGCGCTGCCTCGAGAGTCGGGGCGGTCCCGACGTTTATGTCACCGAATACTTCCGCGTCCACCGCGAGTCGCGTCCCGAACGCGAGATCCTGAGGTCGATCACGGATTTCGAAACGTCCCGTCCCGTCGTCGCCCAGATGATCGGCAACGACCCGGACGATCTCGTACGCACCGCGCGCCATCTCGAGGAGCACACGCCCTGTGCCGGAATCGACGTCAATCTCGGATGCCCCTCGCCGACCGTCTGCGGCAAGACCGCCGGAGGTGCTCTGCTGCGCCAGCCCGACCTCATCCGCCGCATTGCCGAGGCCCTGCGACCCGTCGTGAAGGGACGACTCACCTTCAAAACGCGGATCGGGTTCGAATCGCCGGACGAATTCGACGACCTCCTCGCCCTTTTCGAGAGCCTCCCCATCGATGGGCTCGCCATTCACGGTCGTACCGTTCGCGAGCGCTATCAGTCCGTCGTGCATGTCGAGCGGATCGCC
>JAGRPC010000041.1 GCA_020439925.1 Verrucomicrobiia bacterium | reverse complement strand
GGGGCATCCGCGTGGCGGAGATCACGACCCGCATCGTCCAGGTCATCGAGGTGCCCCGCAGTCTCCTCGGCGACTTCCTCAAGATGCCGGAGAGCGATCAGGTCGCGGTCTATTTCCTCTTCGGCCAGAGCGAGGAAACGAGCGAGCCGTGCGTCTACATCGGCCAGACGGGAGACCTCCGCTCCCGCCTCAAAACCCACCACGACAAGAAGGACTTTTGGGAGCGGGCCGCCGTCCTCATCTCGCGGACGAACAGTCTCACCCAGACCCATGCGCTCTTTCTGGAATGGCAATGTCTCCAGGCGGTGCGGGCGGCGGGGCGTTACGGCGACGAGAATGGAAACAGCGGCACCAAACCGCACACCCCCGCGCCGCTCGAGGCCGATTGCCTGGAGATCTACGAGACCGGCCACACCCTCCTCGCGACGCTGGGCTATCCGATTTTCGACCCGGTCGCGAAACCGGTCGCCGGCAAGGAGGCCGAGGAGCTCTTTTATTGCACTGGTTCCGGAACGAACGGCCGCGGCCAGTACACCGAGGAAGGATTCGTCGTGCTCAAGGGGTCCAAGGGGCGGGTCGAGAGTGTTCCCTCATTCGTCGGCGGAACCTGGCACGAGCAACGCGAACGCATGATCGAGGCAGGCGAGATGAAGCGGGAAGGCGACGCCCTCGTCGTGACGAAAGACCTCCTCTTTCCCAACCCCAGCAAGGCCGCCGCGATGCTGATGGGGCGCAGCGCCAACGGTTGGATCGACTGGAAAACTGCGGATGGAAAGACCCTCGATGCCGTGAAGAGAAAGAAGTTCGAGAACCCATGAGCCTTTACCGTGTCACCCCCCATCGATTCGAACGGGTCCCCGCGACAACCTTCGCTGCCGAGCGCTTGCTGGAGCGACGTGACCTGCAACGACTTCTCCGCGAGAACATCGAGGTATTGGACAAGGATCTGATGGTGATCGGCGAGGAGTTTGGCAACTGGCAGGACAGCACCCGTCGCATCGACTTGCTGTGCCTGAGCCGCGATGGCTCGCTCGTGGTCGTCGAGATCAAGCGCACCGAAGACGGGGGGCACATGGATCTCCAGGCGATCCGCTACGCGGCGATGGTCTCGAGTTTGACGATGGATCGGGTCGTCGAGGCCTATGCCCAAAGCAAGGGTGTCGAGGATCGCGATGCGGCCCGGCGAGAGATTGCTGAGTTTCTCCAGTCCGATGGCGATGCACCTATTGAACTGACCGGCGGTGTACGGATCGTGCTGGTCTCGGCTGACTTCTCCGTTGAAGTGACGACGACCGTGCTGTGGTTGAACCGTCAGGGTCTCGACCTTCGGTGCGTCCGCTTGCGTCCTTATCGTTCGGGGAGTGATGTGCTGGTCGAAGCGACGCAAATCATTCCCCTTCCCGAGGCGGCCGAGTATGAGGTGAAGCTGAGAGAGCGGGATCGGCAACAACGCAAGGCCTCGGGTCCGGGGGCTGCCGTGTTGGGTCGCTTTTGGACCACCTTGATCGAGCGTTCCGAAAGTCGCACCCAACTGTTCCAGGGAGTCCAACCGTCCTCTTCGAACACGCTCACGATTCCGACGGACGTGGAAGGAATTCAATATTGTCTGCGGATCTACGAAGCGGATGCCCGGGTCTTGTGCCTGATACGCTTGAAGACGGAGGGAGTCAAAAAGCGCGAGCTGGTGGACGGTCTTTACGCGAGGAGAGACGAATTGGAAGCTGAAGCCGGATGCAATCTTGATTGGCTCGCGATGGAGTCAAAACAGGAACGCCGAATCCGGGTCCTGATGGAGGGCGGATGGAAGCTCGGTGAATCGGAATGGCCCGAACTTCAGGATCGCATGATTGATGCCCTGATCCGCTTGGAGACCGCCTTGCGGAATCCGATCAACAAATCGTTTCGTCCCATACCCGTCCCATGAGCCTCCACAAGGAAATCACCCTTGAAACCGAGATCTGCGCCCACCTCGCCGATCACGGCTGGCACCACGCCGAAGGCGACGCTGCCCGCTACGACCGCACCCGGGCCCTCTACCCGCCCGACCTCGTCGCCTGGGTGCAGGAGAGCCAGCCGAAGGCCTGGGAAACCCTGGTGAAGCAACAGGGTTCGGCCGCCGAGGCAACCCTCTTGGACCGGGTCCGCGCCCAGCTCGACCAGCGCGGCTCCCTCGACGTGCTCCGCCACGGGGTGGACCTGCTCGGCCTCAAGCAGGCGCTCCAAGTGGCCCAGTTCAAGCCGGCCCTCTCCATCAACGAAGAGATCCTCGCGCGCTACGGGGCCAATCGCCTTCGCGTGGTGCGTCAGGTCCGCTACTCCCTCCACAACGAGAACAGCATCGACCTCGTCCTCTTCCTCAACGGGATCCCCGTGGCCACGGCGGAGCTGAAGACCGACTTCACCCAGAGCGTCGGCGACGCCATCGACCAGTATCGCTACGACCGCGACCCGAAGCCGAAGGGGCAGGCGGCCGAGCCGCTCCTGTCCTTCCCCGGGGGCGCCCTCGTCCACTTCGCGGTGAGCAACACCGAAGTCCACATGACGACCCGGCTCGCCGGCAAGGGCACCGTCTTCCTGCCCTTCAACCGGGGCGACGGCGGCGGCGCCGGCAATCCACCGAACCCCGCCGGCGGCCACTGCACCGCCTACCTCTGGGAGCAGGTCTGGGAGCGCGAGAGCTGGCTCGAGATCCTCGGGCGATACTTCATCGGCCAGCGCAACAAGAAGAACGAGATCGAGAAGGTCATCTTTCCCCGCTACCACCAGCTCGACGTGACGCGTCGGCTCCAGGCTGCGGTCCTCGCCGACGGGCCGGGCACGAAATACCTCGTCCAGCACTCGGCGGGGTCGGGCAAGACGAACTCGATCGCGTGGACGGCCCATTTCTTTGCCGAACTGCACGACGCCGAAAACCGGAAGCTCTTCGACAGCGTCCTCGTCGTCTCCGACCGCAACGTCATCGACGCCCAGCTCCAGGACGCGCTCTTCGACTTCCAACGCCAGACCGGAGTCGTGGCGACGATCAAGGGCAGCGCCGGGAGCAAGAGCGGGGAACTCGCCGAGGCCCTCTCGGGAACCAAGAAGATCGTGGTCTGCACCATCCAGACCTTCCCCTTCGCCCTCGAGGCGGTGCGGGAACTCGCCGCGACCCAAGGCAAGCGCTTCGCCGTGATCGCCGACGAGGCCCACAGCTCCCAGAGCGGCGAGGCCGCCGCCAAGCTCAAGGCCGTCCTCAGTCCCGAGGAGATCGAGGAGCTCAAGGACGGGGGCGAGGTCAGCACCGAGGACCTCCTCGCCGCTCAGATGGCCGCCCGCGCTGACGACGGGGGCGTCACCTTCGTGGCCTTCACCGCGACGCCCAAGGCCAAGACGCTGGAGATCTTCG
>JAGRPC010000395.1 GCA_020439925.1 Verrucomicrobiia bacterium | reverse complement strand
CTCGTTCGTAATGCGGTCGAGCCCCGAGTTCCGTCCCGGGCGGGAGGTGCGGTAGGTGCTCGTTGGACCACGGGACGCTGGCCGCAGAAGGATGCCCTGGAATTCAAGCGGCCCGGCGACCGGGTCCGGCTCAATCTCGACGGGAACTACCGGGCGATCACGTTGGCCTGCTGGGTCAAGGTGGACAGCGTCGACAAGAAATACAATTCCCTCCTTCTGACCGACGGATACGAAAACGGGGAGCCGCACTGGCAGATCTACGAGGACGGCAGCCTCATGTTCTCGATCATCTACCGGCCCGACGGAACGCGGAAGCATCCGGACAGGAACCAGATGTACTTCTCGAGGCCGGTGATCACGCCCGACAGTCTCGGACGCTGGCACCATCTCGCGGTCAGCTACGACGGGGACAGCGGCGAGGTCGTCCAGTATTTCGACGGCGAGGAGGTGGGGCGTGAAGTATCCACCCTTCATGTTCCCGGACGCGAGATCGTTTTCGGACCTTGCGAGATCGGCAACTGGGGCTTGCCCACGGAAGGACATCAGTTTCCGGTGAGAAACCTGAACGGGGCCATCGACGAATTCATCATCTACGGGGTGGCACTGGGACGGGACGAAGTCCGCGCCATGGTGAAAGCGGGAAGGAGAGAATGAGCGCCCTGGTTATCATGAAGTTTTCCACCCGGTCGTTTTTTCTGGCACTTCGAGGAGAGTTGCCGGGATAATCAACACACTGTCATGAGCCGAACTTCGATTGTTTCCGACCACCGCATTCCCGGGATCGTGGTCGGTCTGGTGCTTTTTTTCCCGGCGGGACCGTCGCGAGGGGAGGGCACCGAGGGAGAGCAACTCTTCGTGCGTCGCATCAACCCGCTTTTCCACGAAAAGTGCCTTTCCTGTCATGGCCAGGACGAGGGCAAGATCAAGGGTGGTTTCGACCTGCGTTCGCCTGAATCGGTGATGAGGGGAGGGGACAGCGAGTTGCCCGGGATTGTTCCGGGCAAGCCGGAAGAAAGTCCGCTTTATCTCGCTTCCATCCGCGACCACGAGGATTGGGAGGCGATGCCGCCGAAGGAGGCCGACCGGCTCTACGAAGAACAGCTCGGATGGATCCGGGCCTGGATCGCTGCCGGTGCCCCGTGGCCTGACGATGCCAAAGTCCGGGCGATCGCGGAAGCCCACGCCAAAACGTGGGAGGCGGAGGACGGCATCGTCGTGAAAACGGCGGGGGGACTTTCACCCGAGTGGACGAACCGGCGTTACCGGCCGGAAGGATTGTGGGGCTACCGGCCCTTGCGGAAGGCCGATTTGAAACTGCGGGGTGACGAGCATCCTGTCGATGCGCTGATCGCCATGCACCTGCCCGAAGGTGTGACCCCGGCCCCGCCGGCCGATCCGGTGTTGTTGATCCGCCGAGCGACCTTCGACCTCACCGGCCTGCCCCCAACTCCCGAAGAAATCACCGCTTTTGAAGCCGATTCCATTCGCGATCCGGAATCGGCGATCCGTGACCTCATCGACCGCTTGCTCGATTCACCCCATTACGGCGAGCGAATGGCTCAGCATTGGCTGGACGTGGTGAGGTATGCCGACAGCAGCGGCTTTGCCAACGACTACGAACGGGGGAATGCGTGGCGCTACCGCGACTACGTGGTGCGTTCGTTCAACCGGGACAAACCCTACGATCGGTTCATCCGCGAACAGATTGCCGGGGACGAGATCGATCCGGACAACCCCGAGATGCTCGTCGCGACCGGGTACCTTCGCATGGGACCCTGGGAATTGACCGGAATGGAAGTGGCCAAGGTGGCCCGCCAACGATTCCTCGACGATGTCACCAACAGCGTCGGTGAAACGTTCCTCGCCCATTCCCTGCAGTGTGCGCGCTGTCACGACCACAAGTTCGATCCGATTCCGACC
>JAGRPC010000394.1 GCA_020439925.1 Verrucomicrobiia bacterium | reverse complement strand
AGGTCGAACAGTTCGCTTTTCGCGTCTCCCTTCTTCTGGTCCTGCACCAGCAGCTTGTAACGCCCGTCGATGATCGAACGTGAACCTCCGTAATCCGACTCGACGATGGGCGGCTGGCGGTAGTTGTCGAAATTCCGCGTGGCGATCCCCCCCATCAGCTTCACGAGCGGGGTCGTGCCTTTCTGCAGTTCGGGATCGAGGTAGGGCTCGGGTTTCCGCTTGGTCAACGAGGGGATGTCATAACCCCAGAAATAGACCGGGGAAGGACGCTCCTTGGTCCCCGCGGTGAGCAGGGGCATCAGGTCGATCCCGTCGAGAGGGCGGGTGGGCGAAGCCACTCCCACGATCGCCGCCACGGTGGGGAGGAGGTCGCTCGTGGTCGCTCGCAGCGAGGTCGCCGCCGGCTTCGGAAAGCGCGCGGGCCATTCGATCAACCCAGGAACGCGGGTGCCCCCCTCGTAGAACGAGGCCTTCATCCCGCGATGGGGCGACTCGAGAAAGCCGTCGCCCGAAGTGCCGTTGTCGCCGCAGTAGAAGAGCAGGGTGTTCTCCCGCAGTCCGGATGCCGTGAGGTGTTTCCGCAGGGTCCCGATGGCCCGGTCCATCGCCGTAATCTCTGCATAACGTTCACGCAGGACATCGCCGAGAGGACGCTTCGTCTGTTTTCCGGTCTCGTTCGAGGTGAGGCTGACCATCTTGTCGGAATACTTCGCGGGAAGCTCGTCGTAGAGGGCGAGGTCTTCGGGAAGGCCCTGGTAGGGCTCATGCGGTGAACCGAACCAGACCACGGCGAGGAAGGGTTTTCCCTCGCCATGGATCCGATCGGCAAATTGAATCGTCTCGTCGATGAGAATTTCCGAACTTTCGCCCGGGAAGACTTCCGGAAGCCCTCCGTTGCGGGAGAACGAGGGATTCAGCTCGAAGAAATTGTCGTGCGCAAGGCACTCATGGAAACCCATCGCCAGCGGGCTCACCGGCGACTCCTTCTTGACCGCACCGAGGTGCCATTTGCCGAAGTGCCCGCACCGGTAGCCGGCCTCGGCGGCGAGGTGGGCGACCGTGATCTCCTCCGGCCGGAAAGACCAACCCGGAGCGAAGGTGCCCATGCGGTTGGGATGGCGACCGGTGAGGAAGCTCGCGCGGGTGGGAGAGCAGCTCGGGTGGCCGGAGTGGAAGCGATCGAGACGCAGCCCGGTGGCGGCCATCTCGTCGAGAACCGGAGTCTTCACGTAGGGGTGCCCGTTGTAGCCGGTCTCCTCCCAGCCGTGATCGTCGCCCATCAAAAGGATGATATTGGGAAGCGGTTCCGCGGCGCGGAGAGAGAGCGTGGCAATCAGGGCGAAAAGGGGGATCAATCGGCGCATCATCTCAGAGATTCGTTCGGGGTGTTCCATTTCAGCTTCGCCACCCAGACGCGGTTGTCCGCACCACGGGCGACGAGGGGGGCGGGATCAAAGTAGCGTGGCCCGGGTGCCTGCATCCACTCGGTCACGGTGACCCAGGATTCGTTCGCGTCCACTTCGGTGACGCCGAAATTCCCGAGGCGCGCTCCGTGCTCGGGCACGAGAACCTGCTCGCTCGAACGCACCACCTTCAAGGTCTCCGGATCGATCCGCGCGATGAAAAGGGGCGCCCGGTGGCGGAAGACGTGGTCGTTGTCCGCACCCCGCCGCGTGTAGACGAGGAAGAGCGCATCGCGATGGACGACCCAGTGCTGCTGGGTGTTGTAGTTGCCGAGATCGGATCCGTCTTCGAAGCGCCAGGGCACCGGTTCGGAGTAGGTGACGCCGTCGTCACTGACAGACACATAACCGCTCTCATCGTTGCGCAGGGTCAAGAAAAAGCGCCCTTTCCATTGCGCCAGCGAAGGCTCGTAGAGACCGCGCCCGATCGGGACGGTGAGTTCGTTGCCCTGGGCGAGGAAACGCAGTTTGCTCCCGTCGAAGGAGCAGCGCAGCACGGTCACGGAATAGCGCGGCGCGTCTGGTGCCTTGAAATAAACCGGCAGGAGCACGGTCCCGTCGTCCAGGTCGACCCGCTGGACGCAACCGGCGCCCGCGTTTTCGAACTTCGGATCCTCCGGCATCGCGAGCGTTTCCCACGGCGACCACTCGTTCCTTGCGGGATCGTAGACCGAGTAGGCCGAGCCCCGCGGACGGACCTTCATGACATGGCCCTCCTCGTAAACGGCGGTGTGCCCGATGCCTAGGAGCTTGCCGGAGGCTGCGTGCCATTTCGGCCAGAAGTCGCACACGGTAATCTCGAGGTCTTCGTGGCCCTTCCAGGAAAAGGGCCTCCGGGCAAAGGGGGCATGCTCCACCGGATCGCTCCAGGATTTGCCACGATCCGCGCTGCGCATCGTGTTGAGCGCGTAAAAGAGATCCGATCCCGCGAGGTCGAGCTTCTGCAGGGTCATCACGGCAAGAGGAACTTCCGACGCATTGCCGCCGGTGCCCGGAGGAATCACCCCGGCCCGCGCGTGGACCCAGCAGCTCTTGCCATCGAAGCCGCGGGACGCCTCGGAGAGCTCGATCTCGTAGAGAGGATCGGCCGCCTGCGTCAGGACCGGAAGTGCGGCAAGGAGGCAGAAGTGGAACGAAGCGAGACGCATTGGACCATGAAAACACGACGGGCCCTTTCCTGGCCAATCGAATTCCCGCGCAGATGCGCCCTCCACCGGGCGGCGGGGAATCGACGCCAAATCGATCCGAAGGTTCGGGTTTCCTCAGGTCGACGAGACCGCCGTGCCGGAAAACTCGTATTCGAAATGCTCTCCCGTTTTCCAGACCCCGTCTTTTCTCCAGAACCGCTCCAGTCGGCCGACATATCTCATACCGCTTTTCTCGAGGGTGCGTTTGCAGGGGAGATTGTCCGAGAAGCAGGAAGCCGTCACCTTGGTGAGGTTGCTGTGGGCGGAGAAATGATCCAGCAGCAAGCGGATGGCCTCGGTGCCGAATCCACGGTTCCGGAAGTCCGGGAGCAGATCGATGCCCAGATTGGCTTGACGGAGGATCAGGTCATGAATCTCCAGGGAAACAAACCCGGCCGACGTCCCGTCGACCATGATGGCAAACCGCCACGACTCGTTCCCCGCCTGGTATCTGCCAAGGGCCAGGTCGAAAACCTGCCCGGCCAATTCGCGGGAACTGGGGCCGTACAATTGCGATCCATGGTTTCCTTCCTCCGTGGAAAGGGCAATCCACAATTCGCGATCGGAGCGATCCAGTGGCCGCAGCTGAAGCACCCCCTCCTTCCGCCCCACGCTCCGCACTTCCGGGAGGCGAAGCGGTCCCTCGGCGCGGAACAGGTCAAGGCATCGGATGAATCGCTCGATCGCATGCAGGCGCACCACGGGATCCAGGAAGGGGAGGGAAAGCGTTCGCTGCCTGCCTCCCTTGAGACGCACCAGAGCCCCGGAGCCGGAGATGGAGACGCTCTCGACGGAACTCCACGAAACCGGACGATTGACCTCGCCCCCGATCGTGAAGAAGTCACGGTTCCGGAGGACGAAGGACCGTTTCCCTCCGACTTTTGAAGCCCCGAAAAAGAACACGACCACCGCAAAACAGATCGCGTAGGCGAAGTGGTCCCCCGTCAACCGCCAGGCGGCGAGTCCGACGATCACGGCGACCACGATCAGGACGATCGTGACCCGGTGGGCCGCCTCATAAGGGCCCTCGTAATCGACAGCGAGGACGATGTCCGTTTCCTCTTCCTCCCCGGATCCTCTCATCCGCGTAATCTAGGCGAAGTCGGCTTCCCGTCGAGAGAGATGAAAGGGCGTTCCCGAATCTTCAACCGGTGACGACGGATGCCGGCAAAACAACGGTCACCTTCAGACCGTTTGGATGGTTCCGCACCACCGATATCGAGCCTTCACAGGCTTCGATGCAGCGCCTGGAAATGGCCAGGCCCAGACCGCTTCCGCCGGATTGACGCCCGCGGGCACCTTCGGGACGAAAGAAGGGATCGAACAATCGAGGCAATGCTTCCTCCGGAACACCGGGACCGCAATCGATGACACGGATGAACACCCTGCCATCCTCCGTGGAGGCTTCGATGCGAATCGGCCCTGCCTGTCCGGCGTAGCGGACCGCGTTGCGCACCACGTTTCCCAAAGCGCGATCGAGCGCAGCACGAAAGGAGTGAAGACGCAATTCCACGGGGATTTCCACCCTCAAATCGGCTCCATCGGCTTCGCGGGAGAGGACCGAATGAACGAGGTCAACGAGAAGAAACGTTTCCGGTGAATCTCGATCGGGAAGCGTCTCCGCCTTCGAAAAAGCAAGGACTTCTTCGACGAGCTTCGCCATGTGCTGGAGTTCCGTGTCCAATTTCCCAAGGTAGGCGGCCTGCTCAGGCGTGCCGCGTTGCTCGATCACTCCGAGGGCCATCTGCATCCGGGCGATGGGCGAGCACAGCTCGTGCGCCACGTCGGCGGTGATGCGTCGCTGTTC
>JAGRPC010000393.1 GCA_020439925.1 Verrucomicrobiia bacterium | reverse complement strand
GATACTGCAAAGGGCATTACCGCCGCCGCCACGAACCGCAAGGGTGTCGGACAGCTGACCCTGGTTGCCAACCGTCGCGCTTGCCGACACCGGTCTTGCCTTGACGGAGACAAGGGAGAGAGTCTGACCACCTGTGCCGTTGAGAATATTCTCCCCGATCAGGGAAGTCAGGCTCTTCCCCACCGCCACATCCGGCACGACAAATCGGATGTCGGAGTCGGCAAAATCAAGCTCGTAGGCAAGATCGCCGCTGCCGCCATTCTCGCGGGAAAGCACCAGCGAATAGAGACCCGTCGGCAGCGTGTCGTAAAAGGCGAAGGTATCGCCGCCGCCACTGAAGACCGACTGACCACCGGGGCCGATCAGCTCCGCGACCAGTCCCTGCCCCCCGATCCCTTCGAGAGTCAGGAAACCGGACTGCCCCAACTCAAAGTAATAAGTGTGAACGGCCGTGGGTGACAGGGAACGATCAAAGGACCCGTTGCCGGAAGAATAGGGGAGATTCTGAAGGTTGAGTCCCGCAAGGTCGGCATTGCCACCCTTGTCGGGGGCGATTGCCGCCAGGAGATAGGCGCCTCCGTCCGTCGGCAGGGCAAACCCCATGTTGCTGGTCGAAGTCAGCTCTCCGATCTGGTCGGCTCGGTAGGAGAGATGAGGCTCGCCTGAACGCACCGAGCCACCCTCGGTCCGGTCAGGAAAGACGTGGAGGATCAGCGGGTTACCGGCCGCCACCCCGAGGGCGGCGTAGTCCAGCACGGTGAGATGTTCGGCAAATCCCTTCTGCGATCCCCAATCGGGCAGCGCCGAGTTCGAGAAGACCGCAATGACCACATCGTCCTGACCGAAGGCTTCGCCGGGCGAGAGGACCGCGCCGGAGGCGGAATCGGGATCGGTGAAACCATCGTTGTTCACGTCCGCGACCAGGACCCCGATGGAACCGGAGGGCACCTCGATGCCACCCAACTGGAATTCGATCGAGACCGTGGCCAGGGCAGAACTCGCGAGACCGAGACCGGCCAGAATCAGGAAGAGTGGTTTCATGCGGGAACAGGAAGATGAACTTCAGGGTGCAGTCACGTCATAGGTCGGCGCGTTCGCCCACTGCAGGACCTGATCGGAACCTCCAGCCGCCTTGCGGATCAGCAACCCCGCGGACGGTTCGATCGACTGAGACCCGGACTGGGCATTGGTGCCGTCGCGGAGCCATTGGCCCCCGCTGCGGAAATAAGTCGCCGACGGCCCCTTGTTCTGCAGGACGCTGGCATTGTCGAAAACGAGGAGCTGGTCCTTGCGGTCTCCGGGATCGGTGGAGGAACTTTCCTCGAAGACACCGGGGCCGAGATCGAGCTGGTCCAGCGTGACGGTGACCGGCCGGGGGAGAGCCAGCATCGTGTCCCTCGCCTTGCCGTTGGCAACCCGGACGGGGAGAGAAACCACTTCCCCGAAGACCTGCTGGTTTGCGACGAATTCGGTCATCGCGACTCCGGAAGGATGACGAACGATGAAGGCCTGGCCCGGAAGCACCACGGTCGATCCCGCTTCGCCGAAGCTGCCCACCTCGAACCAGGCCGCATCGGTGACATAAAAACGGCGCGTCGGCGCGAGCGAGGTGCCCGGAGTGAGGTCATCGAAGAAGAGGAGCTCCGAGACGCGGTCCGAAGCAAGCGGGCCGCCCGAGGCATGGAAGGTCGTCTGCGTGTCCGCCGGAAAGAGTCGGTCAAGCGTCCAGGCAGGCACGATGGAAATGAGACCATCGGTGGTGAGCGCTCCCAGATCAGCCGGGAGTGCCGAGATATCGACGGTGTTCGCGCCATGGGCGACGATGTCGAAATAACGTCCCGCGGGACCTGCCTGGTCTCTGCAAAGGAACAGGTGAGGGGTGTCCGTGAGCTCTCCGGTGGCAAAGGAAGGGGAATCCTTCAGGGACAGACGCATCACGTTGCCCCCCTGGTTGGAGGGAGCATCACTGAGCCGACCGGCCCATCTCGGCGAGGAATGGAAGGGAACCGATACCACCGTATCGGAATTCGCCGGGCAGTCGTATTTCAGAAAACCGAAGACCGGGGAGTAGACCTCGGCGGTCTCCGACTGGGAAAGCGCCAACATCCAGATCAGGGCAGTGATACCGGATCCCGGAAGCGGGAAATGAGCGAGGATGCGGTTCATGGTAAAACCCCGGGAAAATGCCAGTTTTCAGAACTCAGGTCAATGCGGAAAGCTGGGTGCAACTGTCAAACTGTTAGAGACTACCGAGAATTCAGGAAGTCCGAGAGAGCTCTCCCCAGCTTGGCACCGACGGACAGATAGCCGGCCGCAGTGCTGTGCGGAGTGTTCCACGAGGTCTCGAGACAGGCGGCCATCGTGAAAGGATTGCCATGTTCGTTGACCCACTGTCCGCTGATCTGGCGCCAGAGCGGGTGATACCCGGCACCGGTAACCCGAGGCGCAGGCTCGAGGGAGAGGGGAGCGTCGAGTCGCGCCTCCGCGAAGGAGAGGAACCGTTCGCGGTTGCTTCGGGCGAGGTCGGGGAGCAACTCCGGCGGACCGACAAAAAAGAACGGTCGTCGGTCGTTCGCCCCCGGATTGTGCAGATCGAGAAACACGGCGAGGCGATTCTCGCCGGCAAACGCGAGGAGCTTTTTCTGGGTTGCCGCGACCTCGGGATAGTGAGGGGAATCCGTCCAGTCGCGGTTGTGATCGCGGGGATCGGACTCCTTGCCTCCGTCGCCGGTGGCGACGCGATCAACGTCCATGATCGGAATCACATGGATTTCGGCGATCTCTCGCAGCCGGACCGCCTCCTTCTCCTCGCCGAGGACCCATTCGACCAACCCACGCGCCACCCATGAAGCACCGCTTTCCCAGGCATGCTGACGGGCCTGGACCCAGACCACCGGCCTGTCCTCCGACCCCGGTCCTGCGATGCGCAACCCCCTCACCGGACGGCCCTCGCGGGTGCGCGCAAGTTCGAAAGCTTTCACGATTTCCGGCCGCAACCGCGACGTTGCGTCGATCAGCGAGTCCGTCTCCCGGGAGGTGAAGGGCGGTCCCCAGGCGACCCAGAGCGGTCCGTCACCACCGACGAGCGGATAGGCGATGTGATCGGTCGCACGCTTTCCGAGCTCCGTATGCCGCCAGGTCACTCCGTCCTCCGAGATCGCCGCAGCCGCCGGCATCGCCCAGCTCGGCGAAAGCGGCTTGCCGGTATCCTGTCCATTGTTGCGGGCCGGCCTTTCACTTCCGCGAAGGACCAGGGTCGCGGCCTCTCCCTTTCCGATCCCTTCGATCCTGACAAACCACCAACACGGCCACCCTCTCGCGGGATCGCCTCCGGGACGGATGCGGATCTCGCGCCTACCTTCGTCGATGGAATCGACCGTCGCCGAACCACCCTCGAAATCGGTGGAGACGCGGAGGTCCGCGAATGCCGGCAGAGCGCAGAAGCCGGAGAAGAGAATCAGCGCGCTTTTCATCGCAGGGGCCTCCCCATCCCGTCGACGCTTCCCTCGATGACAACCCGGTCCTTCCCCGCCAGTTCAACCAGGTCCGGCAGGTCGTAGTGCCGCAGCACGCCGTGAACCAGGTTCACCATCTGGTCATGAGTTTCGGTTGCCGACACGAGGCTCTCCCACGACGGAATCATTCCGCGGAGGGTGACGCGGGAAACGAGATCCGGGCGCAACGCCGCGGCGTGGAGAGCAGGGATCGTCGCCTCCCCGATCGCAAGAACTTCGACCTCCCCGCCCCCGAGGGCGGCGATCCACGCCTCGAGGTCGGCGGTGCGCATGCCGGTGTAGCTCTTGCCGACCAGATAGGCGGTGAGGATCTCGAGATTGTCCTGACCAAAACGCCCGGCCCCGAAGGCCTTTCGGCGAAAACCCGTCTGCGTCTCCCCGATCCCGCGCAGTTCGATCGCATGGACAAGGCAACCCTCGCGGGCCAGTTTCTCGATCTCGCCGCCTCGCTCAGCCTCGACCTTCATGCCCTCCCCGTGCACGTAGAGAATCGTGCGACCGTTCGCTTTTGCCGGAAGGAAGGAGAGACCGGGAAGCGGCAGGCCCGGCTCGGCTTCGAGGACAAGCTTGCGGATCCTGAGGCCGCCCCGTTCGAGTTCACCGACGGTTTTTATTTTGGCTTTGTCAGGGTTTCGCTCGTCGCCGATCGTTTTGCGAACGAGTTCCCGTTTTCCCGTCGGATCGAGGGCGGTCCAGGCTTTCGTTTGTTCGTTCCTCAGCCGGGCCGCGGTTTCGGCATTGATCTCGAAGACACTGCGCTCTCCCGGCATCATCAGGACCTGGCCCTCCTCGGTCACCTGCAGATCCGCGTCCGTCCAGTCGGGCACGGTCAAGGCGCGAAGCTGATCGTCGTCGAAGGAGTCGGGCAATTCGGAAACCTCGCGCACCTCGACTTCCTTGTCGGCGAGGTAACGCAGCATGAAACGCGTCACCGCTTCCCTGAGTTGCAGGGTGAAGCCGTGAGGAGCGTCGGGGGCAACGAGGTCGATCCTGTCCGGATAGCCGATGCGGGAGGCGAACCGTTTCGCGTCTCGAAAAAGGTCCCAGGTGCCGGCAAAGTTGAAGGTGGCGTCTCGCGTGCCCGCGGCGATCAGGGTCGGCCGAGGCAGGCGCATGATACAGTAGTCGGCCTCGTCCATCCCGAAGGCGAGTTGGCCGAAAAGATTCTGCTCGCCATCCTGGGGACCCTTCAGGGAGAGAAGGCTGCGGAAGGTCGTAAGGTAACATCCCGGTGCGGCGGCGGCGATGCGATCGTCCAGCGCCATGAGATAGGCGGTTTCGGTGCCGCCTCCCGAGTTGCCGGTGCAACCGATCCTGTCCGGGAGAATGTCCGGACGGCTCTGCAGGTAATCGATCACCCGCATGCCGTCCCAGATGCGGTATTGCGCGACGTTTTCGCCTAGCAACGTGCTGCTCAATCCCACCATGGTATGCTCGGTCGTGCACATCAGCTTCACGTGCGGATGCACCGTCTCGACGTGGGCTGCGTCTTCGAAATGCGTGCGCTTCGTATCCGGATCGAGGATCTGGTAACGCTCGCCCTGCCCGATGGGGTCGTAGCAGATCGCGGCGATGCCGTGGCGGGCGAGAAGCCGGCTCGCGAGCTGATATTGTCCCGCCGCCTTCCCGTTGTGGCTGTGGCCGCAGGGCACCAGCACGCCGGGCCAGGGACCGGGCGTCGCGGGAAGATAGAGGTTCGCCGTGAGATGGAAGCCGGGCCGCGTCTCGAGGAGGATCTTCTCGAGGCGATAGCCCTCGCCCTGGAGCGTACCGGTGATCCGCGGGTTGAGGGGAGTGCGTTCGGGCAATCCTCCGATGCGTTCGAGGAAAAAGGCGCGGCGATCCTCCTGCCACCGGCGGCAGGCCGCGGCACTCTTGATCATCGTCTCGAAGGCCTCGCTGCGGCGGTTGATGCAATTCTCCACCTCTTCCGCGAGCCAGTCTTCGAACAGGTGGCCCGACCCGACCCCGTCCGGTCCCGGAGCCAACACGGTCAGGTCCTCGGCGAGGGCGGGCCGGGCGAAAAGGACCCCCATAGCAGCGACGAGGAAGCAGATTCTTAACGACTTCATCTCTAGCGAATCATATCGGATGCACCGCATACCCTGAAAGCACGCCATCACGGCGGTTGATACGGGTCCATCCAAAGACATTCCCGGGATTCGCCCCATTTGCCATACAACGGGTTTTCAGATTCTATATCCTGCAAACCGATCTCCGATGTCCTCGCGCCTCCGCTTTCTTTTGACGATCCTTGCCTTCGTGTCTTTCCTGGCCTTGCTTCATCGCTTCGGTCGCGGCCTCTGGTTTCCGTTGTATGCATCCATTCGAGGCCAGGACACGGTGGCTTCGGTCGTCGCGAGGACGGAAGCCAAGGGACTCGGACTAAAACCGGGCGAACGTGAATGGATCCATTCGCTGACGATGGTCGGATTGAAAGAGGAGCGAATTCTGGAAGTCTGGGGCCTCGGCGATTCGGGTCGCCCGCAGTTGATTCGCTCTTTTCCGTTCCTCGGTTACAGCGGGCGCTTCGGTCCGAAACTCATTGAGGGCGACGGCCAGATTCCGGAGGGCGTTTACCGGGTCGAATACCTCAATCCCAATAGCAGCTACCATCTCTCCATCAAAATCGACTACCCCAACGAGTTCGATCGGGAAAAGGGCCGATCGGATGAACGGGAGCGTCTCGGGTACGATATCTTCATTCACGGAAGCTCGGTCACCGTGGGATGCATACCCATCGGCGACGACACCATCGAGGATCTCTTCACGATGGTCGCCCAGATCGGCTGCGAGAGGGTGTCGGTCATCCTCGCTCCGTGGGATTTCCGCTCCAGAAAGGACGAACCCGCGATCGACGCGATCTCGTGGGAAGCGGAACTCTATGAAGGGATTCGTCGTGAGATGATGCCGTTTGTACGTTCATGACGGTCCCGCATCCCGCCATGGGAAGACCTTGCCGGGGAATCCTCCGTTTCCCTATCCTGTGAGGATGAATCGCAAGCTCGCCATCGCCCTTTGCCTTTTCGGACTGAGTCTCGCCAGCGCCAGCGCCGGGCCACTCCGTGCCGGAGCCGATGTCACCGACATCACTCCCCTCCCCTCACATTATCCCATCTCGACGGCAGGCTCCATGGCCGCCTCTTTCCTCGACGGTTCCGAGGAACGTATCCACTGTCGCACCCTCATGCTTGGCGACGAGAAAACCCTCGTCAGCTTCACCCTCGTCGATTCCTGTCTCATCCCGCGTGAACTGGCAGACTCGGCAAAGCGCATCGCTTCGGAGAAGACCGGTATCCCGGCAGCGAACTTCACCATCGCCGCGACCCATACCCATTCCGCCCCGACCGCGACCCCCGCCTTCCAGTCCAATCCTTCGGTCGCGTATCAGATCTTCCTTGCCGAGCAGATCGCCCATTCCATCGCCTCCGCCTTCGCAAAACTCGAACCCGCCGAGGCGGGCTGGGCGGTCGGAGAAAACCGCGAGCAGGTTTTCAACCGCCGCTGGTTCGTCAACGAACCCTACGAAAACCCCTTCGGTGACACCACCGACGAAGTGCGCATGAATCCCGGCTACGACAAGGGGGGCGGCAAGGTTTCGAAGCCCGCCGGACCCGTCGACCCGTCGATCCCCCTGCTGGCGGTGCGATCCTCACAAGGCGACAAGAAACCGATCGGGCTGCTCGCCAACTACGCCCTCCACTACGTCGGGAATCCCCCGCGCACCGCCGACGGCAAACCCCAGCTCTCCGGAGACTATTTCGACCGGTTCGCGAAGGTCATGGCGGAAAAGGTCGCACCCGGGCGCGACGACTACGTGGCCATCCTCTCGAACGGCACCAGCGGCGACATCAACAATGTCGACTATTCCAGCCCGGCGCCGGAAAAGAAGTACGAACCCGGTGAAAAGATGCTCGAGGTGGCCAAGTCGGTCGCGGATTCGGCCTTCGCGGCTTTCCAGGGAATTGATTACCGTTCCGATTTTCCCGTGGCGGTCACCGCGCGTGAACTCGATCTCGGTGTTCGCAAGCCCGATGCAGGGGAACTGGCCCGGGCCCACGAGATCCTCAGCAGCCCGGAGCAGCTCATCAATGGCAATCTCAGCGCCCGCGACGCCATCTATGCCCGCGAAACCCTGCAACTGCGCGAGTATCCCGACACGGTTCCGGTGCGCCTGCAGGCCTATCGCCTTGGCGATCTCTGCATCCTCACGACTCCCTGCGAGACCTTTGTCGAGATCGGGCTCGAACTGAAAAAGCTCAGTCCTTTCCCGACGACCATGGTCATCGAACTGGCCAACGGCTACAACGGCTACCTGCCGACTCCGCAACAGCACGGGTGGGGCGGTTACGAGACGTGGCGCGCGAAATCGAGCTACCTCGAGGTCGAGGCGTCGGCGAAAATGGTCGAAGCCTTCCGGAGTGTCTTCGGCGAGCTCGGGAAACCCTGAACCGATCTTCGCTGCCTCGTGCCCCGATCAGAAAAGTGGGACGAAAACCATTGACTCCCCGCCGCAAGGCGGGGAACAATTACTCTCCAGGCTCTGGAAGGCCCGACGGCTTTTCGAGTCCGGACAGGAAACGGAAGCGGCCTGATCCGTTTCACGGGTTTTTCCCTTCTCCCTGTCCATCCCTTCGAGAGTACGGGCGATGAAGCGAGCGGCGTCAACCAGCTTCCGGTCGGGTGAAAGGAGCCAGCCAAGGCCACCGCCCCGCTCGAAAATCGATACCCAGCCGAAGGGGTTGGCGAGCACGGCGTGGCTCGCTGGTTTCTTGATTCTTGCCATCGCCCAGACCGGCTCCCGGGGAGCGGACGTGGAGTTGCTCTACACCCCGGACGCGACCGTCGCCCCGAACCGGGTCTGGGTGAACTCACAATGGAGCTCTTTCTCCCCGCCCGTTTTCGACAGCGCGGGTACCTTCTTCCTAAAGGCCACGGGATTCGGACAGCCCGATCCCGAGGACTTTCAGTTCGTCGGCGGACGGAGCCTGCTGCGACGCACCGGGCCCGACCAGGCCGAGGCCCTTCTCTACGAGGATCTCCACGGTTTCTACGACTTCCAGTATTCGGTGCTTTTTCCCGTGGGAGCCGGAACGGTCTTTTTCGGGGCGAGCCGGACCGTCAACGAGGCGCCGAAATCCACCGTTTTCCGCTACGACGGAACACTCACTCCCATTCGTGACGATCTCCAGTTGCATGGAGTTGGACGAAACAATGGCCGGATCGTCTTTCAGGATCAAAGTGCCGGAGGATTGACGCAGCCAAACCTCTCGGTGATGTCTCCGGGTTCGGCACCCGTGATGCTGGCCCGCCATGGCGATCCCGCCCCGGGTACCGACGCAAACTTCCACGCCCTTCAACAGGTTCACTACACGCCGGAAGGACGGGTTGCCTTCATGGTGACACTTACCGGAGGATCCGTCACCGCGGGGACGAACAACGCGATCTACCGGGAGAACGACCAGGGGAGCCTCGACCTCCTCGTGAGAAACGGATCCCCCCATCCCCCGAGCCCGCTTTTCACGGGGAGCGGGTCCTTCCTCTCGATCGGGGGCGAGACCTTCGGATTCAATTCCGCCGGGTGGGTTGTCTTTGCCGCCACCGTTCCGGTCGACAGCATTCCGATTCCGAGCGGATCGGTCTCTGCGGTATACTCGATTGACCCGACGGGGGCCATTGAACTGGTCGCCCTGGCACGCATCGACCTACCCACCGCGAATGGCGGAACGGTGAACTTTTTCAGCCTGGGAGCGCCAATCATCGATGCCCAGGGGACGATCTACTTCCACGCGGAGGAGTCCGTAGGTAACACCACCCGGAATGCCCTCTGGAAAAAGACGGCAGAGGGCCTCTCCCGTGTCGTCACCCTCGCACCGGGCGGCCTGCCCTTTCCCCCGACCCGTTCCGCGAAGACCGACGAGTTCGACCAGTCCTACAGCTACCGCCTGACCTTCGAACTCGACCGCATGCAGGCGGGTCCCGACGGTCGGCTCGCCATCGCCGGTTACCTCACCGAATGGGAGAACATCACCGACAACCAGGGCAACCCCGTCTCCGAGGAAAACCGGCAGATCGGTTATGGCCTGTGGGCCCAGAACACGGACCGTTACTGGGACCTGATCCAGGTGGCGACCTTGCGTCCCGCTGCAGACAACAATCCCGCCCCCTCCGTGGCGGAACGGCTCATCCTTGGGGGAAACGAAATCGGTACGATCCGGACGCTGCGGGTCCCCTTGATGCAGAACTCCACCGTCAGCGGGGGTGAAGACGGTCTTGCTCCACCCTGGTGGACGGCTGATGGACGACTTCACTACTCGGCCGACGTTCGCATCGAGGGTCAAACCCGTTCCTTCTACGTGGTGGCAACTCCAGGAATCGTAGAACCTCCCCCGGGAGACCTCTACGTCTGGGACGGAGGCGCCGGAACCCTCGACTGGCACACGATCGCCAACGGCCGCAGCAACTGGGTCGACGAAGAGGGAGGTCCCCGTGCGGAACCTCCCACCAATGCAAGTGACCGGGTGAGAATCCCGGGCGGTTTCTCGGTGAACCTGGCGCAGGAAGTATCGGAAGTCGCCGTCCTGGAGGTCGAGGGAACACTCACCCTGGACGCCGCGCTCCAGGTCCGTCAACACACCACGCTTGGCGACCTGAACGTGGAAACCGGGGGCTTTCTCGTCAACCGCGGCCAGGTGGGTCTCGACGGGGAGATTCATTCGACCAAAACGGGGATTCGAGCCGATACCTCAGGAGCGGTCTTGATCACAACCAAGGGGACAATCTCAACCATTGCCCCCTCCGGCAACGCCGTCGCCCACGGAATCCACGTCGACTCAGCCAACGGCGGGATCACGATCGAATCGGAAGCGGAGATCTCGGCAACCGGAACCCTGGCCAATGCCAGCGGCATCTTCGCGACCGGAAGCGGCAACGTGAACGTGACGCAAACTTCCCCGATCCTGGCATCGGGCATCGGTGTCTACGCGGAATCGAAGAACGCAAAAGCAACGGTGAACACCGAGACGGCCGATTTGTCAGGCGACAGCGGGGGCATCCTCGTGAAGGCACCGGCGGGACCGGCACAGGTCACCTATGGGAAAATCGACGCGCAACTGGCCGCCGGGATCCGCGTTTCCGCGAGGGATGACATCACCCTCTCCGGAGCCGGTCCCATCTTCGCCATCGGCAATTTGGCCACAGGCATCGAGGCGACTTCCACGAACGGTGGGATCTCCCTGATGAATTCCGGTTCCATCTCCACAACCAGTTCACAAATTGCACCCGCCATTTTCCTGACCGCCCAGAGGACCATCGATCTCGTCAACAGCGGTGATCTCTCCACCCTTACCGGAAACGGAATCTGGACCAGATCGAATGCGGGCAACCTCTCGATCCGCCACGAGGAAGGCGGCATCGGCGTCGGGGGAGGGGGCTCGGGAGGAGGAATCACGGCGATCGCCCCGGCGGGATCCGTTCTCATCGTGGGGGAAGATCCCTTTGCGGAAATCGGATCAGGCGGGCTTCAGAGTCACGGAATCGAGGCATCGGCCGGAGGCGAGATCGAAATCCGCTGGGCATCCGACATCACCGCCATCGGGCAGGGCGCCCTCGGTGTCCTCGCCCAATCCACTGCCGGCCCGGTTTCCGTGGTCCTCTCGGGTAATGTCTTCGCCGCCGGATCCCAGGCGGACGGAGTCCGGCTCGGCGGACCCTCGACGCTGTCGCTGACGGTGGAAGCAGACGGCAGCGTGGCCGGCCCGGACGGGGCAATATCGGCCGGAGTCCGATTCCTCGGCGGCACCCAGAACCATCTCCTCAACCGCGGGGGGATCACTTCCCTCAGCTTTTTTGCGATCGAGGCGGGAGACGGAGACGACTCCGTGGAAAACCATGGCCGCATCGACGGGAGCGTCCGGCTCGGCGGTGGAGCCAACACCTTCGTGAATTCTGCGCAGGCGGAACTGACCACGGGCGACCACCTAGAAATCGGAGCCGGCAACACCCTCTCCAACGCCGGTTCCATCTTCCTCGGGAACCTTGGCGAGCCGACCGGGACCACCGCCATGACCGGCAACCTCTCCATGGATCCAGGCAGCCGGATGCGCGCGGAAATCGAAAGTTCGACCAACAGCGCCCGCCTTCAGATCGCAGGCGCCGCCCAACTGGGTGGCACGCTGGTGGTCCATCTCGCCGATGACTACCTGCCCACGCCGGGGGACCATTTTGTCCTGATCGAGGCCAGTTCCCTGACGGGGTCTTTTGACGAGGTGGTTTTCCGCGAAGGCTACCATCCGAACGCTCCTTCCTGGGTTTCGCGACTCATCCGGCCCGTCATCGATTACTCCGGCACTTCTGTCTCGGTATCCTTCGAAGCGAGGGTCATCCGCAATTTCGGGGAATGGAAGGCGCTGTATTTCGACACGACCGAGCAGGCTGACGAGTCCGTCAGTGGATTCTTCGCAAACAAGGACGGAGACCTCCACAACAACCTGATGGAATATGTCTGGGTCCTGCATCCCCGATGGCCGGATGACGATCCTCCCGGACTTACCGTGACGATGCTGCCGAACCAGGGCGGCGCACTACAGGCTTCCTTTCCCTGGGCCAATGGCATGGAGGACTTCGAATGGGTGGCGCAAGTGTCCCCCGATCTGCTGACCTGGTCCGACGCTACGCCGCTGGATATTTCCGCCGACGACCGCGGGGAATGGTCGCTGGTGACCATCTTGCTTTCGCCGTCTCCGGGCTCAGCGAATCCCGTTTTCGTGCGCATCGCGGCAAAGCCCGTCAGTCCTCCTTGAGAAGTCGCCCCCTCAAAA
>JAGRPC010000392.1 GCA_020439925.1 Verrucomicrobiia bacterium | reverse complement strand
ACCCTGATGGTGGCGGGCAACTTCAACATGACGAATGCCCGCGACCTGAACCACCACCTCATCGGTCGCGGTCAGCATCCCGTTTTCGACACCGACACGCAGACGGTTCTCGAGGAGATCGGCTACCATCTCGACGAGGCGCACGACGCGATATTCCGCCGCGAGCGGGACAAGGGAACGGAGGGCCCGGAGATTCCCCGGATCATCTCCGACGAACTGGATCTCGTGCGCATCCTCGAGAAGTGCGCGGAGATCTGGGACGGCGGCTACACCATCGCCGGTGTCGTCGGCAACGGGGACGGCTTCGTGCTGCGTGACCCGAACGGGATCCGGCCGTGTTTCTACTACGAGGATGACGAGGTCATCGCCTTCGCGAGCGAGCGGGTGCCGCTCATGACCGTCTTCAACGCCGAGGTCGACCAGGTCCGCGAACTGCCGCGGGCGCACGTCGCGGTGATGAAGCACACCGGCGGGCTCACCGTCTCTCCCTACACCGCCGAGCGGGAACTCCGTCCCTGTTCCTTCGAGCGCATCTATTTCTCCCGTGGGAACGACCCCGACATTTACCGCGAGCGCATGAAGCTGGGGTCGAACCTCGTTCCCCGGATCGTGTCCCGCATCGACGACGATTTCGACGATACCGTTTTTTCCTTCATCCCCAACACCGCGGAGATCGCCTACTACGGGCTCATGCACGGGCTTCGCATCCTGCGCCGGGACCAGGTCAAGGGGGAGATCCTCGCGAAGGCGCGGTCCGGGGAACTGGACGAGGCGACCCTCGACAAGCTCGTGCTGAAGAGCTGGCCGCGCGGAGAGAAGATCGCCCACAAGGACATCAAGCTGAGAACCTTCATCGCCCAGGAAAAAGGCCGCAACCAGATGGTGTCGCACGTCTACGACATCACCTACGGCCAGATCGAGGCGGGGGAAACCCTCGTGGTTCTCGACGATTCCATCGTCCGCGGCACGACTCTCAAGGATTCCATCATCAAGATCCTCTCCCGGCTCAATCCGAAGAAGATCATCATCGCTTCGACCGCGCCCCAGATCCGTTATCCCGACTGTTACGGCATCGACATGTCCGAGCTGGGCAAGTTCATCGTCTTCAAGGCGGCGATCAACCTGCTCGAACGCAGGGGAATGCACAATCACATCACCGACGTCTACTACCGGTGCCGCGAGGAACTGAAGAAGGACGTGAAGGACATGGGCAATCCCGTGAAGGCGATCTACGAGCCCTTCTCCGAGGAGGAACTCTCGGCCGAGGTAAGCCGGCTCGTCACGCCCGAGGACATCCCTTGGCACGGCGAGGTCGAGGTCCTCTTCCAGACCGTGGCGGGATTGAGGGACGCCATCCCCGTGAACAACGGCGACTGGTATTTCACCGGTGATTACCCGACCCCCGGAGGTTACAAGGTCGTGAACCAGGCCTTTGTCGGTTATCACGACAAGACCGGCGAGCGTCCCTACGACATCCTCCTTTGAATCCGCGGCGGACTTGCGCCGCAGCCGCGGAGGAAGGAGGCGTGACAAGCGGCGGCGGACGTGCTTCGATGGGTTCTGCGATTCACCCCAGCCCTCCGCCCCCGAGATGAGACTCTCCGTTTTTGCCGCCGCTTTCCTCACCCTCCCGTCGATCTCCGGCAACGCCGCCGACTGGAAAAAGCACACCGTCGCCGAGCCCGGACACAACAACACCGCCGTGGCCGCCGACTACAACGGCGACGGGAAGGTGGATGTGATCACCAGTTCCAAGGGCAAGGTGAGCCTCTTTGTCGCGCCGGACTGGAAGGAGGTCGTCCTGCACCGCTTTGCCCGGCTCGGAGGCAACTGCATCCACAGCGAGTCCTGGGACATCGATGGTGACGGGGATCCCGACTGGATCGGCAGCGAGGCCTGGGGAAAACCTTTCTGGCTCGAAAATCCGGGCGACGGCTCCGGGGCTTGGGCGGCTCGTCCCGTCGATCACGACATCAAGGGGATCCACTGCCTCCTCAAGGCCGATGTGGACAAGGACGGAAAGCTCGATGTCATCATCAACAACTTCGAGCCCGACGGCGTCCTTGCCGATTCCATCGCCTGGTTCCGGGTGCCGAAGGATCTGAAAAATGCCGATCGGTGGGAACGTTTCGTTTTTGCCGACCGCGATGCGCGCGGGGGCAGCCACTATTTCGGCTTCGGCGATGTCGACGGCGACGGCTGGGGCGACATCTCGGTCGGGGCGAAAGGCGCGCCCTTCGCCGACGGAAACTGGTTCGCCTTCTGGACGAATCCCGGAGCCGACGGCGTCACGAAAGCCTGGAAGAAGACGATCCTCGCGGAAGACCAGCTCGCCGCGACGAACATCCTGCCCGGCGATCTCAATGGCGACGGCCGGGTCGACTTTCTCGCCTCGCGCGGGCACAGCCAGGGCATCCTCTGGTTCGAGGCTCCGGACTGGAAGAGCCACGAGATCGACGCCGAGATGAAGTCGCCCCACAGCCTCGTGCTCGCGGATCTCGACGGCGACGGCGACCT
>JAGRPC010000391.1 GCA_020439925.1 Verrucomicrobiia bacterium | reverse complement strand
CGGAAGTAGCAGAAATGGCAACGCTTGCGACAGAAGGGTACGTGGAAATAGACGCCGAGGTTTGTGTCTTCCGGACGGGGAGAATTGAGGACATCATAGACGGCCTCCTTGTGCTCCGGTTTCCAGAAGGAAAAAGGCGGGTAGTTCGCCACGAAGTAGTTCCCAGCCTCGGTCTGCTCCCCCGCCTCCGGGTTGAGCGGGACGATCAGCTTGTCGATGACTCCGGAAGGCAAGGTCGATGAGGAAGAGGAGGAGGCCATGGTCTCAGGGAGCTGGAGTATGGAGACCCATGGCCTCACTTTCGGAAACCATACACCACCCCGTCATCGCCGCAAACCACGAGGGTGCCACGCGATGCCGCCGGAGATGCCTTGACCTGCGTGCCCAGCTCGTATTGCCAGACCTCCGATCCATCGACACGATTCACGGCATAAAGCCGTCCATCCATTCCCGCCTGCCAGACAAGATCTCCGCTTACCAGGGGAGAACTGGACAAAGCCCTCGGGCTGACAAAAACCCAGGCTTCTTCGCCCGTGACACGATCGTAGGCGACGAGCCTCTTGTCCGGCCCGGCCACGTAGAGACGGGACTCGTCCACGGCAGGAGACGCCGTGTATTCGTTTCCTGTCGCGGTCTTCCAAACGGTCTCACCTGAAGCGATCTCGATCGCGATCACTTCCCCTCCGTTGTGCGCCACATAACAGATTCCATCTCTCACGGCGGCCGTGTTGGCCACGTAGGCGCCGATCTCGATTTCGCGTTTGTCGCCCGCACCGTCTGCCGGCAACACATGGAGGAGGCCGTCACATCCCCCGAAGGTGAGATCGAAGCGGCCCTCGCCCTTCACGAGGGCCGGAGTGGAGACGACATAGTTCCCCGTCTCCGTCTTCCACAGTTCCTTGCCCGTCGATGCGTCGAGACAATAGACAAAATAGTCGTGGCTCCCGAAGAAGATCCGGTCCGGTTGTCCCTCCTCTACTAGCACGTTCAAACCTCCCTCGATCTTTCCCTCGGTCTCAAAACGCCACTGCTCTTTTCCCTCTTCAGTCGAAAGCGCATAAACGAGACCGTAGGTGTCTCCGAAATAGACCCGATCCCCGAGGACGGCGGCCGGAGCGATGATGGGACCATCCGCCTTGAAGGTCCAGATCGGCGTTCCATCCTCGAGATTGAGAGAGTAGAAGTTTCCATCCTGGCTCCCGACATAAACCCGGCCTCCCGACACCACGGGGCTTGCATCGATGGGGGGACGTCGTTTTCCTTCCTCTACCACAGGTTCAAATCGCCAGGACATCTGAAGGGGAGCCTCGATGTGCTCGGGAGTGACTCCCTGCATTTCGGCATCCCCACGAAAGAGCGGCCAATCCGCCTGAACGACCAAAGCCTTTTCAGCCTCTCCCCCCGCAACTTCCCCGTTCTTTTCCCCGGAGCCACATCCAGAGAAAAACGGGACCAGAACCAGGCCGAGAAACGCCAACAGGGAGCCCCAGATCACC
The DNA here is from genome assembly GCA_020439925.1 of Verrucomicrobiia bacterium. Taxonomy (GTDB): domain Bacteria; phylum Verrucomicrobiota; class Verrucomicrobiia; order Verrucomicrobiales; family DEV007; genus Arctic95D-9. The sequence continues at coordinate 7,141 of JAGRPC010000391.1, read as the reverse complement.
CGGGGAGGAAAAAAACTTTCGGGAAGCCCTATCTTTGGTTTGCCAGTCCGATTCATTCGTCTATGATTATCTTGAATTTCCAGAATATCAACGTCTGTCGCGATTGAGTTGGAGCCTACCAGCCTGCCAAGCTTCCCACTCTCCATGAAAGCGTTTCTCCCTGCCGTTTTTCTCTTTCTTTTTGCCACAATCGCGGCGCGTACGGAAGACGTTGTCGGTCCTCCCACGTGGATGAAGAACGTGACCCGTCTTCCTCCCGGCGATCACGCCAACCTGCGCCCCGTCTCGCTGGAATACACCCTCGACTGGAACCATCGGGTCAATGCCGGAACCGTCCAGATCTCCATTGCCAAGAGTGCTGAAAACCAGGGTCGATTTGTCGGGGACGCCCAGGGACGTAGCACCGGCTTCGCCCGCCTCCTCTATCCATACGATTTCCGTGCTCGTTCCATTGTCGATCAGAATTCCCTGCGCCCCCTGACTTTCCAACTGGTCGAAAAGGAACGGAGTGAAGAAAACAGCTACGACATCATTTTCGAATCGAAGCGCCAGATCTTCACCACCACTTCCAAACAGAAGAACGAAATCGTTTCCAATACGGGACGCTTCCGCTTTGATTTCGGACAGGATGCACTCTCCTCCGCCTTCTACCTTCGCAGCCAACCCCTTCAGAATGGAGACGAGATCACCATGGTGGTGACTCCTTTCAACCGTCCCTACGTTGCCACCTTCGAGGTCCTCGGCCGCGAAGTGCATCGCTTGAAGGGCAAATCCTACCATGCCATCAAGCTTGATGCCGAGATTGGAAAGGTGAATCCCGATCTCACCATCAAGACTTACGAGAAGGTGAAGAAAACCACGCTCTGGTTCACGGACGACGAGTACCGCATCCCTCTGGAGCTCCAGTCGCAGCTGACCTTCGGCTACGTCTCGGCTCGACTCGACGATCTCCAGTGGCTCGAGTGAGGATGGGGGAAGGAAGCCCTTGCCACCATGCGTTACCCGCTTGGAATCCCGGCTTGATTTCCTCACACTCCCCCGTAGACTCGAAATCTTCGCAGAAGCCGGTGTGGCGGAATGGTAGACGCGCTCGATTCAAAATCGAGTTCCTTCGGGAGTGCGGGTTCGAGTCCCGCCGCCGGTATTTCGCGCAGGAGATGAGGTTCACATCCTCTCCACATCCACCTGCACGAAGAGGGACTGCATACCGGTTCCGAGAAAGATTCCCTTGAGGGGTTGCACGTCGAAATAGTCGCGACCATGGGCGATCTTCACGTGACGACCGGCTGGCAGAAGGTTGTTCGTTGGATCGAATCCCGCCCATCCTGACTCGGGCGTCCAGACTTCGACCCAGGCATGGCTGGCGTCGGCACCCTGAAGCTTTTTCTGTCCCGGCGGGGGGAGGGTTTCGAGATAGCCGCTGACATACCGGGCAGGAACCCCGACGGAGCGGAGCGCCGCAATCATGACGTGGGCAAAGTCCTGACAGACCCCCGCCTTCTGAGCCATGACCGCCTCGAGGGGAGTGCCGGTGTCGGTGGCACCGGGGTCATACTTGAACTCGCGATAAATGCGCTCCATGATCTCCCTGGAGAGATCCAGCACACCCCGTCCCGGGATCAGCGACGGTTTTACGAAGCTCTCGACGGAAGCGAAGGACGGGAACGCTGGCGTGGGAAAGAGGAAGTTACCCAGTCGAACTCCCGAATTGTCCTTTTCCTTCGGATCCACCTGCAATTCGTTCCAGGCAATGCCGGATTCCGGCAGCCAGGGGATCAGGTCCGGCCTCAAGACGGTCGTGGTTGCAATGACCTCGAGAAAGTCGTGCGACTGCTCGATGGAGAAATAGTTGGTGATGTTGCCGAAGGAATCCCGTCGCTCCGCACGAATCTTGGGCTCGGGAACGACCTCGATATGGTGGGCGAGCGTTTCCTGCCCTTCGTCCTCGCGGGGACGGAGGTGAGCGAGACTGTGATACAGGTCGATCCGGCCCGAATAACTGTAGGCCGTTCGGTGTCGAATGCGATATCGGACCATGCTCATCACGATTTCTCTTTTCAGCCGTGATAGCCGGCGTGGCTGAAATAGGTGGTGGTCAGGTAATCGTGAAGATCATTCAACCGCACCTGCATGGACTCGAGAAAAACGAGCGCCGCCCGACGTTCCTCGCCGCCGAACACCTCCCCTTCCCCAAGCTTCTCCAGGAAAGCCATCAGCTCCTTTTTCATCGGCACGATCCGCTCGCGGGGAACGGCCTGGCGCTCGGGTCTCTCGACCTTGCGAAGCACGGAGTCCAGCCGCTCCAGCAGGTAGCGGAGCGATCGCGGATAATCTTCCTCGCTGAGGAGAAGCCTCAGCGCATACCCGGTGCGGGGCACGGAATGGAACTTGGTCTGATAGGTTCCCAGGCTGTCGGAAACGAACAGGACCGACTCGCTGAGCAAGGTGCCCATCGGAGCTGGCTCATCCACCTCGAGAACAAAAGCGAGCAAACTCACGAGGATACTCATCCGCTCGATGCGACTCCCCGCATCGAGCAGCCCCCACGCTTCATCCCTCGTCATCGAATCGAGGTTGAGACCATGAAAGGCCGCCAGATTGAGCGCGAGATTGTTCAGGGCGTCCTCATAGCGATAAGGCGATTCAAACTGGAGCGAGGTACCGTTGAACCAACGAGAGCGCGCCGACTCGATGGCGAGAATGGAGGTGAGCGACCATTCCTCTCTCGCGGCCATGCTGGCCCGGTGGAAACTGCCGAGATTCGCCCGGATTCCAGCGGGACAATCGGGATCGGCCAGAACCAAAGCGAGACGTTCGTCGGGACTGTCGATCCCTTCGAGGAGCGAATCGGCCTCGAAGAGGCGGAACAGCGCCTCGACAAGAGTCTTTTCGTGTCGGAATTCGAGGTCCCTTCCGTAGGAAAACCCCGCCGTGCGGCCGTTGACGAGGCGGTTGGCGAACCGGACGATGGCGTCGGTTCGTTCGCCGTAGCGGCCGGCCCAGTAGAGATTTTCCCCCCGTCGACTGGGCACCACTTCCGGGCTGATAACCTTGGATTTCTCCAGACGCCGTTCAATGCTGATGGGAGCATCGGGAGCATGGGACCGCACCCAGATATCCTTCGACTCTCCCGATTCCCGGGTCGAAATGATGACCCCTTCGGCGGTGCTGACCCGGCCGAGTCCGCCGGGCATGACATGGGGAGTGCCTTTCCCGTCGAGGAAACAAAAGGTCCGCAACACGGCTCCACGGGGCACCAGTTCCCCCTCGATCGATGCCGGGACCGTTGAAATCTGGAGCTGCTCCTGCCCCACAAACTGGTCCGGATGCGCCTCGATTCGGGCTCGCAGGTCCGCAAGCTCAGCGGTTGAGAGGCGTTGTCCGTAACGGGTGCGAAAGTCGCCGTGATGGCCGACTGACTTGATCACCATTCCGGACAGATTGTCCAGAACGTGTCGTCGAGAAACCGGATCCCCACACCACCAGGTCTTCACCGGAGGAAGAATCAATTCCTCCCCGAGAAGCTCCCGGCAGAGTTGGGGAAGAAAGGGAAAGAAGCCGGGACTCTGGAGAACCTCCGCTCCTGGATGGCTCGCCACCGCTACGGTGCCCCGGCGTATGGCCTCGAAGATTCCGGGAACTCCTTCGGCGGTCCATCTCCAGTTCGCTTCAAGCGGATCCAGGTCGCGTCCGTGGGTGACTTTCCAGATCACGTCGACCGGCATCAGTCCGCTCAGGGCTTTGAGCGAGACCGTACCATTCCTGACGGTGAGGTCGGAAGGAAGAACTCGGGTGATGCCGCAGTAGTTGGCGAGGAATCCGATCTCCGAATTCTCACTGCCGGAATCGGAATCGAGGATGACGATGCGCGAATCCGGAGAACCGGAAGGTGAGCGTTCGGCAAGGTAGTCGAACCACTCGTTGAAGAAATATCCGATGCGCCGAACACGGCAACGCCTGAAAAGGTTTGGGAGAACCCGGTTGACCACGGTGCGATTCTCCAGTGCCACCCCGAGACCGTAGGGACAGTCGAAACGCCCGTTGAGAACGTGGGTTACTCCGCCCGGACTCCGAGCGAGGTCAAAGGCGCTCATACCGAGACCAATGACCCGATCGCCGGGAGGACAATCGTGAAGAGCCCTCAGAAAACCGCGATGCCCCAACACCACGGAGGCGGGAATGACCCCGCGGTCGAGCAAGGTCTGTTCTCCGTAGAGATCGGCCAGTACCGCGGAGGCAAGGCGGATCAACTGGGCCACCCCATTTTCGATGCCCTGCCAATCCTCCGGTGAAAAGACCCACGGCACGGGGTCCAGCGACCAATGCGGTCCCTCTCCGCGATCAGGACGATAGGCCAGCCCCCGGTCCCGGGAAATACGCATGGCCACCTCGCGCCACTCACGAAGTCCGCTCTTCCCATGTCTCTGGTAGGACTCGAAAAACTCTTCCCAGGCAGGAACCGGCCTGCCATCGGCCTGAATCGATTCATCACGCTCCCCGGACTCCGGACGGTAAACGTCCGTCGGCACCAATTGCCCGGCGCTCTCGGCCGGTGACATCGGGAATCCACTCATCGGGCAATCCTGAGTGGGGCGGCGATGCTCTCGACGAATTCGACCGGGAAAACGGAGAGATCGGAGTCACCCTTCAAATGGGACGATCTCGCCGCAATCAACGAGAGGAGGGCTTGGTCAATCCCAAACGCTCCTTGTGAAGGTCCAGTGCTTCCTTGCTTGAATCGGTATCCCGTTTCCATTGCGGTTCTCGGACACACCCTATTCCATTTCATCGACTTGCAAGTAGGAAGGGCGACGCAAATCGAGCGTCTTGGGGAACTCGTGACTGGGCTTCTCGGGAGGAACCACCCTGACTTCAGCTCCACCCGAGCTCGACTCGAATCTCACCGCGGTTCCGCTTCCCTTCGCCGCCGCCACCGCTCCGGTCTCGATGACCCCGGCGGTGTGCCCCTCGTTCCAGAATCGAGCAACCCGCCGGGACTCGGCTTCGCGCGCATTCACCGGGAAGGTCTCGTAACTGCGACCTCCGGGATGGCTCACGTGATACACGCACCCGCCCAGGGAACGGCGATTGAAGGTATCGACGATGTCGAAAACCAAGGGCGACTGCGCCGCGATCATCGGGTGCAAGGCCGATGGTGGATCCCAGGCCTTGAACCTCACTCCCCCGACCCATTCACGATTCCGTCCGGTCGGCTCCAGCGGAACGCGATGACCGTTGCAGAGTACGACGTGGCGGCCCTCGATGAGCCCCTCAACGAGGACTTGAAGGCGTTCGAGCGAAGAATCGACAAAACGAGCCGTCCCCTGACTGGTGGATTCCTCCCCGAGGACATGCCAGGGTTCGAGCGCAGAGCGAAGTTCGAGACCGATGCCATGGTGGTGAACCGCCCCGAATTTCGGAAAGCGGAACTCGAGAAATGGTCGCAACCATTCCGTCTGAAACGCAATTCCTCCTGCCCGGAGATCCTCGCAGACCATCTCGATGTCTTCCCACACGAAATGCGGGAGCATGAAACGATCATGCAACCCGGTGCCCCATCGCACCGAGGAGTGTCGGTAGGGTCTCTCCCAGAAAAGAAGGATCAGGGATCTAACGAGCAGACTCTGCACGAGTGACATGCGGAGATGGGGAGGCATCTCGAACGCGCGGAGTTCCAGCAGCCCCAGCTGTCCACTCGCGGAGTCGGGAGAAGCGAGCTTGTCGATGCAGAATTCGGCCCGGTGCGTGTTCCCGGTCAGGTCGGTCAGCAAATGGCGCATGATGCGGTCGACCATCCAGGGTGGATCGACTTTTCCGCGAAGGGCCGCCAAGGCGATATCGAGTTCAAACAGGCGATCGTCACGCGATTCGTCCACCCGCGGCGCCTGGCTGGTGGGACCGATGAAAAGGCCCGAGAAAAGATAGGACAATCCGGGGTGATTCTGCCAGTAAGCGACCAGGCTCGCGAGAAGATCGGGACGGCGCAGAAAGGGACTGTCTGCCGGAGTTCGCCCCCCGATCACGACGTGGTTGCCTCCCCCCGTTCCACTATGCCGCCCGTCGAGCATGAACTTTTCCGTCCCAAGCCGGGCGAGGCGTGCCTGCTCGTACAGGGTCGTAGTTCGCGAGACCAGTTCCTCCCAATTCGACGAGGGATGGATGTTCACCTCGATCACTCCCGGGTCGGGGGTCACCTTGAGGCGCTCGATGCGTGGATCATGCGGTGGTTCATACCCTTCGATGACTACCTTCAGGTTCGCACGCGTGGCGGCGAATTCGACAGCGGCGAGAAGTTCCAAATAGGGCTCCAGCATTCCCGTAGGGGGGATGAACACATGCAGGCGCCCCTCGCGCATCTCCACCGAGACCGCCGTGCGCGGAACCCAGTCGCCATCGCCTGGGGGCGCCGGCACATCGTAGTTCTTCAAGGGATCGGGCTCGAGTTCAGGGAACGCATCATCCAAGGGCATGCGTTCCTCGAGAATGTCCTCCTTTGTCGCCTTGCGGACCGAGTCGAGAGGCAGGCGGAAGCCCATCGCCGACGAACCGGGAATGAGATAGAGGCCGCCCCGTTTCAGTTCCCAACGCACCCCGGTCCAGCGCCGGGATTCCGGATGATGGAAGATCGGCAACACGTATCCACTGGGAACTTCCAAACCTCGCCTCGACAGGGCGGCGAGGGTGCGTCTCTCCAGCGAGTCGTCCTCGTCCGCCTCGGTCTCCGTTTCGAAGTGCGGCAGGGTCGAGGCACGCCAACGGTAATACTCCACATCCTCCAGTGCGGGGATGACGCAGTCGTGTGGTATCCCCAGTACTTCGGCAATTCCCCGAGCGAGAATTCCGGGCTCTTCATAGCCATAAGATCCCGGTTTCGAGGGATCGGCGAGCGTGGACATCGCTCTCCACATCGGATAACCATCCTTCCGCCAGAAAATTCCGTAGGCCCAGCGAGGTACCGGTTCTCCCGGATACCACTTGCCCTCTCCGAACCAGATCACGCCGCCCGGGGCAAAGCACTCCCGGAGCCGCCATGTCAGGTCGATGGCACGAGTCCTCTTCATTTCCCCGTCGGCCATGGTGTTCCACTCGTCCCCATCCATGTCATCGATGGAAACAAAGGTCGGTTCCCCGCCCATGGTGA
>JAGRPC010000390.1 GCA_020439925.1 Verrucomicrobiia bacterium | reverse complement strand
CTCTGGCTGGTGCTGCCCACGGTGAGGACGCCACCGTTCTGACCGAAGCGGTCACAGTCGTTGAAGTCGATCGAGCCGGGGATGATCTCGGGATCGCAGGGGCCGTTGTTGTAGTTGATGGAGGAGAGGTCCTGCACTCCGTCCCATCCGGCCACAAGGGCCACCAGTCCGGTCCCCGCGTTCTGGAAGCTGCGCTCGAAGTTCAGGTTCCCGGTGGACAACACGATGAAGCTGAAGCTGTGGTTGACGAACTCGGCGGTGGGCACCAGCGGGTTGTTCAGGGTCAGATCTCCCGTGTTGGTGATGACGATGTTCCCGGTGCCGAAGTTGCCGGCGATGATGGTGCCTTCGTTCTCACGCGCACTCGAGGCGGCATTGCCGATGGAGGTGCCGTTGACGACATACTGGTAACCGTCGCCACCCAGGTAGTTCACGTTGTTGAGACCGCCGCTGTCATTGGTCCGGTGGATGAGGTGCACGTTGCTGTTGGCTCCGGTGCCGGCATTGAGGATGGCGTCGCCGTCCACAAACGTCTGGATGCCGCCCTGACGGGTCCCGCCGGTGGTCCCGCTGCCAAAGTTGGTGTAGGTCCCGAAGCCGTCCCCGTGGCTGATCATCGCGTAGCTGCCATCACCCGATCCACCACTCATGACGAGGTCGCCTCCCTTGTCGGCCACCACGTAGACGCGACCGGAGAGGTTGCCGGTGGCATTGGTCCCACCATGGCCAATCTGGACGTATTGGTCGGTTCCGCTGCCTCCCTGCATGGAGATCCCGCCGCTGTTGACGTAACCACTCACCACGGTGACTTCACCACTGTGGTTGCCCGCCGCGTTGTAACCGCCATGGCCAATCTGACCGTAGGCCCGCAACCCGGCTCCCTGCAGCCCGTTGTTGAAGGTGATGGTCCCGTCGGCATGCACGCAGATGTCCCCAAGATGGGTCCCCACCGCTCCGCTGCCGCCCTGACCAATCTGGGTGTAGGCATCGGTGCCCGCCCCAGCATTGAGCAGAATGTTGCCGGCAATACCCACGTGGATCTCGCCATTGGCGAGACTCGAACCGTGGTTGCCGGTGACTCCCACTCCCCCATGACCAATCTGGGTGAAGGCGTTGAGGCCCGCTCCCGAAAGCAACGACAGATCCCCGGTCGACGACATCAGCGAAATCGCCCCGTCACGATTGCCACCTCCAAGACTGCCACCATGACCAATCTGCGCAAAGGAATGATCCCCTCCGCCGCTCAGGGTGACCGCTCCGCCAAGAAGCAGATCAATCGTCCCACTCTGCACGCCTCCCGCGCTGTATCCCCCATGCCCAATCTTGGCAAAGTTCCGGTCCTGGCTTCCGGCGAGCAGGCTGAGGCCGGCACCCGGGGCGTTCAGGGTGATCGTCCCGGTCACGTTTCCACTGGAAGTGACTCCGCCATGTCCAATCTGGGCAAAGTGACCGCCGGAGAGGTTCGTTTCCATCCCCGCCGCCACTGTCACCAGAGAGCCACCGCTGTTGATGAGAATATCGCCACTCTTCGTACCCGTCGCGGCAGATCCTCCATGTCCGATCTGGGCAAAAGAGAAATCGTCGTGTGGGGCAACCGAGTTTTCCGCGCCGGCTCCTCCGCTCACGGATACATTCCCGCTCGTATTCACCGCGATCTTGCCGCTGAGGGCTCCGGACCCCGGACTGACTCCGCCGTGGCCAAGCATGGCGTAGGCCGATTTATTGCCACCGCCTTGCAGGCTGACGCTGGCTGACTGACCCAGGAGGATATCTCCTGTGCGAGATCCTCCGCCAGCGACGACACCACCGTGACCGATCTGCGCGTAATCGTCGAATCCACCCCCCGCCGTGATGCTGAGGGCCCCTCCGCCACCAACGGCAGCTCCGGCTCCGGCATTGGCAAGCGGGTCGAAGTTGATGAAGAGGTTGCCCGCGTAGCTGCCAGTGCCCTGGAACCCGCCGTGGCCGATCTGGGCAAACCCTGCCCCCGATGAAACGGTGAGCGCCTCCCCGATTACGAGAATATCACCATCCCGATTGCCATCGTTGCGACGTCCACCGTGACCGACCTGTGCATTGGATCGATCTCCAGTTCCGCTCAACACATTGACATCACCTATGACCATACCGCCATCGGCTCGCGCCGTAATCGATCCGGAAAGATTTTTCAGATTCGAATTCCCCCCGGTACCACCGTGACCAATCTGGGCAAACGCGTCGGCGGCACCACCCTGGACGAGGATGCCACCTTCCTTGGTCATCACCCAGATATCCCCTGTCGCCGTATCTCCCGCCAAATCGGTGTTGTAACCAAACTGGGCATATTCACCCGAATTGTTTCCACCCAAAAGACGGAAGGCAAATCCCAACGCGTTGCTTTCTCCTGACTTACTCCCGACGGCCATGCTGTTCGGTGCCGCGTTCACATTGACTTCGCCCGCAGTGTCGAAGAACTCAGCCGAGCTGATCGAGAAACCGTTGTCGTTGCCCCACTGGACACCGTCGCCACGCACCAGGGACATGTCGATGTATCCGGTCGGAATGTGCCAGAGATGGTCGATCCGCTGGAAGTCAAGTCCACCGCGGGACGGCGCGTCAACGATGCTCGTGTTCGCAAGTCCGG
>JAGRPC010000389.1 GCA_020439925.1 Verrucomicrobiia bacterium | reverse complement strand
TCACCCTGAAGGAAGGCGTTCGACCCGCAGCCAATGTGGTTTCCTGGTGTATCGACCGCAGTCCTCCCTACACTTTCGCCACCGAATACGATCACTGGGAGTCGGCGCCACTGACCCAGACTTCACCCGGAGTTTTCATGGCGGAGGTTCCGGTTCCTGCGGGGGCCGGAGCGGTCGATCTCGTGTCCACCCATACACACGTGGAAAACGGGGTCCCGTTTCATTTCAGTTCCGCCTACCACCGCTGGGAACGTCCCTGAACACCCCTTATTCCTTGGGTTTCGAGGCCATTTCGCGCCCTGCGTCGTAACGCTGGCCGAGGACAGCGCTTGTCATCGGTCCGTTTCCGGGCAAGGTTCCTGACACGGAACCCGATTTCCGTTTTCATCCTTCAAAACCGATCTAACTTCCCCCATGGATTTTGTTTCTACCCGCGGCGGCGGCGAGCCCGTCAGTTTCACCGAAGCCTTCGCCCGCGGACTCGCTCCCGACGGAGGCCTCTACGTGCCGCGGCATCTTCCGATCCTGCCCCAGAGCATCCTCGTCGAGGAGGCCCTCCCCTATGCCGCGCTTGCCTGGGATTTTCTGAGCCTCTTCGACACCGACCACGACAGCGATCACCTCATCGAGATCGTCGACCGCAGCTACGGGGATTTCAGCGACACGATGAACGCGCCGCTGCAGCAGCTCGCCGACAACCTGTTTGTCCTCGAGTTGTTCCACGGCCCGAGCCTTTCCTTCAAGGATTTCGGCCTGCAGCTCATCGGCAGCCTCTTCGAGGAACAGATCGAGCGGACCGGGGAAACGATCAACGTCCTCGGGGCAACCTCGGGAGACACCGGCTCGGCGGCGATCCACGGTCTCGCCGGGAAGAAGGGCGCGAAGGTCTTCATCCTCTATCCGAAGGGCCGCATCTCCGAGTTGCAGGAGCGCCAGATGACCTGCACGGGCGCGGACAACATCTATCCCATCCCGATCGAGGGAACCTTCGACGATGCCCAGGCCATCGTGAAGGAGCTCATGGGTGATCTTGCCTTCAAGGAGAAGATGCGGCTCTCCGCGATCAACTCGATCAACGTCGTGCGCGTCCTCGCCCAGTGCGTCTATTACGTGCACGCCTTCACCCAGCTTCCCCCCGACAACCGCGACGATATCTCCTTCGTCGTCCCCACCGGAAACTTCGGCAACATCTTCGCCGGCTGGATGGTCCACCAGATGGGCCTGCCCGTGGACCGCTTTGTCGTCGCAACGAACCAGAACGACATTCTCTACCGCCTCTTCAACACCGGGGAATACAAGCCCGACGAGGTTCAACCGAGCCACGCGCCCTCCATGGACATCCAGGTGGCCTCGAACTTCGAGCGCTTCCTCTACTACCACAACGAGAAGAACGCGAAGGCCACGCTCGCTCAGATGGAGCAGTTCAAGAAGGACGGGTCCATCAAGATCGCCAACTTCAATGCCAGCAACTTCGCGGCGACGCGCAGCACCGACGAGGACATCCTCGCGAACATCCGCATGGTGAAGGAGCAATACGACTACGTCGTCGATCCCCACACCGCCTGCGGATTCCAGGACCTCGATCTTTCCTCGACCCACGTGGTGCTCGCGACGGCCCATCCCGCGAAGTTCCCCGCGATCATCGAGAAGGCCATCGGGGAAACGCCGACCGATCCCTCTCTCGAGGCCATCAAGAAGAAAAAGATGGTCAGCTACCCGGTCGAGGCCTCGGCCGCAGCGGTGCGAGCCTTCCTCGAGGAAAACGGACTCTGAGGTTTCCGCGGGGAAGCGGATGAAAACGGGCGACGGGGAAGATCACTCCTCACCCTTTTTCTTGTTTTTCCCTTTGCCCTTGCCTTTTCCTTCACCGCCCGCCTTCCCGTTGCCGTTTCCGCCGGGGAGGTCCTTGGCCTCGTTTTTCGGGAGGTGGGAGGCGAGATCGGCCATGGTCTCCGCGAGCTTGGGATCGCCGGCGAGGTTGGTGTATTCGAGCGGGTCGCTCGCGTGATCGTAGAGCTCCTCGCCGCCGTCGGCGTAACGGATGTATCGCCAGTCTCCGAAGCGGACGCTGTGATTGCCGCGTCCATGGGTCGTCATCGCGGGCTGGTCCCAGTCGGCGGCGGGATCGCCGAGGATCGGGGTCATGTCGAATCCCTCGACGTGACCGGGGCGCGGGAGACCCGTGAGCGAGCAGAGAGTGGGGTAGATGTTCAGGTAGTCGACGGGCCAGTCACAACGCTTCCCGAAGGGTGTGAGGCCGGGAACTTTCCAGATGTGGACGGTGCGCGTCGGTTCCTCCCAGAGCGCGAACTTCCGCCAGTGCGACTTCTCCCCGAGGCTCCATCCATGATCGCTCCAGAGGCAGACGAGGGTGTTGTCCTTCTTCGGGGAGGCGTCGAGGGCATCGAGAAGGCGGCCAATTTCATAGTCGCAGTAAGCGATCGTCGCGAGGTAAGCCTGCACCGCCTCCTTCCAGCGACCGGCCTTCAGAATCGCGGCATGGTCGCCGTCCGGTCCGGCCATCTTCACTCCCGCCCTGGGAATGTCGTCGAGGTCGTCTTCCCGATGCGGGGGAAGCTCGATCGATTCGAGGGGAAACTGGTCGAACCACTCCTTCGGGACGCTGAAAGGCATGTGGGGTTTCACGAGGCCGCAGGCGATAAAATAGGGCTGTTCGCCGCCCTCATTCATCCGCTCGATGCACCAGTCGACGACGCCGTGGTCGGGCATCTCCTCGTTGGTGCTGGCGAGCGGGTAGAACTTGATCCCTCCGACGCCATCGTTCTTCGCCGAAGGATGGATCTGGAGGTTGCCCCCCTTTCCGTCGAAATAGTCGGTCCAGTCCCCTCCCCGGTCTCCCGCCCCGTGGTAGATCTTGCCGGCCCCGTAGACCCGGTAGCCGTTCCTGAAGAAATGCGAGTTCATCAGCTTGTCCTCGGTGATGCCGGGACGCCAGTTCTGCGCGTTCGTGTAACACCCGGTGGTGCTGGGACGCTGGCCCGACATGAGCGAGGCGCGCGAGGGGTTGCAGGCCGGGGCGGTGCAGTAGGCGCTCGTGAAGGAGAGCCCCTCCGCGGCGAGGCGGTCGATGTTCGGCGTCCGAGTCTGCGCATTGCGGCCGAGGTGACCGACCCAGTGGTTGAGGTCGTCGATGGCGATGAACAGGACGTTCGGTTTCTTGCCCTCCGCCGCCGAAACCGGGAAAGAGAGGACGGCTAGCAGGGAGCACAGGACGAGGAAGAGGGAGCGTGACATGAGAGGGTGGGGTTCCGGACAAGACCGTGTCAGATCGCGCGGCCCGGGTCGAGCCGAAAGCGGGACAACCGGGCGAGCGCGCCATCGACAAACCCGCGATCTTTGCCAAGTTCCTGTCCAAATCCCATCCTCCATGAATCTCCATCTCCAGGACAAACCCGTTCTCGTCTTCGCCTCCAGCGGCGGCATCGGCCGCGGCGTCGCCACGGAATTCGCACGCGAAGGCGCGCGGGTGATGCTGTTCTCGCGGTCCGAGGACAAACTCGCCGCCACCGCCGAGGCTATCGCCGCGGAGACAGGCAACCGCCCTCTTTTCACCGTCGGCGATCTCACCGACGCGGCTTCGGTGCAGGAGGCGGTGGATCGCACCGTCGCGGAGTTCGGGGGCCTCTGGGCCCTCTTCAACAACACCGGCGGCCCTCCCGCGGGCGGATTCGACAGCTTCGACGACGCGGCCTGGCAGTCGGCCTTCGAGTTGACCACGCTCGGCTACGTGCGGGCGATCCGGGCCGCCCTCCCGCATTTCCGGGCCGGAGGCGGCGGGCGCATCGTCAACAACACTTCCGTCTCGACGAAACAGGCCATCGACGGCCTTCTCCTTTCCAATGTCTTCCGCAGCGGACTCGTCGGACTCGGGAAAAGCCTCGCCCGGGAACTGGGGCGGGACGGCATCCTCGTGAACACGGTCGGGGCCGGGCGCATCGACACCGACCGCATCGCCGCGCTCGACACGATCTGGGCGGAAAAGGCCGGGATTTCCTTCGACGAGCAACGCGCGAAGTCGCAAGCTTCCATTCCCCTCGGCAAATATGGGGAACCCTCCGATTTCGCGAAGGCCGTGGTCTGGCTCTGCTCGGGCGCGAACGGATACGTCACCGGGCAGAACCTGCTCATCGACGGAGGGATGACGGAGGTCTACTGAGTGAGACGACTCCCCGATCCCGCCTCTTGCCCTCTCTCCCGCGATTCGCGTAAGTTAGCCGCCATGCCGAAAGGCTTTCGAAAGCTCTCCTGCCTCGCCCTGGGCCTCGCCCTCGGGCAGGCGGCCCTGTTCGCCGAGGAAAGCGGGGCGCTCGATTTCGCGGATCTCAAGCGTCCCGAACACGATTACTGGAACCGCACCCCGAAGGATCCCTTCACCCTCATCAAGGACGATCTCGAGGCCGGTCGTCTCGGGCTCGACGAAAGTTCGGAGAAGGCCTACCTCACGAGCCTGCTGAAGGCCCTCAAGATTCCCGCCTCCTCCCAGACGCTTGTCTATTCGACGACCAGCCTGCAATTGCGGCTCATCTCGCCGCGCAGTCCCCGGGCAATCTATTTCAACGACGAGATCTACCTCGGCTACGTGCCCGGCGGAAAGATCGAGATCGTCTCGATCGATCCCGAGCTCGGGGCGATCTTCTACATTTTCGACATTCCGAAGGCGGGCGTGAGACCGGTCGCGGAGCGCTCCCAGCGCTGCATGAACTGCCATTCCGACGAGGACACCCGCGAGGTGCCGGGCCTCGTCATCAAGTCGGTCGTTCCCGGTCCCACGGGCGGGAGCCTCGAGTCCTACCGGCGCGGGCTCACGGGGCACGAGATTCCCCTCTCGGAACGCTTCGGGGGATGGCACGTCACGGGCGGAGAGAACCTCGGCAAGCACTGGGGCAATCTCACCGGCCGGCTCAGCCCCGCCGGACTCCAGACCGAGCCGCTTCCCCCGGGGGAACGCTTCGACTGGGCCATCTTTCCCGTGGCCACGAGCGATGTCCTCGCCCATCTCCTCCACGAGCACCAAGCCGGTTTCGTGAACCGGGTCGTCGAGACGCATTACCGGCTCCGCACCGCCCTCGCCAACGGAAG
>JAGRPC010000388.1 GCA_020439925.1 Verrucomicrobiia bacterium | reverse complement strand
CATCGATTTCTGCTGACTTTCCGGCGATGCCGAGAAGGATGGTCTCGGCGAACTCCCGCACTTTGGGTTTGGCGTCGCGCAGGTTCCAGAAAGCCGCAAGCTTTTCCGGAGAGATGTCGCAGGCTCCCTGCGCTTCGTTGCCGTAAAGAAACTGCACGGCAGCCTCGCGCCCGTCACGGCGCGGGGACGGGGCTTTCTTGTTGGACTTGAGGTCCCTGGGGGGAGGGGAATCCATCGGAACGGAGGAAGGCTTCGTGACCGTCGCGAAGGACGACGATCTGGCATTCGATCCCTCGCTGATTTCGGATGAATTGCAAGCCTTCCTTTGGTCCGAGCAGGGTCACAGCGGTGGCGAAACTATCGGAGGTGGTGGCATCCGGAGCAATCACGCTGGCGCCGGTGCGCTCGGTAAGTCCCAGGCCTGTGGCAGGCGAAACAATGTGAGAGTAGCGGACCCCCCCATGTTCGAAATAGCGCCGAGTGTCTCCCGAAGTGGAAATGGCGCTATCGCTCAGGGTCACGGTCTGGAGATCCTTGAGATCATGACCGATTTCGAGGGTTTCGATGCCGATCCGCCACCCTTGTTCTCCCGGAGGAGGTGATCCCACGACGATGTCACCACTTGCCGCAACGAGGCTCCGCGGAAATCCGCCATCCTTCAGAATCGCCAGTGCGGCGTCTGCCGCATAGCCCTTGGCGATGCCGCCTGCGTCGAAGAGCATGCCCTCCATGGTCTTCGTGATCGTGCGCTTTTCGGCATCCAGGACGAGGTGGTGGAAACCCGTCCGTGCTTTGGCCGAGGCGATCTGCTCCGGGGTCGGAAGAGCGTTGTTCTTCCGGCTCATGCGCCAGAGTCGGATGAGTGGACCCGCAGTGATGTCAAAGACACCTCCGGAGGCCTCCGTCACCTTGCCTGCCTTCTCGAACACGAGGAAGAGATCTTCGCTGACGATGACGGCTTTGCCTTTAGGGGCCTTGGCGAGCCGATTGATCTCCGACTCCGGCAAATAATCGGAAAGGGCGGCGTCGAGTTCCTTCACCCGGGCGAAGGCCCTTTCGACCAACCGGGTCAAGTCCGACTCACGGCCTTCTTCGGTCCATGCGCGGATGGTGAACTCTGTCCCCATATGGGGTTCCTTGAAGGTAAGGAGATGCCATTCGGAAGCAGAGAGAGGTCCCGGTAAGGAAATGGTCAAACAAAGAAAAAAGAACGCCTTCATTTGTAACGATCAGGGAATCACGTCATTCTCCTGTCGATGCATGGCTCCGGTGTTCCACGCTTCAAACATGTCTTCTTCACTTGGAATCTCCTGAGGGTGAACCACCCGGAATCCGAGCCATTCGGCGTCGACAAGCCACCAGAGACTCTGCGGATTTTGAGGGTCCTGGAGGTTCCAGTTCGGATGGGAAAAGAGACGACGGGCACTGCGTGCATCGTCGGCAAGGTCATACCAGGACCCACCTCTTGCGACGCGGGGATAGCGTTGTTTCGCCCGGATCCAGGGATCGGCCGTGGTTTGCCAGGGAAGTGTCGATGTGTAGCCGTCGAGGCACCACTCCCAGACGTTTCCGTGCATGTCGAACAATCCCCATGGATTTGGTTTTCGAGTTCCGACTCGCTCGTATCCGGTTCGTGTCTGATCCGGATCG
Organism: Verrucomicrobiia bacterium; assembly: GCA_020439925.1. GTDB lineage: Bacteria > Verrucomicrobiota > Verrucomicrobiia > Verrucomicrobiales > DEV007 > Arctic95D-9. Next base: position 3,668 of record JAGRPC010000388.1, on the reverse strand, counting down.
ATCACGGCGAAATCCCCGAGTTGATCGGCGGGACAGGAATACGGCCCCGTGGTTCCCGCGCGGCAGGCATATTCCCATTCCGCCTCTGTGGGAAGGCGATAAAAACGGCCGGTTTGCAGACTGAGCCATTGGCAGAACTTGTTTGCTGCGTGCTGGGTCATACCGATGGCCGGATAGTTTTCATCAAGGCCCATCCCGAAATCGGGAGAGGTGTAGAACTCCGTGGGAGAGGAAATCCAATCGAGGAGTTTTCGTGGCTGCACGTCGCGAGGGGCTCCGTTGAGAAAACGGCGGGGGATCCGCTTGCTGGCGTCGGCGAAGGGGAGGTACAATTCCCAGGTCACCTCGTGGCGACCCATCCAAAAGGAGGAAACGGCAACCTTTCGCTGATCTTCGTCTCCCTTTCGCCCGGGTTCGTTCGCGGGACTTCCCATGGTGAATTCGCCACCTTTTATCGCCACCATCGCGAAGGAGGCCTTCGACTCGGGAATGCTTTCCTCGAAGTTTTCGAAAGCCTGTTCTTCCTTTTGAGAGGTAGCGAGAATGTGTTCCCGAATAAGGGAAACGAGTTCCCTCTCATAGGCCGGGACTGGGTCATTTTGCCCCCAATTTCTCTTCTCGCCGAACGTACGGAGGGTTTCATACCACGAGCTCGGAATCGAAGGTTCCTCGGAGCGGGATACCGTGCAGGAGGCAAGGCTCCAGAACAGAAAAAGGCGAACCCGAAGGCCCGCCTTTCCGGTTCGGGAGATTCGTTTCATGCTCCCTTTGATCTTCTGGGTCACTCTTCGTCGACGGTACCAACGTTCCAGACCTGGTGCATTTTTTCGGCTTCGGGAACCTCGAGAGGGCGCACGAGTCGGAATCCAAGCCAGTGGGCGTCAGTGTGATACCAGATTGACTTGGGCAACTGGGGATCCTGGACCTTCCAATTTTCGTTGGAGGGAATGCGGCGTGCCGAACGGAGCTCCTCAGGCGGGTCATACCAGGAACCGCCGCGGGCGACGCGGGGGTAGAGGGTCGTTGGGATCGCCAGGGGATTGTCGACCACCCCTGAGGCGCCTTCGTAACCCTTTTCAAGATACTGGTCGAGGCACCATTCCATCACGTTTCCGTGCATGTCATAGAGTCCCCAGGGATTCGGTTTTTTCGTTCCGACTTTTTCGTAGCCAACCCTTACCTGTTCGGGGTCCATCACTGCGAAGTCGGCAAGCTGGTCTGTAGGGCAGCTGAATGCACCTTCGGTGCCGGCACGGCAGGCATACTCCCATTCCGCTTCGGTGGGGAGGCGGTAATAGTGGCCGGTCTGCGCGCTGAGCCATTGGCAGAACTTGTTGGCGGCGTGCTGGGTCATGCAGATGGCTGGGTAACCATCGGTACCCATGCCAAAGCTCATCTCGGTGTAGGGAGTGGTGGGGCTGGAGACGATATCCACCGGGGCTGCGTCTGCCGGGATGTTCTCTGGAGAACCGTCCTTGTTGCGAGCCACGCCGGTAATCATGAAGGGCTCGTACATGTTCCAAGTGACTTCAAACTTGCCCATCCAGAAGGGAGAGACCTTCACCTTGCGCTGAGGGCCTTCGTCGTCTGCGCGTCCTTCTTCGTCCGCAGGGCTGCCCATAGTGAATTCGCCGCCCTTGATCGCGATCATGTCATACTTCACGCCGGTCTTGGGGATCTCGCCGGTGTAGTCCTTCATGTCGGACTCCGATTTCTCCTTGGTCGTGGAAACGATGTTTTCGCGCATCACTTTCACGAGATCGAGGTTGTCGGCCGGTCCCTGATCGGCCTGGCTGTCGCCGCCAATTTTGAAATCCTTCGGCCATACGGCACCCTGCTCCACCCACAGCTGGAGCATCTTCTTATCCGCCGCCTTGAAAGGACCTCCCTTTGAGAGCAGGGGAAGAATGTTGTTTTTGAAATCCATGCGAGGCTTTTCCTCCAGGGTGACGCCATCGGGCCACTTCGCACCGTCGGCGATCCACGCCTTCAGGATTTCCTGCTGTTCGGGAGAAAGCGGCTTTTTGGGTGGCATCAGGTCGGCACTGTCGGCTGCCTCGGTAGTCATCCAGTAAACCGGCGAGGCCTCGGGGTCCTTGGGAACGATGGTTTCCTTGGCGTAATTCTCTCCGCCGGCAAAAGCCGCCTCTCTCGTGTCGATGCGATATTCACCCTCCTGCTTTTCGGGGCCGTGGCAGTGAACGCAAGTGCCCTCGAGGAGGGGTTTCACCTGGGTCATGAAATCGACGGTCTGGGCGTGCGCGAAGACCGGCACAAGGCTTCCCGTCAGCAGCAGGGGGAGTGTTTTTCTACGCATGTTGGCAAATGTGAACGCGGAACTAAGCAAAGGTCGGGGGGTGAATCAAGCAGCGTCTTCAGGGCTTTTTCCTTGGGATTGTTTGACAAAATCGGAACGGGTGCAGGTCGATTCGTTTGACCGCCGCAAGGGTCGCGGCTTTGCTTCTCCCGTGTTCGGACGTCTTCTCCGGTTTTTCTCCTGGTGCTTACTCCCGGCTTCGCTCGTCCCGGCGCAGGAGGCGGTGCGTGGCTTTGTCAGTGTGGAACCATTTGAATTCCGGCTCGAGGCGCTGGTTCAGGTGGGCGCCTACCGCGAATCCTGGCGGATGGAAGGTGAGACGATCGGTCCGGCGGAAAAGCAGGCGGTTCTCGACAATCTACTGACGCTCTTCAAATCCGGTGTGAATGTGGAGCTGCCGGGGCAGTCACTTGTGTTCAGCGACCAGACCGTTCGATTTGTCGTCCGCGACCCGGAAAGAGGGTATGCTCCCGACGAACGGGAATCGATTCCAATCGAGGAGGCCTTGGTCGGCATGACGCTTTCTGCCGCCGCAACCGGAGTAAATTCTTTTGATCTCGAATGGCTCTGGTTTGCCCCCGGTCAGGAACGCCTCGTTCTGGAGATTGCGAGTCGTGGAAAGCCCGCCGCCCGCTATCTCGCTCCGGGGGAAGGTCAATTCAGCTGGAAACTGGATGGAGCAATGGCTTTGCCGGCTCTCTTGCCCGTGCCAGGCCTGGAGCGTTCCGAACGTCATCCGTTCCGTCCTTTCGTGTTTGTGGGACTCGCCATGATTGCGACGGCCTCTATGGTGGTTTTGCGTCGCAAGCTGAAATCTCCGGCCTGGACGGGCTGGCTGCTCGCCGGAGGGGTTGCGCTCGGAGTCTTCTCACTGCGCTACCGAATGATCGATGTAGTCGTTCCCGCCGATACTGCCGCCGAGGACCTTGTTTACGCCCTTCTACGGAATACGTATCACGCCTTCGACTTCAGGGACGAGTCGGCTATCTATGACACCCTCGAGGCCAGCGTGAGCGGTCCATTGCTCGAACGCATCTATCTGGAGATTCGATCTTCACTTGAACTGGAAAGTTCGGGCGGTCCCCGTGTCCGCGTTTACGAAATCGCCTTGCGGGATTGCGATACTGTGGCCGGAGGAATGGTTGCCGGGGGCGGATTCCGCACTCGGGCCGAATGGGTTACCATTGGAGAGGTCACTCACTGGGGGCACACGCACGAGCGGACCAACCGCTACGAGGCGGAGATCAGCTTGACCGCAATCGACAGCACCTGGAAGATCAGTGCGCTCGACCTGATCAACGAGGAGCGAATCCAGAAGGTTTCACGTCGCGCCATCGATCCTCCTGCTCCA
>JAGRPC010000387.1:613-1808 GCA_020439925.1 Verrucomicrobiia bacterium | reverse complement strand
GTCGACGTCGATTTCCGGGCGATTCCCCTGAGAGGTGACCTGCTGACCTGTCCGGCTTTTCTCCGGCTCGACTTCTACGAGCGTCCCGGGGCGCTTCACGACTTCCTTGCCAGCCGTATCGCGGGCAGGGCCAATCTCTGTTATTTCAACTATCGCCAGTCCGGGGAACGGATCGGTCGGGCCCTCATCGGTCTCGATTTTCCGTCTCCGGCGGAGCGCGATGCCCTCCTCGCCACCATCCCCGGCCACGGCGAGGGCTACCGCCTCTGTGAACCGGTCGACGAGGCCACGCGGCAGAGATTGGTCAGCCTCTGAGATTCGGAAGGTTCACCCTTCGCCCTGATACTCGGTTCCGGTGCAGCGGGTGCCGTCATGGAAACAACGCCAGGGTTTGGGAACCCCCTGGACCTTGACATCGACGATGAAGGAATTCTCACCGCGAACGGCGCGGATGACCTCCATCGACCCGCCGGAGAGCTGTTTCCGGAGGGTTTCGAGACAATCGTTGATCACCTTGGGCGGCACGGGTCCGGTCGCGGGTTTTTCAGGTTCCGGCGTGTCCTTTTCCGTGGGCAGCTTGTCGGTGACTCGCACCACCATCCGATAATCCACCGTTTGGCCGCGCTGGGCTGCGGCCCGGTTCAGATAGACCTGGATCGTGTGATTGCCCGTCTTGTAAAGTTGTCCCACATACTTGCTGCCGCCGGCCGAGGATACAAAGAGAGCTTCCTGCCCGGGGCCTCGGTCCGGGATGAAGATATTGAAGTCGGCGCCGTTGGCTTCGGGATGCATCTCGACGAGGAGGAACTGCCCCTCCCGGGCATGGACCTTGTAGAGTACCTCTCCCCGGCCCGTCACCCTGCCGTTGATGACGGCCCGCGACTTGCCCGCTTCGAACTGGATGCGTTCATTCCTGACTTCCTGGGCTTGGATCGATCCGGCGAGAAGGGCAGCGAGGGCAATGGTGAGGGAGAACGTTTTCATCGGGGAAATCTTGTTCAGCGGAGGTGGGATCGGTTTTTTTTTGGGACTCAAACCCTTCTAGTCTAAGGGAGGCAGGGTGGGGATCGCAAGGAATTGGCTCCATTTTTGGGACTTTCGGCATCTCTCGCCTTCCTCCATTTCCTGTTACCATCCCCGGCCGAAACGTGCCAAAGTAGCGGCTCATGCACATTCAGGACATTTTCGCGAAGGG
>JAGRPC010000387.1:0-551 GCA_020439925.1 Verrucomicrobiia bacterium | reverse complement strand
TCGCTTTACGGAACGATCAGCGAACTCGAGGCCTACGAGCCCTCCTTCGTCAGCGTCACCTACGGAGCCGGTGGCTCCACGCGCGAGCTCACCAACGACCTCGTCGTGCGCCTGAAGAACTCCACCTCCCTCGATCCCATTCCCCACCTCACCTGCGTCTGCCACCAGGAATCCGATATCCAATCCATCCTCGAGCGTTACGCCGAGGAAGGCGTGGGCAACATTCTCGCGCTGGGAGGGGATCCGCCGCGCGGCCTCGAGAACTACGTGAGGGAAGACGACGCCTTCCAGCACGCCGCGGACCTCGTGCGTTTCATCCGGAAGTTCAACGAGAGCGGGAGCCACCCCGACCGCCGCGGCTTTGGGATCGGAGTGGCGGGGTTCCCGGAGGGCCATCCTGGGACGCCCAACCGGCTCAAGGAAATGGACTTCCTCAAGGCGAAGGTCGACGAGGGGGCCGACTACATCGTGACGCAGCTCTTCTTCCACAACGATGACTTCCACGACTTCCGCGACCGCTGCTCCCTCGCGGGCATCGACGTGCCGGTCAT
>JAGRPC010000386.1:11815-17765 GCA_020439925.1 Verrucomicrobiia bacterium | reverse complement strand
GGTCCTTGCCCGTGTGCATCTCGTAAAGCACCATCGCGAGGGAATAGAGGTCGGCGGAACTGGTCCCGGGACCTTCCGGCGGAACGTAACCCTCCGTGCCGACAAAAGTCCGTTGCCCCGTGCTCGCCACGAGACCGACGTCGGCGAGTTTCGGCTGACCCTTCACAAAAATGATGTTGGAGGGTTTCACATCGCGGTGGGTGAGCCCGGCACGATGAAGGTGTCCGAGGGCACTCCCGATGGCGATCCCGAGATCGACGCATTGGCGCACGGTCAGGGAAGAACTCTTTCTCAGGTCGGAGGAGAGCGTTCGGGGCCGGTAGTGGTCGAGCACTTCCTCGGCCGACGCACCGCTCTCGTCGTCGGCCAACTCCATCACGTAATAATAGAAGCCGGCCTCGTCGTCCCGGCCCACGTGAAGAATGTCGACAAGTCCGGGATGCTCGTGCGAAAGCTTCTCGTAATGCTGGATGCCTTGGAACTCCCGCTCGAAGGTGCGCTGGTATTCGAAATCCTCCCGACGGACGACCTTCACCGCACGGAACATGCCGGTAACGGTTCGGGCGAGATAGACCTCGCCATAGGATCCTCCGCCAATGCGGCCGAGAATCTCGAAGTTCGGTATCGGGGGCGTGTCAGGAGTCCTGGCGATCACCCAGTTTAAACGCGCGAGCCCCCCTTTTCCACAGGGAAGAAATTCAACGGGCCGTGCGGAATCCGCCGCGCACCTCACTTTCGAGAAGGCGATCCAGTTTCCCGAGCGCAGGCAGTTCTTCGTGGATCACGATCTCGAAAACCGTGTCCGCCGGAATTTCGCGACCTTCCCAGCCCGCTGCCTGGAGCTGTTCCACATCGGGAGCGATTTCGTGGGCGCGATGCCCGAATCCCCACCCTCCATAGGTGAAACGCGTTTCCACCTCGTTCGGGCAGGACTCGGAAAACAGACCGAGATGACGGGCTCCGTAGAACAGCTCGTTCGTTCCGTTGAACCCGAAGGGATCGCCGCCTTGCCCCCCTTTCAATGAGGTCGACCGGATTGGAGCCAGGACCCGCTCGTTCGTGTCGAGCCGGCGTATCGAGATCCAACTCGCCCATTCGGGAAACTCGGAGATGGCCCGGGCACGGCAGCGCGCGCCGCGGTAGACGTTCTGCCCCCAGAGTTCGACATCGTTCGAACAGAAAAGGACAAGGCTGCGCTCGGGATCGGCTTCTTCATCGTCGGATCCCCCACCGGTCACTTCGGCGAGAAGGTCCACCGCTTCCTCTTCCAAGGTCTCTTCCAACTCCTGCTTCGAGCCGGTTTCCACGTCGACCGCAGGCTTGTGCCCGCCGTTGCCGTTGCCGTTCCCATTTCCCCCCAGGGTCAAATCATGGAATCCCTTGGAGGGGCGGGGAGGCAACTTCATGAATTCCGCCGGATCCGTGAAGCCGGTGAGTTCGGGTTCGGGAACGGGAAAACCAAACTCGCTCACTCCGGATTCCGAGGAGGTCTCGCCCGGGATTTCCCTCTCGAAATAGGAGGAGGGAACAAATCCCGGCATCACCCCCGGCAAGGGCTCGTCGGATTTCGGTTCGGCCAGTTCCTCCTTCGGCGAGGGTTTCGTCTCCACCCCGATCTTGTCCAAGGCAGCCACGACCCCGCCGGCCGCTCCCGCCAGGTCAATTCCGGAAACTCCCGCAAGGGAAGCGGTGAGGGCGCCGTCAACCAGCAGAATCTCCCGCACGGGCATCAGCACCGGTTCGTTCACCGTCGCCAGTAACTCGCGCAGGCGGCGGTCCGTCTCCTCGCCGGAAGTGGACCATCCCTGGGGCAGATCCAGAATCCGGCCCTTGCACTCGACGAGTTCCTTTCGAAGGGAGGTCGGATCGGAGAGGTCGTTTTTTCCCTCCAGCACATCCGCTTCGAGCCCGACCACAAATTCCGCGATGCTCCGCAGGGCTTCGCGGGCCTCCTCGAGTCGGCCGGCCTGCACTTCGGCCATGCCGCGACAGGCACCGGCCGCGTCTCCGCCCTTTTTCAAAACCGGCAGCAGTTCCCCGATCCGGTCACGCAGGACGACCATCCGCGAAAGGTCGGATCCCACTTTCTGACGGGCCTCGCGAACTCGTTCGGCGAGCACAAACAGGCGCAGGGCCGCCTGACGACGTTCCTCACCCTCGAGACGTCCCATCGCATCGGCGAAAGCATCGAGCCTCGCCTGCTTTTCGACCTGCTGCCGCTCCGTCAGAACCAGTTTTTCATGCCGCCAACGCAATTCCTCGAGTCCGTGACTCGCCTGGACGGCCTCTTCTTCCGCCTCCTCCGCCGGAGTCCGGCGCCTCGCCGCCCATCCGAAGAGAATCCCGAAGGCCATGGCCACGAGCACCGCCGGGACGGCGTGACCCGAGAGGAATTCGAGCGCCTGAGGCAGACTGACCACGCCGAGGCAAGCGGGCAGGGCTTCAGGCAGTCCGGCAAGCGGACTGAGAATGGAGAGGCAGGCAGGCATTGAGGGGTGGTTCCTGTCACCAGAAACCATCACGATCATAGGCAACAAGCGAGCGGAGCCAAGCCATAATTTTCTATACTTTCCCCGCGGGCTCGGCCTCCCCGCCCCTCCTCACCGACTTCGTTGGGACCGATTGAAGGGCGCGATCGCGGGCGTCCGCATCGGGAAAAGGCGGTGAGATCCGGGATCGGTGCGTGGTAAAACCTTGAGTGTTGTCATGTTCCGCCGTTTGTCTCTTCTCGTCCTCCTCGCCGCGAGTCCCGTTTTCGCCGATCAGCCGGTTCCGGACGATCATGCCAGCCGGATGAAGGCGGGTACGGAGCTGTTCGAAAAGTCGATCGGCCCGGCCATGAAAAGCCACTGCCTCGACTGTCACGGAGGGGAAAAGACCCGGGCCGGCTTCAACCTGGCGACGAGGGAGCTGCTCCTCGCGGGCGGCGATTCCGGACCGGCAGTGAATCTTGCCGAAGCGAGCGGCAGTCTCATGCTCACCCTGATGCGCCACGAGGAGGAGCCATTGATGCCGGCGAAAAAACCCCGACTCCCTGACCCTCTCCTCGCTGACTTCGAAACCTGGATCGGCCTCGGCGCTCCCTACTCACGCCCTCTCATCGAGGATTCCGGAGGAGGAAAGAAACCACTCACCGTGACGGAAAACGATCGGGAATACTGGGCTTTCCGGAGGCTCGCTCCCGTCGATCCTCCCCGTCTTTCCGAGGACAATACCCCGACCGCGGAGGTGGATCGTTTCCTGGCGGCGGTGCACGCGAAAACGGGGCTTTCGCGCAATCCCGAGGCCGACCGTCGCACCCTCGCGCGACGCGCCTCCCTCGACCTCCTGGGACTCCCCCCGGATCCCGAGGAAATGGAAAGTTTCCTCTCCGACAAATCAGACGAAGCGTGGCCGAACTATCTGGATCGACTCCTCTCCTCGCCGCGCTACGGCGAGCGCCAGGCTCGCCACTGGATGGATGTGGCCCGTTTCGGCGAAAGCGAAGGATTCGAACATGACTACGACCGCAAGACCGCCTACCACTATCGCGACTTCCTGATCGAGGCCTTCAACCGCGACCTGCCCTGGGATGTCATGACTTCCTGGCAGATCGCCGGAGACGAACTCGCCCCCGACGAGCCACTTGCCCTCATGGCGACCGGATTCCTCGCCGCAGGCGCTTTCCCCACCCAGCTGACCGAGGCGGAATTCGAGCGAGCCCGCTACGACGAGCTCGACGACATGGCAGGAACCACCGGCGCCGCCTTTCTCGGTCTTTCCGTGGGCTGCGCCCGGTGCCACGATCACAAGTACGACCCGATCCCGGCTTCGGACTACTACCGATTCACCGCCACCTTCGCCACCGCGATCCGCAGCGAGATGGAGGTCGAATTCCATCCTGACAAATACGCCACCCTCCTCGCCCCGTGGGAAGAAAAGCGTTCCGAACTCGAAGCGGAATTGACCCGATACGAACGCGAGTCGCTCGAGCCCGAGTTCGCGGCCTGGCTGAAGAAGCCGTCCGGGCTCGAGCAGATCACGACCGGCGCCTGGAGGATCCTCGAGCCCGAATCCGTCGTCTCGCGGGAGAAGATCCCCTTCACCCGGCAGTCCGACGGCTCTTGGCTCGCCGGAGGAAAAGCCGCCGCCAGCGACGAATACACCGTCGAAGCCGATCTCGCCGCCGGAGCCGCCGCACTGCGGATCGAGGCCCTGACCCACGAGTCGATGCCGCAAAAGGGTCCCGGCCGCGCCGGAAACGGCAATTTCGCCCTCGGTGATCTCGTCGTCGAACTCGTCGGCGGCGACCAGCCCACGCCGGTGAAACTCGTCGACGCCCGCGCCACGCATCAGCAGAATACAAGCGGCCTCTCCGTGAAAAGCTCGTTCGATGCCGACAAGGACAAGAGCGGCTGGGCCGTCGACGGCGGGGGGATCGGAAAAGACCAGGCCGCCGTCTTCGTTTTTGAAAAACCCCTCTCCGCCAACAGCCGCGCCGCCATCCGGATGCGTTTCCACGTCAACGGGCAGCACAGTCTCGGCCGCTTCCGGCTCGCCGTGTCGCCGAACGCCGATGCCCCGTTCGAAACCGGGAAGGGCGGCAGCCAGCCTCTTTCCGACGGAGTCGCGGTACTGAAACGCGGGGATACCCTGACCGAAGCTCAACGGCTCGCCTTGAGGAAGTGGCATGCCTCGCGCGACACGGAGTGGCGGAAACGCAACGAGTCCCTCCAGTCCCATCTCGCGGCGAAGCCGACACGCGACCTGCGACCGGTGATGATCTGCTCGGAAGGGGTTCCGAAGCGGGACCATCACGCGAACGGACGCGGCTACCCGCACTTCTACCCGGAGGTCCACCAACTCGAGCGCGGCGATCCCAAGCAGAGCCGGGGAGTGGTCGAAGCGGGCTTTCTCCAGGTGCTCATGCCCGCCGGTGCCGACGATTCCCGGTGGCGCAAGGAGCCGCCCGCCGGCTGGACGCGAACCAGCTTCCGAAGGGCTTCCCTCGCCGCCTGGATGACCGATCCGGAGGAAGGAGCCGGCCACCTCCTCGCCCGTGTCATCGTGAACCGCGTCTGGCAGCACCACTTCGGAAGGGGCCTCGTCGCAACCCCGAACGACTTCGGATTCCAGGGAGAACGCCCCACTCATCCGGAATTGCTCGACTGGCTCGCGGCGGACTTCATCGCGAACGGCTGGTCGCTCAAGCGGCTCCACAAGCAACTCATGATGACGGCGGCCTACCGCCAGTCGACCGCCCACGATCCGGGCGACGCGGCCAGGGATCCCGAAAACCGTTTCCTCTGGCGCTTCGAACCACGCCGTCTCGAGGGGGAGGCCATTCGCGATTCGCTCCTCACGGTTTCCGGCCTGCTCGATCCCACCCCTTTCGGGCCGGGTTCCCTCGACGAGAAGATGAGACGTCGCAGCGTCTATTTCACCGTCAAGCGCAGCAAACCCGTGACCTCCATGCTGGTCTTCGACTGGCCCGAGCATCTCGTCAGCATCGGCGCCCGGCCCGTCACCACGGTGGCCCCTCAGTCGCTCTACCTGATGAACAGCCCCCAGGTCCGGGAATACGCCGCCGCCCTCGCGAAGCGAAGCGGCGGGGACATCGGCGCGCTTTACCGGCACGCCCTCAGCCGTCCGGCCAGCGAGCAGGAAAGACTCGCCGCGAGGAGCTTTCTGCAATCACAAAGCGCCCGCTACGAGGGCCGTGCCGACGCCACACAGCTCGCTCTCACCGACTATTGCCACGCCCTCCTCGGTTCCAACGAATTCCTTTACCTGCCATGAAGTCCGATCCATCCAAAGAGTCAGGCAGGTCACTCCCGTCCCTCCTTTCCCGTCGTTCGCTCCTGCATCGAGCCGGGGCCGGGGCCGGCACGTTGGGACTCGCCACCCTCCTCCAAGACGAGAAACTCCTCGCCGCCGCGTTCGATCCGCTCGCTCCCCGCGACTCCCACTT
>JAGRPC010000386.1:0-11731 GCA_020439925.1 Verrucomicrobiia bacterium | reverse complement strand
GCTGGAAAAACACGACGGGCAGGAGCTGGAGGGTTTCGACAAGTTCACCGGTTTCTTCGCCAACTCGGTCGGCGGAATCATGAAGTCCCCCTTCGCCTTCCGTCCGCGCGGACAAAGCGGAAAGATGGTCTCGGAGATTTTCCCGAACCTGGGCGAACACGTCGACAAGATGGCCTTCATCCACTCGGGCTACACCGACTCGAACAACCACAGCCCCGCACTCTTCATGATGAACTGCGGCATGCCCCGCATGGGCCTGCCCTGCACCGGGTCGTGGGTCACCTACGGTCTCGGCAGCGAGAGCCGCGACCTGCCCGCCTTTGTCGTCATGTCGGACCCTCTCGACCGGGGCCTGCCCAAGGGCAACGCGAGCAACTGGAGCGCCGGCTTCCTCCCGGGAGTCTACCAGGGCACCTGGCTGAAGCCGAAGGGGGATCCCATCGACAATCTTTTCCCGCCGCAGGACCAGCCCGCGTCCGCCCAGCGAGCGCAGCTCGACCTGCTCGCGCAGATCAACCGGGCCCACCTCGAGGTCCGTCCGCAGGACAGCGATCTCGCCGCCCGCATCGAGAGCTACGAGCTCGCCTACCGGATGCAATCCGCCGCTCCCGAGACCCTCGACCTCTCGAGGGAATCCGAGGCCACGAGGAAGCTCTACGGTCTCGACCAGAAACACTGCAGCCACTTCGCCGCCCAGTGCCTCACCGCGAGGAGGCTCGTCGAGCGCGGGGTCCGTTTTGTTCAGATCTATTCGGGCGGCATGGAGAACCAGCGCAGTTGGGACGGACATTCGGATATCAAGGGCAACCACTCGCAATTCGCCCTCGAGACCGACCAGCCCGTCGCGGCGCTCCTCGCCGACCTCGAACATCGCGGCCTTCTCGACGACACCCTCGTGATCTGGTGCGGCGAGTTCGGGCGCCTTCCCGTCGCGCAGAAGGGAAAGACCCCCGGCCGCGATCACAACCCTCATTGCTTCACCGCGTGGCTCGCCGGCGGCGGGGTGAAAGGCGGGGTCAGCCACGGCGAATCCGACGAACTCGGCCACAAGGCCGCGGCAGACAAGGTCTCGGTGCACGATCTGCACGCCACCATCCTCCACCTCCTCGGACTCGATCACGAGAAACTGACTTTCACCTACAGCGGCCGTCGCTACCGGCTCACCGACGTGTTCGGCAACGTGATCCGGCCGATCCTGGCGTGAACCCCGCTTCTTCGACAAGCAGGCATCAAGTCCCGGGCTTGTGAAAACGCCCGCGACAGCGTTTCTTCGGCCCGATTCATGGATCCGGCACCGGACAGCCAGTCCCCTTTCCTCGCGGGCCTCGCCGAGGTGGAGCGCCTTCTTCACGAGGGGGCGCCCTCTTCTCTGTCCCGTGCCAGAGCACTGGCCGACCAGCTTGTCGACGACCTTCCGGAGACCCCGTCCGGCGGGAATTCCGATCTTCGGATCGCGATTCTGACCGCCAAGGGTCATGCGGAGAGAAACGCGGGACTCCTCCTCGAAGCCGTCCGGACTTACGATCGGGCCCTCTCCCTCCTCCCCGATCCGGGTTCCGACATTCAGGGAAAAAACCGTCGGGCGAACCTTCTCACCTGCCGGGGACTCGCCCTCCTCGCGCTCGGTGATCCAGCGAGCCTCGAGCGGGCGATCGAGTCCTTCGACGCCTCGATCGCCATGCGTGACATGCCCGAGGCAACCGAGGCGGAATGCTGGGGCCTGGCGGCGGCCTGGCTCAACCGTGGAGATGCCCTTGCCGCTTTGGGCGGTCGGGACCAACTCCGCAATGCCCTCGCCGCTGCGGCAAAGGGGCGCGAAGCCCTTGCCGGTCTCGATCCTGACAAACATCCCCCCTACCGCAGCCGCCTCGCCCTTTCCTGGATGAAATCGGGAGACTACGCCCTCCGTCTCTGCGCCGAGTGCGGGGAGCTCAAGCAGGAGGAATCGCTTTCCCATCTCGAGACGGCCGTTGCCGTCCTGCGACCGGGAGCCGAGGCAGGATTCGAGGAATCCCGGAGAATGCTCGCGGCGGCTCTGGCCAACCTCAGCCGGGCGCGTCTCTTTCTCGAGAAGAGGGGATCGGAATCCGGGGAGCGCGAGGCGCGGGAGAGCCTTTCGTGGATCGAGACCTCCGCCCTGACATCGCCGGAAATGCTTTCCCTCGCCCTCAATTGCCGCCTTACCGAAGCGTGTCACCTGGTGACCTCCGGAGGGGATGCGGACCGTCTCCTCGCCGCCACCGACGTGGTTGAGGAAGCCTTTGCGCTTGCCGCCGAAGGACGGGAGCGCCTGGGTCCCGCGGCCGATGACGAACGACTCCTCGGAGAACTGGCGAAACTCGGCGCGGAAGCTTACCTGATCGCCTCGCCCGCCTTCCTGGGTGAATTCCTCCTCGACCTGCTCGACCCCGATCGAAACCCGAAACACTTTGCCGATCTTGCCGCCGTCCACGAGGCCGCCGTGCGGGTCCTCTGGAAGGGCATCGCCGGCATTCAGCAGCGGGGATTTTCGGAAATCGGATCGAGCGATTATGAAACGGACAGGGATCGGCTCGTGGAGTGGCAAAACTGCCGCGAAAGACTGGCGTCGATTCGCGACCGTTTTTTCACCCGGGGACCCGATCCCGCCTGACCCGCCTTTGCTCACATCTCCGCCCACTGCCGGACGAGATTGTGATAGACGCCCGTCAGCTGCACCGAGGTCTTCTCCGCCGCATCGTTGCCTCGCAGTTCCCGGTTGAGAACCTGGATTCCGAGATCGAGGTCGAAGAGCAGCGAACGCCGCCCGTCGTCCCGGATCATGCTCTGAAGCCAGAAGAACGAGCAGAGCCGCGTCCCCCGCGTCACCGGAGTGACGTGGTGCAGGCTTGTCGACGGATAGAGCACGAGCGATCCGGCGGGGAGCTTTACCCGGTGCACCCCGTAGGTGTCCTCGACACAGAGCTCTCCTCCCTCGTAGCTTGAGGGATCTTCGAAAAAGAGGGTGGCGGAAAGATCGGTGCGGATGCGCTGCGACGATCCCGGCACCTGGCGGATCGCGTTGTCGACATGCGTGCCGAAATTCTGCCCTCCCGAGTAGCGGTTGAAGAGCGGGGGAAAGATGCGCAGGGGCAGGGCCGCGCTGAGAAAGAGCGGATTGGCCCCGAGGGCCCGGAGAATCATCTCGCCGACCTCCCTGGCCGCGGGATGCCCTTCCGGAATCTGTTCGTTGTCCTTGGCCCGGGCGGATTGGTGGCCTGCCGTGACCCGACCGTCGACCCATTCGGCCGACTCGAGGATGGCTCTGGCCTCGGCAACCTGTTCCGGGGCGAGCAAATCTGGGATGGTGATGAGCATGGCTGTGAAAGGGGGAAGACAGGTGATCAGAATTGTCCCGAGATCGTGAACCTCACGGACCGTCCCGCTCCCGGGATGGCGTGTCCGCCGCCGACACGGTCGATGTAGTCCTCGTCGCCGAGGTTGAAGAAGTTCACCCGGAAGGTGAGGTTTTCGTTGATCTCGTAACCGACCATGGCGTCCCATGTCGTGTAGGAAGGAGCCACGCGGAGGTTCTCGTTGTTGCTGAAACGGCTGTCGACAAAGACCGGACCGCCGCCGGCGAAGAACTTGCCGGGAAGGTCGAAGTGGTTCCACAGGCTGAAGGTGTTCTCGGGGGTGTGGGCGATTTCATTGCCGACCTCGAGCGGGTTGAGGGACTTCGTGATCTCGCTCTCGAGGTGGGTGAAACTCGTGTAGATCTGCCACCACGGGGTGACTCGTCCCGACACTCCGAACTCGACTCCTTTCACCTCCTGTTCACCCTCGAGGACAGTGAAGTCGTTCGGGTCGGCGGGATCCTGGGTGCGGGCGTTCGTCTTCGTCGTCTGGAAGAGGGCGGCCGACAACGAGAGCTGTTCCTCGAAGAGGTTCCACTTCGTGCCGAGCTCGAGCGTTTCGTTGACCTCTGGATCCAGGTTGATGCTGTTGTTCGCGGTGGTGGAATCGCTCAGCGACATGGCTTCGCCGGACGGGTTGAAGGAGGTGCCCCATCCGAAGTAGACGCTGCCGTTCTCCTGCGGTTTGAGGACCACCGCCGCCTGGCCGCTGACCACTTCATCGACGCGCCCGAGCCGGGTCGTCCCGGTTCCCCCGGTGAGGTCGACGGAGGTGTAGGAAAGGTCGTAGCGGTCGTAGCGCGCGCCCCCCGAGACCTCGAGCCATTCGTTCACCTCGACGGTGTCGAACAGATAGGTGGCCTGGGTCGTGGCAAGAGAGTGAGTGCTGTCGCCCGTCGATCCCACGGGCGTTCCCGGGACAAAGGGGGCAAAGGCGTTTTGTGGTTCGTAGAGATCGATGTCGGCGGTGTTCGGCACGCTGAAGGGATAACGGTCGAATTCCTCCCTCACGTATTCGAATCCGACGATCGCGTCGTGTTCGAGCCCGCCCGTCTCGAAGGAGAACATGAGGTCGGTCTGGTTCGCCACGATGGAGTTGCGCTCGTCGCGGTTTCTCCAGTTGTCGCCGCGGATCATCGCCGGATTCGACCCGGTGACGAAACGCGGAGGCGTCATGATGAAGTAGCGGTCGGTCTGACCCACGCGCGTCTGGTTGCGGAAGGTCATCGAGTCGTTGAGATCGTGCTCGAAGCGGACCGTGCCCACCGTCGTTGCGGTCTGTTCGGTGTCGCGACGGAGGTTGCCGTAGAAGTTGCGGTAGGAGACCGGAGCAAGGTCGTTGATGTAGGGAACGAGGGCCGGGTCGGTGATCGTATCGGGCACCCAGGGAATCCCGAAATCGGGCACGTTGTCTTCCTCGAGGTGGAAGAAGTTCAGGTAGAGGCGGGTGTCGTTGGGAACGACCACCGCGGCGGTCTCCTTGCCCGAGATTCCGTTCTTGTCGTAGGTGGACTTGCCGGAGGGTTCTCCCCCGACCACTTCTCCGAGACCGAAGGCCAGCGATCCGGCGACCCCCCATCGTTCGTTGCTGACGTGGTCGCGTCCAGGAGTGTCGTTTTCCTGTCCCATCACGTTGAGGCGGAATGCAGCCCCGTCGATCGGCAAGGCCGTGTTGAAGTCGAGAGTGCCGCGACGGAGATTGTCGGTCCCCACGGAAACATCAGTGTTGAGGAAATCGTTCAGCTTCGCCGTCTTCGAAACGAGGTTGACGGAACCTCCCGTCGACCCGCGCCCGGAATAGGAGGAGCCCGGCCCCTTCACGACCTCGACCTGCTCGAGATTGAACGGATCGCGGCTGTAGGCCCCGAAGTCTCGGACACCGTCGATGAAGAGATCGTTCCGGGCCGAAAAACCGCGAATCGAGAGATTGTCTCCGGGGACTCCGCCCCCTTCGCCCGCCTGGATGCTGATGCCGGAAACATTCCGCAGGGCGTCGCGCAAAGTCGTGGCTCCCTGGTCTTCCATCAACTGCTCCGGGATGACCTGCACGCTCCTCGGCGTGTCGAGGAGCGGTTGGGTGAACTTCGGGGAGGAGAGGGTGTCCGCGTTGTAGAGAGAGTCGTCGATCACCGGTGCGGGGACTTCGATCACCGGTGCCGGAGCGACCGGCTCGGGCGCCGGCGCCGGGGTTGGACGGGGCACAGGACGGGGAGCGGGCGCGGCCCCTTCGACCACCTGGGGGGGAAGAGTGTTCGTCTCCACGGAGGTTTCCGCCGGAGCGGAGGAAGTGTCCTGTGCCCCCGCGCCTCCGGCGGCGAGCAGGGTCGAGAGGACGATCAGGGATTCCCTGGAGGCGGGGTTCGGGCGGTTCTGGTGTGTTTTCATGAGTAACTTGGATAGAGATTCAAAAGGTTGGGAAAAGGCTGAGCCAGAGAGCGGTTCAGGGGGTCGCCTGGGGCGTGGTTTCGGAGGCCGAGGTCGTGGTCGGCACCTCCGTCTTCACGGGTGATCCCGGCTTGCCCTGGGGTCCTGGCTGACGGGATTCCCGCGGAGTCCAGTGCAGGTTCGAGTAGGTTCCGGCGAAGATGTAAAAAGCGAGAACCGCCGCCACGCTCAGTCCGGTGACTCCGATGAGGCGGGTGGGTTTGATCTGCCACCACATGATGGCTCCGGAGAGTCCCCAGAAGACCATCGTCAACCCGGTGGCGTCGGCGAAGGCGCTCCAGAGCCAGCGCGCTCCGAACTGCTGCGGATAAGCGTGCGTCTTGTGAAAGCGGGTGAGGACCGAATAGAGATCGAGACCGCTTCCGGCCCCGCTTTCCCGGGCGGTGAGCCCTCCTCGCAGCAGGTTCCACGACAGGTTCCATCGCTGCCCCGTCGATTCGGACTCGACCTGGAAACGCAATTCCGCTCCGCCCCGGGTCGATGGTTCGAGAGTTCCCGCGGACTCGATTCCACTCTCCTTCATCAGACGAGGCACCGCCTTCTCGAGAGATTCCCTCTCCGTCGGTTTCCGGGACGGGATTTCGGCGGAAACAAAACCGGGCGCCCCGGGCTTGGTCGCCTCCGTCGTCCGGTGCAGGACCGCTCCTCCATCCTCGGGATCAACGGTGAGGGTGAGGGCCCCTCCCCTCGCCTGTCCCTGGAAGACAAAAGCGCCGTCGACCCGGGCTCCCCCGGGAACGAGACGTAGATTCCTTCCCTCCGTCGAACGATTCAGGTCGGCCACGATCGCCGAGGCGAGAGACTCCGGCTCGACCGTCTCGAATCCGAACTTTGACATCTCCCGGCCGCTCCAGGATCCGACCTGGTCCATCTCCCCGAATTCGGGATGGTTGAAGAGCATGCCGCTGAAGCCGAAAAAGAGGACCCACGGCAGCAAAAGGAGCCCGGTGTAGAGATGCGCCCGTCGCACCCACTTGAGGATCCGATTCCGAAAGCGCGTCGAGGATGGCGATCTCCCCGCGTTCATGGGCGTGTTTTCGACACGGATTGTTTTCATTGTTGATACTGGGTCGCAGTTTCAACATTTAATCCATGAGCATCGCGGATGCCGCAAGGGCCCTTTTCGACAAACTGCCGCTAAACTGCCAACCGGGAGATTCCTTCCCTCAAGTCAGCGCCGTTCCACGATGTGCATCTCTCCGTGGCTTTTCGCGATGTGTCGGGCGGGAAGCACGCCCTGCCACGAGGTCAGCGGATACACGATGGCGTCGCGTCCGAGGATCGAACCGGGACTGAGGACGGCATTGCAGCCGATCTCGGTGCGGTCGCCGATGACCGCCCCGAATTTCCGGAGCCCCGTGTCGATGAATCCGCCCTCACCGCGAACCTTCACGGGCTCGCGGTCGAGCCTGACATTCGAACAAATCACCCCCGCCCCGAGATGGGCGCGAAAGCCGAGGATGGAGTCTCCGACATAATTGAAATGGGGCACCTCGCAGCGGTTGAAGAGGACACAATTCTTGAACTCGCTCGAGTTGCCCAACACACAGTCGCTGCCGACGATGACATTTTCCCGCACATACGCCCCGCTGCGGACGACCGTGCCGCTCCCGATCCAGGCGGGGCCCTTCACCACCGCGTTCGCCTCGATCACCGCTCCGGGTGCCACGTAGACGCGATCGCCGACGATGGCCCGGGGGTCGACCGAACCCTCTTGCCTGGAGGACCCGACCCTCTCGAGTCGCTCCTCGAGATAAGCGCCGATCCGCGTCAGGGCCGTCCAGACCGGTTCCCCGGCCACAAACAGGCGCTCGTGCTCCGTCTCGGAGAAATCCAGGAATTCGTGGGCAGGGAAAGGCATCGGGAAAGCGGTCGATTCCCCGAAATCTCGCATCGATCCCGTTTCCCCGCCAGCGGCAAGGAATCCGAACCCTCGATGACTTCTCCCCCTCAGAGGGAATGGATCGCCTTCAGGTATTGCTCCCAGTCGTAGTCCGTGACGTCGTGTTTTCCCGTGCGAATGTGGTAGCGGATATCCGCGCCGACGGATTCGTTGAGGCCGGGCATCTCCTCCACCCCGACCCCCTTCTTCCCGAGCAGTTCATACACGGGTCCCGCCAGCTTCGCGGAAAGGAATTCGCCCCGCGGATCGGCCCATTCATCCTCCACCGCGCTGGCCACGTAGACGAGGCGCGGAGCGATCAGGGCGATGAGCTCGTGCTGGTCGACCGGCAGGGCGTTCTCGTTGTCGTTGTATTTCAGGAAGGTGTCGGCAAACCAGTGCGGGAAAGAGGTGTTGATGCGCGCGACCTTCTCACCGAAGCGGCGGCGGCTCAGGGCGGCCCCTCCGCACCCGGAGTCGTTCGAAATCACCATCGCGAAACGCTCGTCCCGGGCTCCGGCCCAGAGGGCGGTCTTGCCGAGACGGGAATGGCCGAAGACGGCGACGCGCTTTCCGTCGATCGCCGGATCGGTCTCGAGATAGTCGAGAGCCCGGCTCGCCCCCCAGGCCCACGATCCGATCGATCCCCACTCGTCTGGACCAGGTTTGCCGAAGAGCGCGTGGATTCCGTTCTCGAACCCGTCGTCAAAATCCGGGTCGACATCCCCGTAATAGAAGGTCGCCAGGGCCACCCCGGAATCGATGATCTTTTCCACCGGCCAGCGCGCGGCGCGTGCCCCCCTCGCCAGTTCCGTGGCCCGGTTGTCTTTCAGCAGCCCCGCCTTTTCGTCCTCGCGGTTGGGACGCATCCAGGAGGTCGAGAGGGTGATCTCGGCGGAGGGATGGATGCTGTGGTTGCCGGCGAAATTGAGGGCCAGAAACGCCGGGACTCCTTCCGGCCCGGCCTTGGCGGGCTTGATCACGAGAAGATCGAGGAAAGGGCCGTCCTCCTTTCCGGAAAAGAGGATCCGCACTTCCTCAAGCACCGCCTTTCCGCCGAGGAAACCCTCGACCCGTTTCACCGGAACAAATCGCATCGCCTCCGGACGTCCCACCGGAGTCTTCCCGTAGACCTCGGAGGCAAACAGCCCGAGCAATTCCTTGCGGCGTTTCTTCCAGTCCCCCGCATTCGTGACGGGCGCCCCGTCCTCGAAACGCAGCGGATCGGGCAGGGTGAAGGTCGGCACCTTGGCTTCGTCGTAGTTGACCTCGTCCTCGGCGAGGCAGGGACGAACCGCAAGAAAGGCAAGGGCGAGGAACGGGAGCAATCGGTAAACCATGCCCGATGCTAGCCGGGCAGGCTTTGCCGACGCAACCGCGGAATCGCGCCGCGCCCTGCCGAAGCGGAGAGGAAACTTGCCGGAAGGCGGCCCCCGCTCTACGATTCCGCCATGATCTCCCGCGAGTTTCCCCTCACCTTCCTGATTCTCGCTCTCACCGTATTCGGCAACGCCCAGGAAAGGTCGCTCGAGGCCGCCAAGGCCGAATTCACGAAAGCCGACCAGGGGCTCAACCAGATCTACACCGAGGCGAAATCGACGCTGCCGGAATGGACCTTCGGCGACCTGCAACAGGATCAGCGCGAGTGGCTCGAGTATCGCGACCTGCGCGCCGAACAGGCCACCGCCTTCGACGGAGGAGCCGCCGAAGGCCAGGAAAAGAACACGCCCGATTACTGGGAAACCCTCGCCGCCCTCACCCGGGAACGCACCCTCATCATCGGAGGATGGATCCGGCACGACCGCTTCGCCCACGAGTGGGAAGGCGTCTGGATCGACGGCCAGGGAGGCCACCTCTCCATCCTGCAGAACGAGGCGGGCCATTTCACCTTCCGACTCGAAGTCGTGCGCGGTCCCACCTATCACCTCGGCCAGATCGGAGGAACCGCGAAATGGAACGGCGCCACCGCGCACTTCGAGACTCGGGCCGAGGACGACGAGGGCGAAACCTGGCTGACCTTTCTCAAGCGCGACCTCCGCCTCGAGATCATCGGCGAAAACACCTCCTCCTTCCACGGCGCGAGAGCCTATTTCGAGGGTCACTACGTCCGCGTCTCGGAACTGACGGAGGAGGACCGCAAGGCGATCCTCACGCCGGAGGAGTGAAAACCGGGCGCAGGCAGCGCGACAGGCTACGCTCTCCTCGAACGCGTTAACCCCCGGGAGCGCCGGCATCCCTGCCGGCTTCGCTTCGAGAGCCACCGGTCCGCCGCCCTTCCAACTTCAGGGCCGCGCGCAGCCCCTAGCGACGAGGGCACGCGAATCGACCCGAGAGGAAGGGACCACGGCCATGGTCCCGAACGAGGTTCCCCGTTTCATTGGCCCGTCGAAAACCGTCTCCCCGATCCGGTCCAGCGGACTGACCACCCCCAACCCATTCGCGCCGACCGCCACGTGCAGGTAGATCTCCGTCGTCGTGATGTCCTCGTGCCCGAGGATTTCCTGGATCGTCCGAAGGTCCGTCCCCGCTTCGAGCAGGTGCGTGGCGAAGGAATGGCGCAGCGCGTGACTCGTCACCCGCTTCTCGATCCCCGCCGTCCGGGCTGCCCGCTTGATCGCCTCGTTGTAGACCTTTCCGTGGAGGTGATGCCGCCGCCGGATCCCGCTCTCGGGATCCACCGATAGTTGTTTGGCCGGGAAGATCCAGAACCACTCGAAGCTCTCCGCCGCCTTGCGGAACTTCCTCGCCAGCGCGCCGGGAAGATGGACGCCCGCGACTCCGTCCCGCTGGTCTTTCTCCCAGACCGCCCGCGCCCGCTCGATCTGTGCCGCGAGTTCCTCGCGCAGGCGTCGCGGCAGCACCGTGCAGCGGTCCTTGTCGCCCTTGCCCTGCCGCACCGTCACCGTGCCACGGTCGAGATCGACATCCTTCACCCGCAGGCGCACCACCTCCGAGAGCCGCAGACCCGCCCCATATTGCAGCCGCGCGGCGAGGCCGTAACGCGGCACGTGCTTCGCCTCTCGCGGCGCCTCTGCCGGGCTTGCCTCGTTCCCTTGCTGTTCCGGATCCTCTTCCGGGACGGGTTTCCCGAGGGCCTCGAAGAGCCGCTCCGTTTCCCCCGGCGAGAGCACCACCGGCATCCGCGCCCCGGTCTTGCGCAGTTTCACTCCGAACACCGGATCCTCCACCCCGCAGACGTGTTTAAAAAAGAAGGCCACTGCATTCAGAGCCAGCTTCTGGGTGGCGAACGAGCAATCTTCCTCCGCCACCACCGCGGTCAGAAACCTCGTCGCCGTCTCGACCCGCATCACCTCGCGCTCGTCCCCGGCGAAAGCGGCGTAGCGTGCCACCCAGGCTCCGTAGCAAAGTTTCGTCTTTCTCGCCAGGCCGC
Source organism: Verrucomicrobiia bacterium (assembly GCA_020439925.1). Lineage (GTDB taxonomy): Bacteria > Verrucomicrobiota > Verrucomicrobiia > Verrucomicrobiales > DEV007 > Arctic95D-9. Next base: position 639 of record JAGRPC010000386.1, on the reverse strand, counting down.
GGCGGGCGCACGCCGAGTTCACCGCCGCCCGGACCCGCTCCGGCAGGCTCCGATGATCCGCGCCGTCCTCGGCGCAGGCATCCAGCCACGCGAGGTACCATTTGATCGCGTCTTCCCACTGCTCGAGCTGCCAGGCTTCGCGACGGCGCCCCTCGGCGAGCACATCGCAGCGCCAGAAGGCCTTCGCAGCGTCGCGTCCCGCCGCGAGTTCATGACGCAGCCTGAAATTTTCGAACCACTCCAGGACAAGGAGAAATCCGGTCCGTTCCCGGTCCGTCAGCCCCCGAAACTCCATCAGGTCCTTCCGCCAACACCAATGCACCTTCGTCTTTGACGCGTTTGCGCTCATGCTGTCCAAAAAGACAGTTTTCAGAGAAAGGGTCAAACAAAAACTGTTCACGAGAGCAGTTTTTTTTAAAAAAAGGTCGCGCCCCTCGCCCTCGCGTCTCTTCCGGACACGACGAGGAAAGCAGAGTGATAACCAGCGGAGAACGAAGGCAGCTTTTGCCGCTCCGCCAAGTACCGGTTATACGAACGTTCATTCGAAAATTCCTTGTCAGGACGGGGAATTTTCGGGATTCTTCCCCGAGACTCCCTTCAGGGTTATCACTCGGCGAGGGGATACTAATAAACACTGTT
>JAGRPC010000385.1 GCA_020439925.1 Verrucomicrobiia bacterium | reverse complement strand
ACCTCCTTCTTGCAGTAACCGAAGTAGTTGTCGGCGATGAGGGTCACGACGACGCCCTCCGCGTTTCGGGCCGTCACCTTGAAGGCGGAGCCGTTGTTGTAGAATTCGTTTTCGTCGCTCCAGCACATGCCGTCCCGCTTCTGCCTGTCCGTCGCCTCGGAGACGTGGGGCAGACCGACGTCCTTTTTCTTCAGCGTGATGAGATGCGGGGCGAGGATGACGCAGCCCGTGTGCCCGGTCCAGTGTTCGACGTCGAGGCGGGCGTCGTTTTCCGGCAGGAAGGGATCTCCCGCGTTGCCGAAGATCGACTCCACGAAGTCGAGGTTGCTGACGAGATTGCCCGGCGCGAAGAATCGCGTTTCCATCGTCTTCTCCTTCGTGAAGCCCGGCACTTCGGGACAGACGAGGGGGCGCAGGAGAAGGGAGGCGAAGGCCTTCACCGGCTGCGCTTCGGCGCTCGTGTAGGGCAGGGTGAGGAGCTCGTCCGGCGGATGCAGCGCCGCCTTGAGAAGCCGGGCGAAGGTGATCTTCGGCACCGCCAGCTTGTCGTCGGCGATGGGCAGTCCGCCTTCGGCGACATGGAAGACCCCTTTGGTGGTGCGGCGGTCCTTGGCGGGATTGTGACACACGCCCTGCCAGGTGCGGAAGCTCGATACGATCGACGACTCGAAACGATCGCCATCGTGCGGGAGCGAAAGGAGCCTCGCCAGCCCATGGCGCTCGAGGATGAGGGGATCCGGCAGGAGCGCTTCGCCGTCGGTGAAGACGCCGGTTCCGGCCAGGTAGCGATCCAGCCATTCGGTGATGTGACGATCGACCGGACAACGATGACTTTTCAGAAGTCGAAGGCGCTCCTGAAAATTCAGGATCAATCCCCTGCCCATCTCGAGGAAGGGAAATTCCTCCGCCTCCCCCACGATCGGCAGCCCCCTGGCGGCGAATTTCAGGTTGATGTAGTCGCGGGAGCGAAAGTCTTCCTGAGGTCCGGCCACAGGCTGCGTTCCGGCGAATCCGATGCGTTCTTCCAGTTCGTGTCTCATGTCTCTGCGTCCGGAACGCTTCAGAAACGCCCCGGAGTATGGTTTGCAATGCGTATGAAGACGCAACTCTCGTGCCGTCCCCTGCTCAAAATGAGCTGCTTGCACAGGAAAGCAAAAAGCGGGCTTCGGGAAAGCGGTTTTTCCGACACCTCCCGGCAAGTGCCTGTCGCTCACTGATTTCCGGGCTCCGTCTCGCGGAAGGAATCCGAGGCGCTCTTCAAGTTCGGAAAGGCGGTTTCGCGACGCTCCCTCAGAGTCCAAGACATGACCTGGTGGAAATGATCGCGTCCCGAAAGGTAGGTGTTCAGGTAGGCGATGCCGATGCCATCGACCGTCCCGGTGATTTCCACCCGCAGCCCGTCGAGTCCGTTGACCGAAACGGGAGTGAATTCGCCCGCCTCGGGATCGGTGATCGCCGCGGAAGACTGCTCGAGGGCGACCTGGGCAAACTGGGAAAGGTCGAATCCTTCGGGAAAGTCGGCTTTCGGTTCGGAGATCACGATCAGGTATTCCTCCTTGAAGGGACTGCCCACCGCGAGCGTCGCGTCCTCGACACCGAGGTCCTGGATTCGCCAGCCGCCTCCCCCGGTGATCTGGACAAGTTCGTCCCTGCTGGTGAACTCGCGTGGTTCGGCCGCCTCCTTGATGCCCTTGAAGGCCGACATGGCGCCTCCCAGCATGAGGACGCCGAAGAGGAGGAGCGCGAGGATCCCGCTGACGACCGCGGCAATGATCCAGCCCTTCGACTTTCGCGTCAGGGCCATGATCAGGAAGAAAAGGAAGAGGGCGGGAAAAAGGATCCCGAGACAACAACCGAGCAGCGTGACGATTTCCGGGGTGCCTGCGGATTCAGCCATGTCCCGAGAGTGGACGCGCCGAGGGAAAAATCAACCGGGATTCACGCGATGATCTCGCGGATCGGGTGCTGTTCCTCGACCCCCGTGAGACGCGCGTCGAGTCCCTGGAACTTATAGGTGAGCCGCTCGTGGTCGATCCCGCACTGGTGGAGGATCGTCGCGTTGATGTCGTTGAGGTGGGCGGAATTCTCCACGACGTTGTAGCTGAAATCGTCGGTTTCGCCGTAGGAGACCCCGCCCTTGATCCCGCCCCCGGCCATCCACATGCAGAAGTTCCGAGGATGATGATCGCGGCCGTAATTGGTTTTTGTCAGGGTTCCCTGCGAGTAGACGGTGCGGCCGAACTCTCCGCCCCAGACGACCAGCGTGCTCTCGAGGAGTCCCCGCTGCTTCAGGTCCGTGAGAAGCGCCCCGATGGGCTGGTCGGTGTCCTCGCACTGCAGGCGGATGTCGGCCGGGAGGTTGCCGTGCTGGTCCCATCCGCGGTGGAGGATCTGCACGACCCGCACCCCGCGCTCGACGAGGCGACGTGCGAGGATCGCGCTCGCGGCGAAGGTCCCGGGCTTCTGGACGTCGGGGCCATAGCTCTCGAGGGTGGACTCACTTTCGCCCGAGAGGTCGGTCAGTTCCGGCACACTCGTCTGCATGCGGAAGGCCATCTCGTACTGGGAGATGCGGTTCTGGATCTCGGGATCACCGAGCTGCGAAAACCGGTGCGCGTTCATCTCCGCGAGGATGTCGAGCTGGGCGCGGCGCTGGGTCGGGGTAACCCCATCGGGGTTCTTCAGGTAGAGCACCGGATCGCCCGCGGCACGCAGGGCCACCCCGCTGAAACGCCCGGGCAGGAATCCGCTGTTCCACATCCGTGTGAAGAGGGCCTGGGCCGCGGCCTTCGACTTCCAGTTCGGGGTGAGCACGACAAAGGCCGGCAGATCGTTGCTCTCGCTGCCGAGTCCATAGGCGAGCCAGGAACCGAGGCTGGCGAAACCGGGCACCTCGCGGCCCGTCATCACGAAGGTGCAGGCGGGGTCGTGGTTGATCGCGTTGGTGTGGACCGTCTTGATGAGGGCGATGTCGTCGACGTGCTTCGCGGTGTGCGGAAGCAGCTCGCTGACCCAGCGGCCGCATTCGCCATGCTGCGAGAACCGGAAGAGGCTGGGAGCGACCGGGAAGCGCGCCTGTTTGCTCGTCATGCCGGTGAGGCGCTGGCCGCCCTGCACGCTCGGGGGGATGTCTTTGTCGAACCAGTCCGCCAGCTGCGGTTTGTAATCCCACGTATCGATCTGGGACGGCCCGCCGTTCATGTGCAGGTAGATCACCGCCTTGGCTTTCGAGGGGAGGTGCGGCAGGCCCGGCAGGGGCGGATGCACCAGTGACGAGGCACCGGTCGCGGCCGAGGCGCGAGTGGAGAGAGCCTCGCGCCCCATCAGGCACGTGAGCCCGAGTCCGCCGAGCCGCAATCCGCTGTGACCGAAAAACTGACGGCGGGAGAGAAGGAGGTCGTGTTCGTGGAGAGGCGACATCGGAGGGAATCTTACCACAGTCAGTCCCAACCTTCCGATTCCGAAAACACGCCTGGCATCCCCTGATTGCGGAAGTGAGACGCAGCGGGACGGATGACAATGGACCCAGAGTCCCCTCACCCCTTGAACTGCGCCACCAGCGCGGTGATCGTCTCCTTCGCGTCGCCGTAGATCATGCGGCAGT
>JAGRPC010000040.1 GCA_020439925.1 Verrucomicrobiia bacterium | reverse complement strand
AGAACCACCCGATGGCCTTGATGATCGCCGCAAGGATGCCGATGCATCCGGCCACGATGGCGAAGGTGCTCGCGACACCTCCACGGACTCCGGGAAGAAACGAGGCGGCGGCCCCGAGGGTTCCGAAAAGGATGGCCAGAACGGCGAGGACCAATCCAAGGATGGCGCCGGTCGCAAAGCTTCCGATCGCACAGAGCACGGAGAGCACCGAGACAAGGGGAAACACGGCGGCCTTGCGGTTCTGAGGTGAATTGCTCATGGAGGGAAGATGGAGTCAAATTTCCCATGCGCAAGGCTGTCCATCGGAAAGGCTGGCAAGCATCTTGAAGCACGGGGCTGATACTACTTGTGTCTTCTTGCCGCTTCAATCGGCGGCAGCGCCTAACGATTGACATTCCGATGAGGGCCCACCAGCATGGGTGCACTCTTCTGCTGTCATGATTTGCTTTCGCTCACTCCTCCTCGCCCTTCTCCTTCCGCTCCTGAGTTCGCCCCTCCAGGCGTGGGATCCCGACGACGAAACTTTCGACCCTTCCATCGACAGCGTCATCGCCGACGGGGCGACGCGGATCGGCGATCCTTCTCCAGTCTATCGCGAAGGGATCTCGGAGCGCGGATTCACCCATGTGGGTTTCTCGAAATCTCCCGAGGGGAAGGTGACCGTGCAGCTTTCCTTCATCGTTCCTCCCGATCCGCAGAAGCAGTTTTTCGCGGCTCTTTTCCTCTCGCCGGAGGAGGCCACCCGCCTCGCCGGACTGTTCCGGAAAGGCTCCGGAATCTCCGGCGAAGTCGCCATTCCGAATCTCTTCGAAATGGGAAACTGGATGGTCTCCTGGGATGGCAAAGCCAACCTCCGGGTCACCAATGACCACGCGGAATCCGGCGGCGCGTTCCTCCTCTCGATTCCTGCGGCGAAGAAGCTCGCCGGAGCGCTGGAGCACTCCGTGGCCGCTTCGGCGAAGTGAGGCAATCCATTTCCCCGCTTGCCAAGCCCGCCTGTCGCGGTGCATCCTCTGCCAAAGGATACCCGCCCGATGTCACGTCCTCTCGCGATCGCCATCTACGCGCTGACCGCGGCGTTTTTCGCCTGCTTTTTTGTCTACCCGATCTGGCACACGGTCAGGGAGGCCTTCGTGACGACGGAGGGAGGATTCACCTTCGCCTATGTCACCGAACTTTTCCGCAATCCAATCTATGTGGAAGGGCTGGCCAATGCCTTCCGCATGGGGCTGTTCTCGACGATCCTCGCGATCCTCATCGCCCTGCCACTTGCCCTCGTCAATCACGCCTGGAAGTTCCCGGGGCGGGAACTGCTCAACGCCCTCGTCCTCGTGCCGTTGATCCTGCCACCCTTCGTCGGGGCTCTGGGAATCCGCCAGTTTCTGGGACAGGCGGGGGCGTTGAACGCGCTTCTCATCGACTTCGGGCTGATGGATGCCGCCGCTCCTTACGACTGGCTCGGAAAAGGCCGGCTCGCGGGGATCGTGCTGATGAACGCCCTTCACCTCTATCCCATCGCCTACCTCAACCTGTCCGCAGCCCTCGCCAATCTTGATCCGGCCCTCGAGGAAGCCGCGGAGAACCTCGGCTGCCACGGACTTCGACGTTTTGTCAGGGTGACCCTTCCCCTCATCATGCCGGGCCTTTTCGCGGGCGGCACCATCATTTTTATCTGGGCCTTCACCGAGCTCGGCGTTCCCCTCGTCTTCGATTTCGAGCGGGTCACACCCGTGCAGATTTTCGAGGGAATCAAGGACCTCAGCGGGAATCCCTTTCCCTATGCCTTGGTCGTGGTGATGCTCGTGGCCACCTCCCTCCTCTATCTTGTGGGCAAATGGCTCTTTGGAAGGGACAACTTCGCCGGAACGGGACGAGCCTCGACCGGTCGCCACCTCCCTCCAGCCACCCCGGGAGGGGCGGCCTTCGCGATCGGCCTCTTTTCAGCCGTCACCGCAGTCGCCATGCTTCCCCACCTCGGTGTGGTCCTCCTCTCGCTCTCCCATGACTGGTATGGAACGATTCTCCCTTCGAGCCTGACCGGACAACATTTCACCGATGCCCTCGGCCATCCCCTCACCCTCTCCTCGATCGGCAATTCGCTGAAATACGCCTCCCTCGCCACCGGGCTCGATCTCGTCCTCGGCATCGGGGTGGCTTATGTCATCGTCCGCACGCGGCTGCCCGGCCGCCAGGTTCTTGATGCGATGGCGATGCTACCACTCGCCGTACCGGGCCTCGTCCTCGCCTTCGGTTACCTCGCGATCACGCGGGAGGGCCAGTCCTTCTCCTTTCTTGTTCACGCCGGAGATCCGTTGCTCATCCTCGTGATCGCCTACGCGGTCCGTCGTCTGCCCTACGTCGTTCGTTCCGCCGCGGCCGGGTTTCAGCAGACCAGTGTGAGTCTCGAGGAAGCGGCGCAGAATCTCGGAGCGACTCCCCTGCGGGCGATGCGGAGGATCACCCTGCCCCTCATCTCGGCAAACCTCATTGCGGGCGGCCTCCTCGCCTTCTCCTTCGCCATGCTCGAGGTTTCCGACTCGCTCATCCTCGCCGAACAACAGCAGCACTATCCGATCACCAAGGCGATCTACGCCCTCGTCACTTCTCTCGGCACCGGACCCAACCTTGCGTCGGCGCTCGGGGTCTGGGCGATGATCTTCCTCGCCATCACCATCGTGGGCGCGGGGCTGATCCTCGGGAAGAAACTCGGGGCACTCTTCAGGGTCTGAACCAGGAACCGCTCCCCGGTTCTTGCGCCCCGAATGGCTACATCCCCAGCCCGGTCTGCGGAGTGGTGAAGGCGTTCTCGATGACGCCGATCGCCGGTCGCTCTCCCGGTTTCAGGAGCACCTCGATGATGTCGAAACGGAAAACCACCTCGGGGTGGTTCAACTCGCGCAGCCAGGCATTCGCACCGCGGATGACGAGCTTTTCCTTGGCCCGGTCCACCGCTCGCGCCGGGTCGCCGAACTCGCCGCGGGTCCGTGTCTTCACCTCGCCGAAGACGAGCAGGTCCCCCTCGCGATAGACGATATCGACCTCGCCGCCCTCACGTGGTTTGAAGTTCCGGTAAATCACCTTTCGCCCGGTGCGCCAGAGATGCTTGGCGGCAACCCGCTCTCCCGACTGCCCCACGAGAGCATTCCAATCGCCCGCCTCCATTGTTTCCCGCTCGGGCAGTTCGACAGAACGGTCGAGTTCGCGGTCGATCCATCGATACCAGAACTGGAAGATCACTCTCACCGGAGATCGAATTCGAGTTGGGCCACCGGAGCAAAACTCGCCCGATGGAGGGGACAGGGCCCGAGGCGACGGAGGGCCTCGAGATGAGCGGCCGTGCCGTAGCCCTTGTGGCGTTCGAATCCGTACCCGGGAAACCGGCTCGCAGCGTCCAGCATGAAACGGTCCCGCTCGACTTTCGCGATGATGCTCGCGGCGGCGATGGAAAGGCTGAGGCTGTCGCCCTTGACGAGAGCGCGGTGCTCACCTGGAAACCCCTTCACCGGTTTGCCGTCGATGAGGGCGAGATCCGGACGGGGTTCCAGTTGCTCGAACGCAAGTCGCATCGCGAGATGGGTCGCCCTCAGGATGTTGATCCGGTCGATCTCCCCGGCCTCGACACTGGCCGAGGCCCGGATCACGCGCGAATCGGAGACGAGTTCGTCGTAGAGAGCCTCTCGGCGCTTTTCGCTGAGTTGCTTCGAGTCATTGAGCATACCATGCTCGTAGTCGTCGGGCAGCACCACAGCCGCGGCCACGACCGGGCCGGCAAGAGGACCCCGGCCCGCCTCGTCAATACCTGCAACCAGCGCAAATCCCTGCGCCCGCCAGTGGTTCTCGTGTTCCAGATCGGGCATCGCGGCGGGGAAGGATCAGTGGTGGTTCAGGCAGTCGATAAGTTCGCGGAACCGTCCTGCCATTCCCCGTTTTTTCGTGCAGACGAGCCGTGGCAGCTCGCTGAGGTGCGGTTCGTCCTTGTCTTCCTCGGGAAGCGCGCCGCAAGTGTGATAAGCCCCTTCCTCGATGAGATCGACGAACTCGGTATTGAGATGGCCGAGCAACTCCGGCGTCACGGAACGCTGCAGTCGGATCACAAGCCGTTTACCCACATATCGGTAGCTGTGGAAATTCCGGTAGAATCCCGCGATCACCTCGACCGCCTCGTCGAGGTCGTCGGTGACCTTGAAGAGGTGGAAATCGTCGTCCGAGATGAGACCAAGGCGATGGAGGTGGTCTTTCACGAAGCGGAACCACGTTTTCCAATAGGTGCCACCCTTGGCATCGACAAGAACGATGGGGACGACCTGGGCTTTGCCGGTCTGGATGAGCGTGAGGACCTCGAAGAGCTCATCCATGGTGCCGAACCCACCCGGAAAAGCGGCGATGGCGTCGCTCTCCTTCACGAAGGCGAGCTTTCGGGTGAAGAAGTAGTTGAAGTTGATGAGCTTCTCGTCGCCGTCAATCGTCGGGTTGGCCCCTTGTTCGAAGGGAAGCTTGATGTTGAGGCCGAAACTGCCGTCACGACCCGCACCTTCCTGGGCGGCTTCCATGATACCGGGGCCCGCACCGGTGATCGTCATGAATCCGGCCTCCTTCATCCTCCGGGCGAATTCGATCGCGGCCTTGAACTCAGGCTCGCTGGGTCTCGTGCGGGCACTGCCGAAGATCGAGAGCTTTCGCTCGTCCTCAAAGGGTCCGAAGACGAGGCTGGACCGGCGCATCTCCTTGAGAGCGCGACTGTAGAGTTTCATGTCGCCCACACCGAGGCAGTCGCGCCCCATCTTCAGGGCGGTGACCATCATTTCCCGAACGATGCCGTTGGCGCGCCCACAGGCCCAGTCGTCGACGAGTTCCCGGATGCGTTCGTCAAACACCGGATCGCCGGTGGTTCCGGGAGTTCCGGGCAGTCCGAAGATCCCTCCACCGGTGAAGTCGCGGGGGTCTTTTCGCAGGTGGGCGCGTTTGCTCATGAGAAGGTCGGGGTGAAAACCTTACGGAGTTGACTGGAGAAGCCAACCCGAAAATCCCCCCGTGGCCCTCCCGACCCCGCTCAGGCGAGCGCCTGCAGGAGGAGGTCGACGTGTTCGGCAGGCTTCACCTTCGGGAATACCGCCTTCACGATCCCTTTTTCGTCGAGGACAAAGGTCGTGCGCTCGGTGCCCATGTAGGTCCTGCCGTACATCGATTTTTCAACCCACACGCCGTAGGCCGCGACCATCTCCTGCTCCTCGTCGCTGAGAAGCGGGAAGGGAAGATCGTATTTCCCGATGAACTTCGCGTGCTTCTTCACCGGATCGATGCTGATGCCGAAGACTTTCGCCATTTTCGAAAGCTCGCTCCATGCGTCGCGGATCCCGCAGGCCTGGGTAGTGCATCCCGGGGTGTCGTCCTTGGGATAGAAATAGAGGACCACCTTGGATCCCTTCAGATCCGCGAGAGTGACGCGAGCGTTCTCCCCGTAGCCACCCCCGACGACGGGGAGATCGAAATTCGGAGCCTTCTTGCCGATGACGGGAGTGCTGGACATGACCGGGATACGCGTCGGGAGATACTTTGGTTTCGGGAAAGGAGTCAGATATCGTGCCCGCACATCTTGCAGAAACTCGCCTTGGGATCGTGGCCCACATGCCCACACTCGGGACAGCGTCGGTGATCGAGGCGAATCTCCGTGAGGCTAAGGTTCAATTCCGCGGTGACGATTCCCGTCGGCACCGCGATGATGCCGTAGCCGATCAGCATGATAAGCGTGGCGATGAACTTCCCCGCCGGTGTCATCGGCGCGACATCCCCGTAGCCGACCGTTGAGATGGTCACGATCCCCCAGTAGACCGACTGGGGGACGCTGTTGAAGCCCGCGTTTCCCGCGATGATCCCCTCCACCACATACATCACGGTCCCGAGAATGACGGTGATCGAGAGGACGAGGAAAAGAAAGACGGTGATCTTCGGGACGCTGGCCTGGATCGCATTGAGAATGAGGTTCGCCTCGCCGAGATGGCGGGCCATCTTCATGACTCGGAAGACCCGCAGCAGGCGCAAAACCCGCACCACGAGGACATACTGCATGCCCGGGAGGAAGAGGGTGAGGTAGGTCGGCAGAATCGAGATGAAATCGATGATCCCGTAGAAGCTGAAGAGATAGGACCGCTTTTTCCCGACCACCCAGAGCCGCAGGAGATATTCCGCGGTGAAAAGAGCGGTGAAGATCCATTCGAGCACCCGGAACAGTTTGCCGTGCTTCGCCTGGATCTCCGGAACGGTCTCCAGCATCACCACCGTGATGCTGGTGGCGATCAGGGTGAGGAGGAGCACATCGAAAGCCTTTCCGGCACGCGTATCCGAGAGAAAGACGATCCTCCAGATCCGGTCGCGGATCCCGTTCCCCTGATGATCGGCGGCATGCTGGCTGAGGTCGTTGAACATCGGTGAGAGTAAAGCACGCGTTCTATCACCGATGTCAAGGCGGGAGATCCCTCCTCTCGGAGGAGGATTTTCCCCTTTCCAGCGCCCTGCCCCTCCCCTATCGTCCGGGAGTTCATTCAGCCCATCATGTCCGAAGTTCCCGCTCCCGCCCCACTCGAGGAAGACGACGTCACCGCCATCGACCATCTCCGCTCCGCCTACGCAGACCTCCGCTCGGAGCTTTCCCAGGTCATCGTCGGGCAGGAGGCCGTCATCGAGCAACTCGCGATCTGCCTTTTCGCCCGCGGCCACGCCCTCCTCATGGGGGTTCCCGGCCTCGCCAAGACCCTGCTCGTCTCCCGGCTCGCCGAGACAATGTCGCTGAGTTTCAGCCGGATCCAGTTCACCCCCGACCTGATGCCCATGGACATCACCGGCACCGAGATCCTGCAGGACGACGGCTCCGGACGGAGAGTCTTCGAGTTCGCCAAGGGTCCCGTCTTCGCCAACATCGTGCTCGCCGACGAAATCAACCGTGCCCCGTCCAAAACCCAGGCGGCCATGCTCGAGGCGATGCAGGAACACCGCGTCACCGTCGCCGGGCACAGCTTCGAACTCCAGCCGCCCTTCTTTGTTCTCGCCACCCAGAATCCCATCGAACAGGAAGGAACCTACCCCCTTCCCGAGGCCCAGCTGGACCGCTTCATGTTCATGATCGGGGTCGATTACCCGTCGCGGGAGGAGGAGATCTCCATCGCGCGCACCACCACCGGTGAAGCGCCCCCTCGGCTCACGCCCGTCCTCGATGGAGAGCAGGTCCTCCGTTTCCAGAAGCTCGTCCGCCGCGTTCCCGTGCCCGACCACATCTACGAACTGGCCGTCGACCTCGTCCGCCGCACCCGTCCCGATGAAGGGGAGGCTCCCGAATGGCTGAAACCTCTCGTTGGTTGGGGCGCCGGTCCTCGTGCCGTGCAATACCTCGTTCTCGGCGCACGCGCCCGCGCCGCCCTCCATGGCAGCTACATGGTTCGTCAAGAGGATCTCGTCGCGGTCGCCGCCCCCGTCCTTCGTCACCGCCTCATCAAGACCTTCACCGCCGAATCCGAGGGGGTCACGGCCCGATCGGTGATCTCCCGTCTGGTCGATGAACTGACGAAGGAAGGGTGAGGCCTGGACCTCGTGACTCGTGACCCATGACCCACGACTTTCTCGATCCGGCCGTACTCGGCAAGTTGCTCGGGCTCGAGCTGAATGCCCGGCAGCCCATGATCGGGAACGTCGCCGGGCGCCACCGCAGCCCGGTTCGGGGATCGGCACTCGAGTTTGCCCAATACCGGAAGTACGTGCCGGGCGACGACACCCGACGACTCGACTGGCGGACCTGGGGACGAACCGATCGCTATTATATCAAGGAATTCGAGGCCGACACCAACCTGCGCCTTTGTCTCATCGTCGACACAAGCGGCTCGATGGGCTACGGAGAACCCGGCTCAACCCGTCTCGATTACGCACGCCGCCTCGCCGGCACCCTCGCCTACCTCGCGGCCCAGCAGGGTGACGCCACCGGGCTCTACAGCGGATCCGCGGGATTTCAGAAGGAGACGCCGCCTCGGCGCGGCCCCCGTCATCTCGGTGTTCTCCTCGACCAGATCGCGGGACTCGAGTCGGCTGGAGAAACCGGCCTCATCCAGGCGATCCACGACGCCGCCGAAAAGATTCCGCAGCGCGCCCTCATCGTGATTCTTTCGGACCTTCTCTTTCCGCCCGAACCGCTCCGGGAGGCCTTCCAGCATCTGCGCTTCCGCAAACACGACGTTTCCCTCTTCCACCTCCTCGACCGCCAGGAGATCGACTTCAAATTCGATCGCCCCACTCGCTTTCTCGACCTCGAGGGAGGGCCCTCCCTGCTTGCCGATCCCCAGTTGATCCAGAGACGCTATCGCGAGGCCGTGCAGCGCTACCTCGGCGCGATCGACGAAATCGTCAATCACTCCCACGTCGACTATCACCGTGTCTTTCTCGACGAACCCTACGACCAGGTCCTCGCCCGCTTCCTCCTCGGGCGGAATCCGAAGACCTCCCGCAGCGCGCGATGAGTTTCCTCCAGCCCATCCTCCTCGTCGGGCTGCCCCTGGCGTTGCTTCCGGTGATCATCCACCTCATCAACCAACACCGTCACCGCACCGTGCGCTGGGCGGCGATGATGTTCCTTCTCGACGCGAAGAAAATGACCAAGGGACTGGCGCGCCTTCGCCAGCTCCTCATCCTCGCGATGCGGGTCCTCGCGATCGCGGCCCTCGTTTTTGCCGCCAGCCGTCCCTTGGCCGGGGGCTGGATCGGTCTCGCGGGTGGCAAGGCCGACACCCTCGTCATCCTTCTCGACCGTTCCGCGAGCATGGAGCAACGCAATCTCGAGACCGGTGAATCGAAGCGCTCCGCCGCTCTCGAACGACTTGCCGGGCTCGTCGACACCACCGGACACCACAGCGAGATCATCCTCGTCGACAGCGCCACCCTCTCGCCCATCGTCCTGACAGATGCCCAGGCCCTGAACGACCTTCCGGAGACGGGCGCCACCGCCACCGCCGCGAACATCCCCGCGATGCTGCGCACGGCCCTCGACTACCTGGAAACTCGGGAAGCGGGCCGTACCGACATGTGGCTCGTCTCCGATCTCCGTCAGTCCGACTGGAACCCCGGTTCCGGCGAATGGGAAACGCTCCGTGCCGACCTTGCCGCGCGCGAGAGCCTTCGCCTCTTCCTCCTCGCGTTTCCCGGAATCGAGCAGGAGAATCTCTCGCTCGCCATCCGTGAGGCGAAGCGACAGCGGGCTCCCGAGGGTTGGCGTCTGGTCCTCGACCTCGTCCTGAAACGGCAGGGGCCGGGGGCGGAAAGTGGTGACTCCGAAGTACCTGTCGAGTTCACGATCAATGGAACCAGGACCGTGGAGAACTTCCGTGTCTCCGGACCTGAACTGGTCCTGCTCGGCCACAGTCTTCCCCTGAGTCCCGGAAATGAGCGTGGCTGGGGACGCCTCGACCTTCCCGCCGACGACAATCCCGCCGACAACACCGCGTTTTTTGTGTTCGACGAACCCGCCCCCCGCAAGACGGTCATTCTCAGCGACGATCCCCTCTCCGCCGAGGCCATTCGTGCGGCTGCAGCGTCCCCCACGGAACCCGGCACGACCTGCGAGGCCCTGGTCCTGCCATCCAATGCCGTCGCCCAGGTGCCGTGGCAAGAGACCGCCCTCCTCTTCTGGCACGCCCCCCTCCCTCAATCCGGGAGCGCCGATGCCACTCTCCTTCAGCAGCATGTCGCATCCGGGCGAAGTCTCGTGCTTCTTCCTCCGTCGGACGAAGGAGGGGCCGGGCTTTTCGGAGTGAAATGGGGCGACTGGATCGGCGGAAGCGAGGAACCGCTTCCCGTCGACTGGTGGAGGACCGAGACCGGCCTCCTCGCGAATACCCGCAGCGGTGCTCCGCTTCCGGTCGCGGAACTCGGCGTTTTCAAAACACGTGCCTTTTCCGGGGAAATCCTTCCCCTGCTCAGGCTGAAAGACGACCACACCATGATCGCCCGCGTCGTCACCGAGGCCGGGGAAGGCTCCAGCGGAAGCAGCTCCGGCTCGGTTTACCTCTGGGGTACCCTGCCCCGCGCCGATCATTCGAATCTCGCCACCGAAGGAGTGGCCTTTTTTGTGATGGTGCATCGTGCCCTCGAAGCCGGGGCCAATGCGGTTTCAAAGGCGCGATCCCTCGTTGCCGGGAAAGGCGTGCTCGGCGACGACCCGGAAGTCCGTCTCCTCGACGGGCTCGATCCGGACGGAGCGCCCGTTTCCCCCGGCCTCGCTGCGGGAGCCTGGGAATCCGGCCCGGCGGGAGGCGAGACTCGGCTGCTCGCTCTCAACCGTCCCGAGTCGGAGGACGATCCCCGTGTTCTCACCTCCGAAGCGCTCGAGACGCTCCTCGCCGGGGTCGACTATCGCCGTATCGACGATGAAGTGGGCAGCGGCTCCTCCCTCGCCTCCGAGGTCTGGCGTGCGTTTCTGGTTGCCATGGCCCTCGCTCTCCTCGTCGAAGCGGTCCTTTGCCTTCCTCCTCGCGCCGAGGGAGAGACACCCAACCCTCTCAAGTCCGCGACCTGACCCTCTTTCCCCGATCCCGTGAATCTCACCGAGAGCGAACTGACCTTTGCCTGGACCCCGACGACGGTGGTCTTCGCCCTCGTCATGTTCCTCGCCACCGCGGTGTTTTCCTTCCTCATCTGGAAACGCAGCGCGTACTCCGGCTCGACCGCATTTCTCGAGATTCTCCGGCTCCTCGCCGTCGCCGCTGTCGGACTCACTCTCAACCAGCCCGAATGGCGCGAGACTTATCGACCCGACACCCATCCCGTCGTCGTGGTGCTTCGCGATATCTCCGGGAGCATGGCGACCGAAGACGTCCCCGTTCCCGATGCGCCGGCCGCACCGCCGGGCACGCGCGCCAGTCTGGCGGAATCGCTCGTCACCCCCGAAGCTTGGAGTAGTCTCGACGAGGCCTACGAAGTCAAGATCGAGAGTTTTTCCGCATCCGGTGAAGCAGCTCCGGGCGACGGCACCGATCTCGGCGGAGCGTTATCTCGCGTCCTCGACCGCGAATCCCAGCTCGCTGCGGTCGTTCTCATCTCCGATGGCGACTGGAATACCGGGGAGCCCCCATCCCGCGCCGCGACCCGCCTCCGCATGGAAGGAATCCCCGTTTTCACCGTCCCCACGGGCAGTGAAACCCGACTGCCCGATCTTGCGGTCACCGCCTTCGACGTGCCCACCTTCGGTCTCGTCGGCAAACCCGTGCGCTTGCCTTTCACCCTGACAAGCGCACTGCCCCGCAACCATACCGCCACCCTTGAGATTCGTACGAACACCGGCGAGGTCCTCACCGGGGACGTCACCATCCCGGCGATGGGACGCCTCCAGGATACCCTCCTCTGGACGCCCCAGGAAGAAGGAGACTACGAACTCACCCTCACCCTGCCCACCTCGGACGAGGAACACGACAGCGACAACAACACCCTCACCGCTCCCATCGCCATCCGAAAGGAACAACTCCGGGTGCTTCTCATCGAATCCTATCCCCGCTGGGAATACCGCTATCTCCGGAACGCTCTCGAGCGTGATCCCGGGGTCGAGGTTCGTTGCCTCCTCTTCCACCCTGACATTCCGGCTCTCGGCGGAGGTCCGGGCTATCTGCAGGCTTTCCCGGCTCCCGAGGAACTCTCTGCCTATGACGTCATCGTCCTCGGGGACGTCGGGCTTACCGAAGGGCAGCTCAATGCCGAACAAGTCACAGCGCTCAAGAACCAGGTTGCCTCGCAGGCCGCCGGCCTCGTCCTTCTCCCCGGATTCCGTGGCCACCAACTCAGTCTCCTCGACACCGAGCTCGCCGACCTTTTTCCGGTGCAACTCGATCCCGCCCAGCCACGCGGATGGGGTTCTGCCACTCCCGGGCAATTCGAACTGACCGAACTGGGCGCCCGCAGTCTTCTTACCCGCCTCGAGGATACCGAGAACGCCAACGCCAACGTCTGGGCATCGCTCCCGGGCTTCCAGTGGTATGCGGGCGTCGTCCGGGCCAAGGCCGGATCGGAGGTTCTCGCGACCCACAGCTCCGAAACCAACCGACACGGCCGCATCCCCCTCATCGTCACGAAGACCTACGGCACCGGAAAAATCCTTTTCATGGGCACCGACGGGGCGTGGCGCTGGCGGAAGGGAGTCGAGGACAAGTACCACTACCGCTTCTGGGGCCAGGTCGCCCGCTGGATGGCCTACCAGCGCAACATGGCCAGCGACGAGCGCATGCGCCTTTTCTACTCTCCCGACCGACCGCGATCCGGTGACACCCTGACCCTCAACGCCAACGTCATGAGCGTCGGCGGAGAACCGCTCCAGGCCGCCACCGTGGTTGTGCAGATCGCCTCGCCCTCGGGCCGCATCGAAACCGTTCGGCTCCAGCCTGGCGGCGAAGAACAATGGGGCCTCTTCACCGGCACCTTCACCCCTTCGGAACCCGGGGAACACCGTCTCACCATGACCTGCGCCGAGAACGGCGGAACCCTCGAAACCTCGCTCGCCGTGCAGGGAACGACCCTGGAGCGGATCGGCGAACCTGCGCGCCACGATGTCCTCGACGAGATCGCAAGACTGACTCGTGGAGAAATGCTCTCCACTCCCGATCCTGCCCCGCTCGTCGCCCGGATCGCCGCCCTCCCCGAGCCCGAACCGGTCGAACGCCGTCTCCGGCTTTGGGCCCATCCCGTATGGATCGGAGGCATCGTTTTCCTTCTGACCCTCTTCTGGGTGGGAAGAAAGATGGCGGGGGCGGTTTGAGGTCACGGTCGTTCCGTGAACCCTGCTCAACGCTTGAACGGAAACATCGGTCGCCGACGGTAGACGTAATCCAGCTTCGTCATGTCCGCGCGAGTCACGCCGGGAGAATCGACATGGACGAATCCTCCCCTGGCCACCGGGGCATAGGCTGCCATCGGAGCGATCACCCCCTTGGCTACAATCCAGTCGAATTCCGTCGGATCGAGACCGCAGGAAGTCAACTGGGCGAGACTGAAGGGAGCCATTCTCAGGCTCGTTGCGAGGATCACGAGACCGGTGCCTTCCCTCTCGAGCACAGCCGTCTGTCCCTGGTCAAAGACGGAGAATCCCCCGTGGCGAGCCTCGCTTTCGAAGAAGGTCCCTTCGTGAAGGGAGCGAACACGGAAATTTCCGACGACAGGCTCACGCGAATCACCGACCCTTCCTTCGATGACGCCTCCCGTACCGGCGGCCACGGCAGCTCGAACGACGGACGGATCGTGCAGGCAGATAAAAAGGCGTCCCTCGGCCCCTTCCCGAAACCAGGCCTGGACAATCGCGGTGCTGTCCGCCGGTGAACCTCCTCCGACATTGTCACCCATGTCCAGCAGGACCACCGGTCGCGCCTCACGAGAGCGTGCCTCGGCAAGGGAAGCCCCGACATCGAGCTGGACGGGCTCGAATTCCTCGCGCCTCTCCCACATTCGCGACGCCATGGCCGCGGCGGTGTCTCGCGCAAGCACCGGATCGCCGTCGGCGACGACGAGCACGGAAGAACCCATTTCGGCAACATCGGCGTAGGGAAATCCGAAGAGCAGCGAATGGCTGAGAATCCCCTCCTTCGAAGCCAAAATTGCGGCCTCCTCGCAAAACAGCGAGAGTGGCGGCTCCGAGGTATTCTGGACCCGAATATTGATGGCCATAGAGGGAAAGACGGCGGCCTGCACCGGCCTGATTTCTCCTCGCAGGGTGTCGAGGAGGAGACGAGCCGCCCGCCGTCCTGTTTCGCGCTGGTCGAGATGGGGATTCGTACAGTAAGCCACGAGGGCAGTCGTTGCCGCCACCATTTCCGGGGAGAGATTCGCGTGAGGATCGAGAGTCGCGATCACGGGCATCTCCGCGCCGATTGCCCGTCGCAATGCGCCCAGCCAATAGCCATCCGCATCCGGATGACCCTCGGCGACCGTGGCGCCGTGGGGTGCAGCCAGGATTCCATCGAGGTGACCTGCGCCTGCCACGCTCTCCAGCAGTTCGCCTACCAACTCCTCGAAGGCGCCCCGATCAATCACCCCGTAGGGAAGGGCGCGGGCGAGGAAGAGAGGGACGGCGACCACCTCGGATCCGACCTTGCCAAGCTCCTCGAAAAAACCGCCGACCTCGTGCGGAGCACCCGCCATCGCTTCCCGGATCGCCTCGCCACGGAGAAGGAGATCCTCCTGAAAATGACGCCGTGTCGTCCGTGCCTCGATGAAGGTGTTAGATTCCTGCAGGAGGCCGACAATTCCGATCCGGAGCATGCTGGGGAGGGTGGTAGTTCTCAATTCGGCTGAAAGCGGAGGCAAACCGGACTATCCACGCGGATCTCGGATCCGGTGAAGTCCAGCGCTCCGGTCCCCGGATCGATCGAGAAGGCGGCGATCGTCCCGGATTGCTGCCCGGCTGCAAGGAGCCACTTTCCATCGGGCGAAAGCACGAAGCCCCTGGGCGTCTTTCCCCTGACAGACTCGTTTTCCACCCGTATCAGGGTTCCCTGTTCCGGATCGATCCGGAAAACGGCAATGGTGTCGTGTCCCCGGTTCGAGCCGTAGAGGAACCGCCCCGAGGGATGGGCTAGAACCTCGGCGGTGGACCCTGCCGGAGCCGCCTCATCGGGCAACGTGCTGATTGTCTGGAACGAATCGAGAGATCCGTCGTCACTCGCGCGGAAGGCGGTGATGGTGCGTGTGAGTTCGTTGATGACGTAAGCGAAGCTTCCATCCGGACGAAAGGTGAAATGCCGCGGACCCGATCCGGAATCGACCCTGGTCTCCCCGGCCGGGGAGATCGTTCCGTCGGCAGCGGTCTGGTAGCGGTAGATCCGGTCTGTCCCGAGGTCGGCCGCGTATACGAATCGCCCGTCCGGAGAAAAGTTGACGGAGTGCGCGTGAGGTTCTTTCTGCCGCTTCGGATCAACGCTGCTGCCCTGGTGCTGGTGGAAAGAGATTCGTTCCGAAAGCGAACCATCGCCTTCCACCCGGAAGGAGGCCACGCTGCCACCTCCGTAGTTGGCCACGACGAGGGTGTCGCCGTCGGGAGACAAGGAGAGATGGCAAGGCCCGTTACCTCCCGTGGCGCGCTCGTTGAGCTTTTCGAGCGCTCCGGATTCACGCACCCGCCAGGAGACGACACGCCCTCCATCCGCCCCTCCCACCTCAGAGACGGCATAAAGATGCTTCCCCGATTTCGAGAGGGCGACAAACGACGGGTTCTCCATCTCCCCCGCGAGCACTGGCTCACCAAGTTTTCCCCCTTCGAAATCAACTCGGTAAATGCCGCGGGACCCCTCGACTCTGGTGTAGGTGCCGACGTAGAGGCGACTCTCGCCAGAGGAGGCAACGGTGGCAACAAGGAGGCAGACGAATCCTGCCAGAAAACCCATCTTCATCGGGGGAGGATGAGCCCTTCCCTCCCTCTTGAAAAGGATCGATTCTACCGGAAAACCGCCACCCTCCTGACGGAATCGTGGTTTAGCCAGCCGATTCCTTCACACTCCCCGTGGAGTGATGCGGCTACGGTTGACCCATTCGCGCTTCTCCTCCGGTCCGCGCCCCTGGCGGAAGATATTCACCAGCACACCCACGGCAAACAGCCCCATGACGAGGGAAGACCCGCCGTAGCTGACGAACGGAAGGGGAATGCCCTTGTTGGGTAGGATCGAGGTGGTCACCCCGATGTTCACGAAGGCCTGGAGACAGATGCAGGTGACAAGCCCGATCGCAAGAAGCGCTCCGAAACGATCGGGGGCATGAAAGGCGATGACAAAACCACAAACCGCGACGGTGATGAAAGCGAGCACCACGAGAAGCGTGCAGACCAGCCCCATCTCCTCGCCGATCATGGGAAAGATGAAGTCCGTCTGGGCGAAGGGCATGTAAAGCATCTTGAGGCGCCCTTCCCCGATTCCCCGGCCACTCATGCCGCCTGAACCGAGGGCCATCAGCGAAATCCACTGCTGGAACCCGGCGCCGAGACGATGCTCCTCGGGATCGAGAAAGGCCATGATCCGCTCCATCCGGTTAGGTGCATAGCTTAACATTCCGAGGAACGTGATAACCCCGGCCATGACCACGCTGGAGAGATATTTCCAGTCGACCCCGGCCACAAAAAGAACCAGAAGACTGGTCACCGAAAGCACCGCGGTCGTGCCGATATCGACCTCGAAAAGGACGAGGGAAAGAGGCATCGCCACGATACACAAGGGGAGGAGGAATCCTCTCACCGGGTCCTTACCACAGTCGGGGTATCGGGAGAACCAGTAGGCGAGGAATACCGCCACCGCGATTTTTGCCATCTCCGAAGGCTGCACCCGCAAGGGGCCCGCTCCGATCCACCGACGTTCCCCGTTTACCTCGAGCCCCACACCGGGCAGGAAGCAGAGGGCGAGGAAAAAGCAGACCGCACCCAGAACGAACCAGACGTGACGTTTCCAGAACCGATAGTCGATCATCGCCGCCGCCCAGAGCACACCGATGCCGATCACCAGTGACACCGCCTGCCTCTTGGCCTCGCGGTAACCGTCGATCTCGGAGGCCTGCGCACTGAAGACGCAGGTGCTCACGAGCATGACAAAACCAACGATGACGAGAAACGACACCGAGGACAGAAGAAGGACGGCGCTTTTCCGATGCATGGGAGGCAACAAGACAGGGATGAATAATCTGCTGGCGATCTCAGTTCGAGGCCGGGATGCGGAGCTTCTGACCGATCTGGAGGGATTGCGGGTTGGTGATCCCGTTCTCGCTCATCAGCTTGTTGAAGGGCACGTTGAACTTCCGGGCGATTGCCCAGGGAGTGTCTCCTCCCTTCACCTCGTAGACAGAGGCCTTTCCAGTTTGGGGAGCCGGAGCGGAAGCGGGCTGCGCGACAGGCTGAGCAACGACCGGAGCCGAAGCCGGTTTAGCGGCGGACGCGTCGCCGGGTCCGGGAATATCGAGGTAGCGTCCCGCATAAAGTTCATGGTCCGACATGATCGCGTTCTTCGCGCGAAGCGCCTCCGGAGAGACCCCGAGACGCTTCGCGATTTCCGGCAGGGTATCTCCCGCCTGGACGCGATACTGCGGTTTCGAGGGGTCGGGACGGAGCGGTGCGGGAACCGGCTGGCGTGCGGGAACTTCCGCAGCAGCCGCCTGCACCGGCGGCACGGCGGCGGCGGTTTCCCGGGCCTGTTGCAGGGCCACGGCGGGCTCATGAAGGGCTGAACTGATCTTCACCGAACTGGTGGCCGATGCCTTGTCGACCATCTTGAAGGCAAAAATGCCTCCAACGGCGATCAGGTGCAGGAGAATCACGACCATGAAGATGCGCGTGAGGCGCACATCAGGCGTGTCGAGGTACCAGTCCTGCTCCTCCGTGATGTTCGCGGCGAGGCGGGTCTGGACGCGGGCGCGGTTGAAAAGGCCCTGGCGGGCTCCCTTCGCGGTGCGGCGGTTTCTTCTTCTGTTGCTCATGGTGTCGTTGGTTGTGGGTGGGTCAAAAAAGTTGTCGCGCTCGGCTCAGGCGGTGGCCCCGGCGAGGACGGCGTCCCGGAAGGCCTGACCTCGCGCTTCATAGCCGGTGAACATGTCGAAACTGGAAGTACCGGGCGAGAACAGGACGATCTCTCCGGGGCGGGCGATCGTGCGAGACATGAGAACGGCCTCCTCCACGCTCATCGCTGAGCGGCAGGGTACCGCACCCTTCCACACCGACGCGATGTGCCCGGAAATCTCGCCGATACAAATGCACTCACGCACCATTCGCCCTGCCACCTCGCGGAGTTCGGCAAAATCGAGCCCCTTGTTCTTGCCGCCGGCGATAAGGATGACAGGTTCTTCCTGTCCATTGAGCGCACTCTCGAGCGAGTGGAGGTTGGTCGACTTGGAATCGTTGAGGAAGAGCACTCCACCGAGGCTCGCCACCTTCTCGCAGCGATGCGCCGGAGCCCGGAATGCACGTATCGCCGGAGCCACCAACTCCCAGTCGATGCCGAGTTCATCGGCCACCGCCAGCGCCGCCATGACGTTCTCTGCGTTGTGCTTGCCCTGCAGTTCGACCGTAACGAAATCGAACGACCGTCCACTCTTCTGGTGACGGATCGCGCCTCCTTCGTAAGAAAAGTCCCCTCCTGCGCTGAAGGCCGAGAACCGGGAGGAACGCCCCGCAAGATCCAGTTCGCACTCCAGTTTGTGGACCGCGAGAGCATCGGGCGATAGGTTTTCAAAGATTCGAAATTTTGCGTCGAAATAGTCTTTTAGGGTCGCGTAGCGATCCATGTGATCCGGCGCAAAATTCATCCAGACCGCGATCCTTGGAGAAAACTGCGAGACCGTCTCAAGTTGGAAGGAACTGAGTTCGAGGACAACCCAGTCATAGCTTTCGCCCGACCTGACCACATCACAATAGGGAAGGCCGATGTTACCGGCGGCGACCACCTTCTTTCCCGCCGCCTGAAGCATCTCGGCAACAAGGGAAGTGGTGGTGGTCTTGCCGTTGGTGCCCGTGATCCCGATGACCGGCGCCCGTCCCTCCCCGGCCGCTCGCCAGGCGAATTCGATTTCCCCGATCAGTTCGCCGGAAGCCTCGCTGAACGCTTTCGCAATCGGCCAGGCCGAATCGATGCCGGGACTGATCACGGTGAAGTCGAAAGATCCGGGCGCGGACAGGGCCGCTTCCCCACAAGTGAGCGGTGCCCCCAGCGCGTCGAAGCGCGCCACCGCCGGGGCGAGTTTCTCCGGATTTCCGCTATCGAACACCGATGCCTTCGCCCCGCAGGAAAGGGCGAGGGCGGCGGCGGCGTAACCGCTGCCGCCCGCCCCGAGAATGGCGATGTTCTTTCCGGCGAAATTCATCCTAACGAACCTTCAGAGTCAGCAGTCCGACCATGGCGGCAATGATGGAGATGATCCAAAAGCGGTTGATGACCTTGCTCTCCTCCCACCCGAGCAGTTCGAAATGGTGGTGAATGGGCGACATCTTGAAAATCCGCTTTCCAGTGAGTTTGAAGGAGGCCACCTGGAGAATCACCGACATCGCTTCCATCACGAAGACGAATCCGATCACGACGAGAAGGAGTTCCTGCTTGCAACAGATCGCAATCATTCCGAGCATTCCTCCGATGGAGAGCGATCCGGTGTCTCCCATGAAGACGCGGGCTGGGTGGCAGTTGAACCAGAGAAAGCCGAGGGCGGCACCGACGAGGGCGGCGCAGAAGATGGAAACCTCGCCGGCACTCGGATGGAAGGGCACCTTCAGGTAATCGGCCGCAACGAAGTTTCCGGCCGCATAGGTGAGGGCTCCATAGGCCAGCGCAGTCGTCACGGTGCAACCAGACGCCAGTCCGTCGAGTCCGTCGGTGAGATTCACGGCATTTGACGCACCCACAATGACCAGAGGCAAAAGCACCAGGGTGAAGATCCCCATGTCGTTGATCACCGGATACTTCAAGGAGGGAAGGTAGAGCTGGCTGATGTAGTCCGAGGTGGTCGGGAGGAAGTAGAGGTAGCCAACGGCGATACCCGCGACGACAAACTGGAAGACGAGCTTGAAGCGACTGCTGACCCCTTTGGAGTTCTTTTTCGTGACCTTTTTCCAGTCATCCAGAAAGCCGAGGAAGCCCGTCGCGAGGGTGACGAAAACAAGGGTGTGAATGAAGGGATTCTCCAGGCGGGTCCAGAGGAGGGCCGCCACAATCACCGACCCGACAATGAGAATACCACCCATGGTGGGAGTCCCGGTCTTGATTCCATGGAGTTCGGCGAGCCGATGCACCTCTTCCTTCGTGCGGATTGGTTGTCCGATCTTCAGCGAGGTGAGTTTAAGAATCACACGGTTACCAAGGATGACGGAAAGAAGGAAGGCCGTGAGGGCCGCTCCCGCGGCTCGAAAGGTCTGATACTGGAAGACGTTGAGGAAGTCGAAGAACTCCCACTTTTCTTTCAGCAGATGGAGGTAATAGAGCATGGCTATGACTTCAGGCGACGGCGGAGATGACCTTTTCCATTCCGGCGGACCGGCTCCCCTTCACGAGGACGAGGTCTCCCGCAGCGAGGATTTCCCGGAGAAACACGCTGGCCTCTTCATGGGTTGCGAAGTTGCGATTTTCCGCAAGACCAACCGCACCTTCGTTGATCAGCGAGGCCCGATCTCCAACCGTGACGAGGATGTCGATCCCATTCTCCACGACCCGTTCCCCCAGGTTGAGGTGCTCGGAACGTTCGTGCTCTCCCAGTTCTCCCATGAATCCGAGAACGGCGACCCGGCGTCCCGCCACTTTGGCCGAACGCAGGGTGCGGAGGGCCGCGGCCATGGAATCCGGATTGGCGTTGTAGCTGTCGTCGAGAAACGAAATGCCACGAACCGTCTTTTCCTCGAGACGTCCCTTCGTGAGCCTCACCTCGCCGAGCGCTCCGGCGATTTCCCCCGGGTCGAGACCGCGACGAAGACCGACGGCCGCCGCGAGGAGAGCGTTTGTCACCATGTGTTCACCGCGAACCGGAAGGGAGACCGGGACGGCAGGCCCGGTATCGCTGGCCAAATCGAAACGCATCCTCCCGTCCGCGTCGGCAACGAGGTTTTCGGCCCGGACCACGCCGCAGCCGATTCCGACCGGAACCATCGCACAGCGAACCCTTTCCCTGACAAACCCATAGAAGTCATCGGTCTCCGGCATCGCGCAGAAACCGTTTGCCGACACCGCCTCGGCAAGACTCGCCTTTTCCTCGGCGATCGCTTCGCGTGAGCCGAGATGCTCGATGTGAGCGGTTCCAATGTTCGTGATCACGGCAGCATTGGGATTGGCGATGTCCGCCAGCACGCCGATCTCACCGACATGGTTCATCCCCATCTCCCAGACGGCATGCCGGTCGTCCTCCGTCCCCGAGAGGATCGTGAGGGGCAGTCCGATGTGATTATTGAGGTTTCCCGAAGTGGCGTTGACCGCTCCGGCGAGGGACAGGACCGACTTGAGAAAATCCTTTGTCGAGGTCTTTCCGTTGCTTCCCGTGATTCCCGTGACGAAGAGCCCCTCGGAAGACTGCCGGTGGTGGTAAGCAAGGGATTGAAGGGCGCGCAGGGTATCCTTGACCCGGATGATTCCACCGGCGAAGGACTCCGTCTCGATCGGAAGACTGCTCACAACCATCGCGGAAACTCCGGCATCTCCAACCTCCCCGAGAAACTTGTGTGCGTCGAACTTTTCCCCCTTGAGGGCGAAGAAGAGATCCCCTTCTCCCGCCTTGCGGGAATCCGTCGAAACGCGATTCACCTTTTCGGCCGGGACCCCCTGGATCAGGGCTCCGTCCATCCATTCGGCGATCTGAAAAAGGGAAAGCTCTCTCATGCCATACCTCCTTCCGCCTTGCGGGCGATGAATCCGGCCGCGATCCGCCGGTCGTCGAAATCATGCCGCACGCCGTTGATCTCCTGGTAGGTCTCGTGGCCCTTTCCGGCGATAAGAACGATGTCTCTCTCGCCCGCTTCATTGATGGCGCGCCGGATCGCCTCGCGGCGGTCTTCGATGATCAAGTGCCCCCCACGCAGGAACCCTCTCTCGGCATCGGCGAGGATCTTCCGTGGCTCTTCGCTGCGGGGATTGTCCGAGGTGAGAATGCAGAGCTCGCTGCCCGACTCGGCCGCCGCCGCCATGAGAGGACGCTTCGTGGAATCACGGTCACCCCCACAACCAAAGACCGTGATGATGCGGTTCGGCTCAAGGGCGCGAAGCGTTTCGAGCACATTGGTGATCGCGTCCGGCGTGTGGGCGTAGTCGACGAACACCCGGTAATTCGTCTGGCGGTCACCCACCACCTCGAGGCGTCCCGGAACCTGGGGCGCCGAGGCCATATTCGCCACCACCTCACGCAGATTGAGACCGATCGCCCAACCCGAGGCGATCGCCGCAACGGCGTTCGATACATTGAAGGATCCAATCAGCGGAATCCGAACGAGAAACTGCCGCTCGCGGAAGGTGAGCTTGAATTGCGTACCGTTGAAATCCGAGCGGATATCCGACGCGCGGAAGTCCGCATTGGCGCTCCGCCCATAGGTGAGTCGACGGATACGCTCGAAACGTGCCTTCATGAGGCGGTCTCCATAGACATCGTCGAGGTTGATGATCGCCGTTCCCGTCTTGGCCGTCTCCGCATCCATCTGCTCGAAGAGGCGGCACTTGGCGGCGAAGTAATCCTCCATCGTTCCGTGGAAATCGAGGTGATCCTGGGTCAGATTGGTGAAGATCCCGACATCGAAAGCCACCCCGGTGACCCGGTGGAGCGAAAGACCGTGAGAGGAAACCTCCATGGCCACGCCGCGGCAATCCGAGTCGACCATCTCGCGAAGCAGTCGCTGGACCTCGATCGACTCCGGCGTGGTGTGCGTCGCCGGAAGGAGGCGGTCGCCCGTGGAATACTGGATCGTTCCCATCAGCCCGGCACGGCGCAGGATAGATTGCATGAGATGGTGGACGAGATAAGCCGTCGTCGTCTTCCCGTTTGTGCCGGTGACCCCCACCACGGGAAATGCGTGGCTGGGATGTCCGTAAAAATTCGCCGCAGCCTTCGCCATCGCCGAACGGGCATCACGAACCTGGATCCAGGTTGCGACAAACTCCGCCGGATTCGGGAGTTCCGAGACAACTGCAACCGCCCCGTTGTCGATGGCCGATTGGATGAATTGATGCCCGTCGACCCCCTGCCCTTTCAGGGCGAAGAAGACGCCACCGCCGACCACATGTCGCGAATCGTGAAACACACCGGTCACGTCCGTCTCCAGCGTTCCCGCGACAGAACGCACATGAATGGATTCGATGAGGTCGGAAAGTTTCATGGTTTCTTCGTCCCGCCGGCATTGGCAGCCGCAGCGAGCGGCACGGAGGGCACAGATTCGAGCTCCTCCGGTTGGTCGGGCTCGATGCCAAGGATCTTCACCGCGTCCGCGGCAATCGCTTTGAAGACCGGAGCGGCCACCGCCCCACCGTAGACAAGGGTTCCCGAGGCCTTGGGTTCGTCGATGACGATGAGCCCGAGGAGGCGGGGATTCTCTGACGGCAGGAAACCCATGAACGAAGCGATATAGAGTCCGTTCACGTATCCCACGTTCTCGACGTGCTTGCGCGCCGTACCCGTCTTGCCTGCGACACTGTAGCCTGGCAGATCACCCTTGGTGCCGGTGCCGTGATCCGTCATTGCCTCGATCATGCACTGCTGCAACTGGTGCGCCGCCTTTTCACTGATCACCCTACGGGCCTCCTTGCTTTCACCTTTCACAAGTTCGGCTCCGCGTTCGTCTTTCCTCGTTCCCTTGACGATGGTCGGCGGCTGGTAGAGCCCGTCATTGGCGACTACCGAACAGGCCATTGCCATCTGCAGCGGCGTCACGGCGACCTCGTAACCCATTACCTGGCTCGAGAACGAAGTCGCCGACCAGCGTTCCACGGGAATGAGCCTGCCGGAATGCTCGGCGTTCAATTCGATCCCTGTCTTTTCACCGAATCCGAACTCCTTCACATAGTGGTGAAAGAGATCCCGATTCAAGGAACGACTCAGGAGAAAGGCCCCGATGTTCGAGGACTTGGCAAACGCAAGACGGGCGGTGAGAAGACCGTAGGGATGGTGGTCTTTGAGAACGTGTCCATCCATTTCGTAACTGCCCATGTGACAGTCGACCTCGGTGGAAGGATCGGCAAAACCTCGATCAAAAGCCCCTCCGAATCCGACGATCTTGAAGGTCGAACCGGGCTGATAGAGGTCGGAAATCACCGGATTACGGCGCACCGGCTCCTGCCCGCGGATTCCCTTTCGTGTCGAGAGGTCAAAATGAGGGCGGCTCGCCATGGCAAGAATCTCTCCGCTTACCGGATCCAGGAACACCGCCGTGACCTTGGCCGGACGGTATCGATCAATCACCGAATCCAGTTCCCGCTCCACGACCGCCTGCAGGGCCATGTCGATGGTGAGATAGACGTCACGTCCCGGAACCGGATCCACCTGCTGGCCGCGGTAGGCACGAATTTCGCGACGGCTGCGGTCACGTTCACAGTAGCGAATACCGTCAACGCCCCGCATGTCCTCGTCGAAAACCTTTTCGATACCCGCGACCCCGTGACCGTCTTCATCGACATACCCGATCACCTGCGTCAGCGACAGCGGACTCGGATAATACCGACGCTCCCCCGCACGAAGAACCACTCCACCCAGCTTTTTCGTGTCGATAATCTTTTCGATTTGCCGCGCAAAGTCGTCCTCGATGTTTTTCGCCACCACGACCGGACCACCGCTCGACGCCTTCAGTTTCCTCGCGATTTCATGCTTCGGGGTATCGAAGATCCTGCCGGCGACCTCCGAGACGTATTCAAGATAGAGACCCGACAGTTCCTCGGGAAGAAACTGCTTTCTCACCGCCTGGGGCGACACCTTGTCACGTTCCCCGAGAGCAATGCAGGCAAGGAGGGGGTCGCGAAGGTGATAGGGATCAATTTCCAGCGAGTAGACCGTCTGGCTCCGGGCCAGGAGTTCGCCGGAACGATCGTAGATACGCCCGCGTCGGGCCGGAAGCTTTTCCTCGTCCTCGTAGTGATCGCGCGCCTGCGCGGCAAGTGAATCGCTGCGAAAGGCTTCAATGTGGAACAACCTGACACTCAGCAACGAAAGGACGGAAACGAGGGCAAAACACCCCAGCACCAGCCTTGTTTTCAATCCTCGGTCCAGCATGGTCGGTTCAGTAAACACTCGCCACCGGCGCACCGGCAGGTTGCTCAGGTTTGATCTCGATCACCTTCGAAAGGTCAATATCCGCAAGGTCGCTCTGCACCCAGCGGAGACGCCGGGATAGCTCCTGGCGGTCGCGCACGGCCGCAATGCGGAGTTCCCACAACTCGATTTCCTGGTCAAGAGCCCCGATCTCGCGCTCGATCCTCCCAATCTCGTCACCCTTGAGCACATGCCCGTTTCGCACATAAACAAAACCCGCACCGGCCCCCAGCAGGAGCCCGGCGGCAAGAATGAGCCGAAGGACCATGAATCCCCCGACGCTATGCTTGTATCGATTCCGTTTTTCCATTTTGAGTTCTTGTCAGGACACTCTCACCGCAATCCTCAACTTCGCGCTCCGCGAACGAGGATTGCGTCGCTGCTCCTCTTCACTCGGTTCGACCGCCTTCCTGACAGGAAGGTGAAAGGCGAATTCAGGATTCGGCCGCGGCTCGGGCCATTCGGGCCGATCGACAAATGGACTGCTCCGGCGATGCATGAAGCGCTTGACGATGCGATCCTCGAGCGAATGGAAGGTCAGGATGGCAAGCACACCACCGGACGCGAGCAGGTCCACTGATTTCTCGAGGGCCGTTTCCAGCGCTTCAAGCTCGCCATTGACCGCAATACGGATCGCCTGGAAGACACGGGTGGCCGGATGTTTGCCAGAAACCTTCGGCACCACTCGTGAAACGATCGATGCCAACTGCAGCGTCGTGGCAATCTCCTCTTCGGCACGCGCCTTGACAATGGCTCGAGCGGCCCGAGCGGCATGGCGCTCCTCGCCATATTCCCGAAAAATACGGGTCAACTCTTCTTCCTCCCACGAATTGACCAGGTCACGGGCCGAAAAGGCGGCGCGGTCATCCATACGCATGTCGAGAGGACCATCCTCGCGGAAGGAAAACCCTCGAAGAGGGTCATCGAGCTGCTTGGAGGAGACCCCCAGGTCAAGAAGAATCCCGTCGACCTGCCCAATCCCCAGGCCCGCAAGCAACCCGTCGAGATCCCGAAAATTTCCCCGCACGGGCAGAAAGGCGTCGCCAAACCCCGCTAGACGGGCACTTGCGTAGTCGAGGGCGGCCTGATCCTGATCGCAGCCGATGACATGCGCACCGTGGCGCAGAAAGAGCTCAGAGTGCCCGCCACCACCCAGAGTGCCATCGAAGATCTGTTTCCCTTCGAGCGGCGCCATCGCCGCCAGTATTTCCCGACCGAGGATGGGTTCGTGGTAAAATTCCATGTTCTCAGTGGGGAATCCCCGTTCAAGTTCAAAGCGAATCACGTCACGGTCCGCATTCCACAGATCTCCCCAGCCCGATGACAGGGCGAGCCCGGCGGGCGACGCATGCATGCGTCGAAGAGGAACCTGAGTCCCCTTCCCATTCGCGAGGTCCAACCATGGCTTGATCGGGATGATCATCTTCTAAGACAGGAGTGAAACTATTGCTTCTATTGAAAATCAAAACCGCTTCCCTGAGTTGCTTATAATTTTCATATTTAAGAAAATAAAAGCCTATCCATTATATTATCCGAAGATCTCTTTCGGCAAGTTCAAAAATCAAGATTTCTTAGATAAATCTCGAATTTCAAGATAATGGACTGCCAAAGCCTCTCGTGCTTCCGACACACCGCCGTCAGTCGGCCAGAAAGGCTTCATTCCGGCGGACAAAAGAGGGTCGAGTGATCCTCCTCACCCTCTTTCCTCTCCGAACAGGTGAGTTCGACTGAAGGGACTCACTCGTCCGCGCTCTTTGCCCGGTTTTCGAAGCGCATGAAGGCCTTTTCGAAAGTCAGCGGCACTTCTCCAGTGGGACCGTTCCGCTGCTTGGCGATAATGAACTCGGCTTCGCCAAACTTGCTTTCGCGGTCGTCCTCGTCGTCCGCGTAGTACTCCGGTCGCATGAGGAGACCGACGAGGTCCGCATCCTGCTCGATCGA
>JAGRPC010000384.1 GCA_020439925.1 Verrucomicrobiia bacterium | reverse complement strand
AGACGGAGGGAATTCAAAATCACCAGCAGGGTCGCTCCCGTGTCCGCGAGAATGGCGAGCCAGAGTCCTGCCATGTCGAGGAACGCGAGGGTGAGAAAAAGCGCCTTGATGGAGAGGGCAAAGGCCACGTTGAACTGAATGATGCGGACAGTGCGTCGCCCGATGCGGACCGTTTCGGCGACCTTGCGCAGGTCGTCCTTCATCAAGGCGATGTCGGCAGTCTCGATCGCCGTGTCACTGCCGATCGCACCCATCGCAAATCCAACAGAGGCGATGGCAAGGGCGGGCGCGTCGTTCACCCCGTCACCGATCATGCCGACGTGACGATATTTTTCCACGAGACGGCGGATGTGATCGACTTTTTTCTCCGGCAGGAGATCGCCGAATGCCTCGTCGATGCCCGCTTGTTTGGCGATGGTGGAGGCGGTCCGCTGGTTGTCGCCGCTGAGCATGATGACCTCCTCGATTCCAGCCGAGTGGATCTGGCGTAGCGCCTCGACCACCTCGGGCCTCAGAATATCGGCGATGGCAATGATGCCAAGGATCTCTCCGTCACATCCCTTGTGTGGCTCGTGGCCGATCACGGCGAGGGACTGCCCTTTTTCCTCAATGGAGGAGAGAATGCCTTCGATCCCGGGACCGCAGAGGCCGGTCTCATGCGTCAATTTGTGGTTTCCGATGAAATGGGGATGACCTGCTATTGTCGCCGTGGCGCCGCGCCCGGTGATGGAAACGTAGTTCTCGATGGGCGGTATCGCCAAGCCCTTCGCCCGTGCCGCCTCGGTGATGGCGATGGCGATGGGGTGTTCGGAATGACTGTTGATGGCGGCGGCCCGGGCAAGGATTTCATCCTCGGAGAGAGCGGACTGTGAAACGATCCCGACAACCTTCGGTGTTCCCTGGGTGATGGTGCCGGTCTTGTCGACGGCGAGCGCACGGAGTTTTCCGACCGACTCGAGATGCACTCCTCCCTTCACGAGGACGCCACGACGGGCGAGGGCGGTGAGGCCGGAGACAATACTGACAGGCGTCGCGATGACGAGAGCGCAGGGACAGGCGATGACCAGCAAGACGAGAGACCGGTAGATCCAGAACTGCCACGGTTGTCCGAACATCAGCGGCGGGACGAGCGCCACGAGAATCGCGAGGATAAAGACCGCCGGCGTGTAGATCGCCGCGAAACGGTCCACGAAACGCTGGGTCGGCGGTTTGTTTTCCTCAGCCTCTCCCACGAGTTGGATGATGCGTGCCAGAGTGGAGGCGGCGGCCGGTTTGGAAACCCGGACGACGAGCGAGCCCTCGCCATTCACCGTGCCCGCGTAAACCGTGTCACCGGCCTGTTTCTCGACGGGCAAGGACTCCCCGGTAATGGGGGCCTGATTGACGCTGGAACTTCCCGAGATGACTTCGGCATCGAGGGGGATGCGACTGCCGCTTTTGATCAGGATTTCGGTCCCGACTTCGACTTCCTCGACCGGGGTTTCTTTTTCGGATCCATCGGGCAAGCGGACGAGGGCGGTTGGGGGTGAGAGCTTCAGCAAGGCATCGACAGCTCGCCGGGCACGTCCCGCCGCCCAGGATTCGAGCAGTTCCGAGAGAGCGAAAAGAAAGACGACACTGGCGGCTTCGGCATATTCTCCGATGATCCACGCGCCGATGACCG
The DNA here is from genome assembly GCA_020439925.1 of Verrucomicrobiia bacterium. Taxonomy (GTDB): domain Bacteria; phylum Verrucomicrobiota; class Verrucomicrobiia; order Verrucomicrobiales; family DEV007; genus Arctic95D-9. The sequence goes on along the minus strand of JAGRPC010000384.1, from coordinate 13,099 downwards.
CGACGGTCATGAGGACGTTGATGTCGAGCCGGAGTTTTCTCAAGGCTCCCAAGGCAGCGGGAAAGACGAGGGCACCTCCCGCGAGAGTGGCAGCGGCGAAGGCGGCGATGGTGAGCCAGCCGGGGCCTGCGTGGGTCCAATGCAAGATCAGACCGATGCCGGTGAGAATCCCCGAAGCGATGACGAGAGCCCCCTGTGGAAGAGGCGTGTCGTCATGACCGTGCTCGCAGGAACCGCAGGATTTGGATTTAGATAAGGAGTGGTCTTGTGTGCTCATAGGTCAAGTTCGTGGCGCGAGTGTGATGAAGAACAAAATGAATTTTTCATAAAAGCGGAATCAACTGAATAAGCGCGACAGAACCTCGTCAGTCCTACATACCGCTTTTCGTCGGCAAAAACTCAAACCCAAAAACAACTCAATATGAAAAGGATCATCCCCATCCTGTCGATTACCGCCAGCTTCGTCTTCTTCACTCCCGCCGCACTGCAGGCTGGAGATCATCATTCCAGTCATGGCAACGGGCATAGCTCCGGTCATGGTTCCGGCCACGGCAACGGGCATGGCTCCGGCCATGGAAACAGTCATGGCGGCGGCCATAGCTCCGGCCACGGCAATGGGCATGGTTCCGGCCATGGAAACAGTCATGGTGGTGGCCATAGCTCCGGTCATGGTTCCAGCCACGGCAGCGGAAATGGTTCCGGCCACAGCAACGGGCACAGCTCCGGCCATGGATATAGCCATGGCAACGGGCGTAGCTCCGTTCATATTAGCTCGCCGGGGTTTCATATCGATTTTGGCGGCCATGGCCGTCGCTAAGTGAGAGAGTTGAGAACTTGATTGGTTCAATGAGCCCATCAGAGAGCGATCTCTGATGGGCTTTTTATTGGTATGCTGAGATGACGCTCTCATGCATGTTGAGTCACGAGTTGGCAAGGTAGGGCGAGTCGTCTTCAAACCTCAAGCGCTGCCATTGAGGTGGTGAGCAAGACGCAGACAATATGGGAGGAAATTCCGCGGAGGAGACTCCGGCCGCTTTGTGTGGATCGGGATGTTGTGTTCATGATGTTGATGCGCTCTTCCTGCGTTTTGGATTCATGACTCACCCTCGTTGGTTCAGCAGGACAATCCGGGTGACGAAATCTGGCCCGAAGAGTGGATTGTGGAGAGTCGTTCGGATTCTCGTGCCTGCGCTGAGAAGTGAGATCGGAGTCTCCGAACGGTCCTGCCAGTAGGTGGCCCATCGCGTGTAAACGAACTGCCGGACCGGGCCGCCATCCTGCGAGAAAACGATCCGCCGGGATTCATGATCGATGCTCTTGACGAGTCCCGTCATTGCCGTTCCTCGCGTGCGTCTCGCCTCGGCGCTGGAAAAGGGGAAGAGACACGCGAGCAGCGCGTAGAGGAGAAAAATGTGCGGGATAGTTTTCATAAATTGGGGGGATATCAGGTTTTGCCGGTGAAGACGCGGGGTGTCGGTCGCGATGGTGCCGGGTCAATCGTGCGTGTCCTCCAGAGAGGCGGTCGTCGCGAAAATGCGGATCCACCGCCCACCGCCGTCCTCTTCGTAGCCGACGCGTTCGGAGCAATGGCGGATCGTGAAGCCGGCTTCGCCGAGCAGGTGGGGATAATTGTGCGAGAAGGCCATCTCGCGTCCGTAGACGAGACTCTGCCGCTCTGTCGCGATGTCGTGGTCGGTCCCGATCGTTTCGATCAGCAGGATTGCGGAGGGCTCTCTCTGCGTGGCAATCCATCGGAAGAGATGCCGAAGCTCCTCCTCGAGGAAATATTCGAAGACCCCGCCGTTTGTCAGGAAGATGCCGCCGGGTTTGGCATGTTCCGGTATCCAGCTCACGGCTTCGGTCGCGTGGAACTGGAGCCGGGGATCCGGGTAGGTCGCGCGGTTAATCTCGATCCGCGTGCTGCCGAGATCGATCCCGGTGAACTCAAACAGGGCGGGATAGCGTTCCGCCAGGAAGGCGAGCAGCCTGCCCCCGCCGCAGCCGATCTCGTAAAGATGCTCGGCAGGCTCGCCCGCGTCTGCCCTTTCGGCGATCCAAGCATCGAGCAGCGCGACAACTTCAAGGTCGCGCCCGAGGAAGATCCGCTCGAAGCGATCATCCCAGTCGTCGTGGAACTTCGACGCGTATTCGCCCCAGTAGGCGGCAAGGAGGCGACGGAGCCGGGCTTGGTCTCGCTTGATGAAGGCCTGCCCGAGGAGTCCGTTCCGGATCAGGGATCCCAGCCTGTCGGTCCCTTCGCCGAAAATCTGGCGTGGTGGCCGCGAGGCAAGCGCGGGCATAGCCGAGATCGCGAGGATGCCTAAGGCCAGTTTGATTCTCTTTGAAAAGGTGAAATCGGAGAATCTCCTCCTCACCCCGTTTTCGTCGTATCCGGCCATGTTTGGAAGGTGGACCGAACAGGGTCAGGCCGAGGGCCCGACCCTGTCCGATCGCCAGGAGAGCGATTACTCTTTTTTCTTCGTTTCTTCCTCTTCGCCGTGGGCACAGGTGCAGGCGTACTCCTTGTTCTTGCATGTCGGGCACTGTTCGAGGTTAAGATTGAACTTCTCGGTGACGGACTTGGCGTCCGGGGTGGTCTTGATCTGCACGACGGTGGGAAGGTTTTCACCTTCGGGGATGGCCTTGTCGGAGATCAGCATGTTGCCTTCCTTGGTGAAGCTCAGCTTGGTGGGGGCGGAGCGGTCGCCGAGGGTGACACTGATGACCTGTTCGCCGGGGGCAACGACTTTCATGTCGTCGTCGATGAAGCGGATCTCGACCTTGTTGTCCTTGTTCACGAAGAACTCGACGTGGGGTTCGACCTCGGTGATGAGCTTGCCACCGGTGGGGCCGGCTTTGGTCTCATGTTCGTGGTCGTGGTCGTCTTTTTCAGCGGCGTTGACGGTGAAAGCCAAGCCGAGAGCGGCGATGGCGAGGGTGAGGAGGTTGGTTTTCATATTTTTACTTTCGTTTGTTTTTGGTTTTTGGTTTTGTGTCTGACTGACGCCCGTTAGACGCGGGCGGAAGAGATTAATGTGAGGCTGGTGCTTCATTTTGAATGGCGGTATCGGCGGCCTTTCGCCCGAAGGTGAAAAAGACCGTCGGAGTCACCCCGAGCCCGAGAAGGGTGCTCGTGATCAGTCCGCCGACGATGACGACCGCGACGGGGTGGAGGATCTCCTTGCCCGGTTGATCGGCGGCGAGGACGAGCGGGATGAGTCCGATGCCCGCGGCGAGCGCGGTCATGAGGACGGGCACGAGGCGCTCCTTGGTGCCACGGATGACCATCTGTTTCGTGAAGCCTTCGCCCTCGTGCTGCATCAGATGCAGGTAGTGGCTGATGAGCATGATGCTGTTTCTCGCGGCGACACCGGCGACGGCGATGAACCCCACGAGTGTGGCGATGCTGATGTTGTTCAGCTTGAAATAGGTGAAGACGAGTCCGCCCACCAGCGCCAGCGGGATGTCGCAGAGTACCTGGACGGCGAAGAAGGGCGTCCGGAAGTAGCCGTAGAGAAGGAAGGCGATGACGGCGAGAACGACCAGAGTGAAGGTGGCGATGCGCTGCGTGGCTTCCTTCTGCGCCGCGAATTCTCCCTCGTAGGTGATGAAATAGCCTTCGGGCAGGGTGACCTTTGCCTTCACCTCTTCCTGAAGTCTCACGACGAGATTGGAAACATCGCGAACAGTGGGTTTGATGGCGAGGGCGAAACGGCGCTGGCTGTTTTCGCGGAAGATCACGTTCGGTCCCTTCGCCTCGCGCACGTCGGCCACGAGGGAGAGCGGGATCCGTTTTCCGGCGCGTGTTTCGACGGGTAGTTTGGCAATCTTGTCAGGAGAATCACGCCACTCGATCGGCAGCCGGATGACGAGGTTCACGGCTCGCTGGCCCTCCCGCAGCTCCGCGACCTCCTTTCCTCCGATGAGGGCGGAGAGCTGTTCATTGAGCCTGCCGGGAGAGATCCCGTAGGCCCGGGCGCGGTCGCGATCGGCCTCGATGCGGAGTTGGGGGATGGACGAGGTCTGATCCAATTTGCAGTCCTCGAATCCGGGGATGCCCTTGGCGACGGTCTGCACCTCGATGCCGATCTGGCGGAGCTTGTCGAGGTCGGGGCCGAAGATCTTCACAGCAACAGGGGCGGAGACACCGCTCATCATGTGTCCGATGCGGTCGGCGAGCGGTCCGCTGACGACGGCAAAAACGCCGGGTACGGTTTTGATTTTCGCGGCGATGTCGTCGAGAACCTCCTTGCGGCTCCGCCCCTCGGTCCCATGCCCGCCCTCGGCTTCCATGAAATCCACGTCAAACTCTGCGGTGGAGACGGGAACGACGTGATCGCCCCGCTCGGCCCGGCCGAGGCGGCGGCCCACCTTGCGCACTTCCGGCACGGAGAGAATCTGTTGCTCGATGACATCGGAGATCTTGTTCATCTCGTCCAGCGAAGTTCCCGGTGCGGTGGTTGCAGCGACGAGGGCGGTTTCCTCCTGGAACTTGGGCAGGAAATCCTTGTTCATCTTTGGATAAAGAGAGAAGGCGGCCACCACGATCATCAGGACAATGGCGAGCATGAGGTAGGGCTGACTGAGGCCGAAGCGCAGCAGCGTGTTTTCGAGAAGCCATTTCATTCCGCGGGTGAGGAAGCCGTCCTTGTGCTCGTGCCCTTGTTTGGGGTTGAGCAAAATCGAGCAAAGGACAGGAATCGCCGTGAGCGAAACGACGAAGGAAGCCACCATCGAGATGATCGTGGCGATGGCGATGGGGGCAAACAGCTTGCCCTCGACCCCAGTCAATCCTAGGAGCGGGAGGAAGACGAGAATGATGAGAACGGTCGCGTAGAGGATGGAGTTTCGCACCTCGCCGGAGGCCTTGGCAATCACCTGCAAGCGCGGGTGAGGATGCGGCAGTGACGCGTTTTCACGCAACCTCCGAAAGACGTTCTCCACATCGACGATGGCGTCGTCGACGACCATGCCGATCGCCACGGCAAGACCGCCGAGGGTCATCGAGTTCACACTGATATCGAAGCCCTTGAAGACGAGCATGGTGATGCCGAAGGATAGGGGCATTGCCATGAGTGTGATAAAGGTGGTCCGGAAGTTGAGGAGGAAAAGAAAGAGGACAATCGTGACCATGATGGCCCCGTCGCGGATCGCCTCGGTGAGATTGCCGATCGCATTGTCGATGAAGTCCTTTTGCTGGAAGAGCAGGGTTGTTTCGACTCCTTTCGGGAAGGTCGGGGCGAGCTCATCCAGGGCGATTTTGATCTCTTCGGTGAGCTTTCGCGTGTCAAATCCCGGTGCTTTCGTGATCGACATGATGACCCCGTAGGTGGGTGACTTCTCGGGAGCCTGACTCACGGTGGCGTCGCCGCGCATCGGCTCCACTCCCCAAACAACATCCGCCACGTCGGAGATGGCGATGGGCCGGTCGTTGATCTCTTTGATGATGGTTTTGGCAATGTCATTCAGTTCCACCGTCATCGCGAGATTGCGCACCATGATCTCGGTGGGGCCGGTGTTCAGGAATCCCCCGGTGGTGGTGCTCGCCGCCTCGGTGACGGCCTCTTCGAGCTCGTCGAAGGAGACATCATTGGACTGCATCTTGTAGGGATCGGGCTGGATCTCGATCTGCTTCACGCCGCCACCCATGTTGAGGATCTCGGCGATCCCGGAAACACTCTGGAGACGACGCTTGATCGTCCAGTCGGCGAGGGAACGGATCTCCCGCGGCGGGAGATATCCCGCCTCGCCTTCCTTGATGGTGGAGCGCACTCCCACGAGGAGAATTTCACCCATGAGCGAGGCCACCGGCGTCATGAAGGGCTGCACGTCCTCCGGCAACTGTTCGCGCACTCCCTGGAGGCGCTCCTGAACGAGCATGCGGGCCTTGTAGATGTCGGTGTCCCAACCGAACTCGGCATAGACGAGCGAAAGCGCGACATCGCTGTTCGAACGCAGTCGGGTGAGACCGGCCACGCCCATGAGGGCACTCTCGAGAGGTTGGGTGACGCGTGCCTCGACCTCTTCCGGCGCGAGGCCGGGAGCCTCCGTCAGAATGATGACGGTGGGTTTGGTCAAATCGGGCAGTACCTCCACGGGCAGTTCCGTGGCCGTTTTCAGGCCCATCACCATGAGAATGAGCGAGACTCCGATGACGAGCGCTCGGCTGGCGAGCGCCCAGTGAATCATTTTGTTGAGCATGACTAATGTGCCTCCTTCGTGAGAGTTTCCGCCGGGGTGGTGGTTTCTTCTTCAGGGACGGCGGGGCGTCTCTTGGTGATGAGGGAAATCACGAGCAAGACGAAAAGGGCGATCGACGCGTATTTCCAGAGCGTGCTGACTCCGCCCTCTTCGTGACCATGCTCCGATCCCTCGCCGCCCTTTGCGGCCTCCATCTCGGCAAGCTTTTCCGGAGTCATTTCACTGCCGTCGGCGGCGTGCTCGTGGCCGTGGGCTGCGTCGAGAGCTTCCTTGAGCGAAACACTGCTCGCTCCGGCGAAGGAAAGGGAGTAGGCACCCCGCGTGACGACCTCGTCCGCAGGAAACAAACCGCTCGTGATCTCGGCGAAACGATCGTTCATCTCTCCGACCTGCACTTGGGTTTTCACGAAAGCATTGGGCAGATCGAAATCCTTCACGTAGACAAATCGATTCGAGGCCTCACCCTGCAAAGCCGCCCGCGGGATGGAAACGACATTCTCCCGCCTGCTCATCACGATGGAGAATTCCGCCCGCATCTCGGCACGGAGGAGACCTCCCGGGTTCTTCAGCCGGAAGATCGCGTCTATCGTGCCGCTCTCCTTGTCGGCACTGGTGCCGAAGCGCAGCAGTTCCCCCTCGAATTCTTCTTTTGGCAGGGCCGCCACCTTGATGTGCGCTTTCGTGGCGGGAGGCATCATTCCGGCCTGATGTTCGGGGACCCGGGCGATGGCGTAAACTTCGTCAAGATTGGTGATCTCGAGGAGCGGCTTCTCCGGATCGACGGGGTCGCCCAAACGGACATCGACATGAGTGACGAGGCCGCCGAGCGGCGCCTTGAGAGAAATCACGGGAGGCGGATCGCCGGGTTGGCGACTTTCGATTTTCGCGACTTCGTCACCCGCCTTCACCGTGTCGCCCGAGGAAACCAGCAAGTCCACGACACGTCCCGAGATCCGGCTGCTCACGGCGGCGACATTTGGGGGAATCACTTCGATTCGCCCCAGAGAAAAGATCGTCGCCTCGAACGCGGTCTCCTCGACCTCGACGGTTTCGATTCGCAGATTGTTCACGCCGGCCTCATCCAGGACGATGATGTTGCCCGGGTCGGCAGCTATCAACGGCGAGATGAGAGAGCCGCAGAGATTTAAAAAGAATACATTCGCGAGGAGCGTCAGGCACCGGATAGGGCGCTCGGTGAACCGGCTCCTCGGGAGCCGGGTTGGTAATGAGAGGATGGCGTTCATTTGGAGATTGAATGGGAAAGGCTGATGCCGGGATAGGCACCGGTCACGTAGCGGACCCGGGCCTCGGCGAGGTGGTAGTCGGAAAGAAAGGTGGTGGCGGTTGACTGAAGTTTGAGCACCTGCTCTTGCGCGTTCTGCACCTGAAGGAGGGTGGCTTCACCGCGCTCGTAGGCCTTGCGGAATTCGGCGAGATTTTCTTCTGCGAGCGCGAGCAGTTCACCCCCGGCCTCGCGGGCAAGCTCCCACGAGTCGAGACGGCGTCGATAGGCCACCTCGCATTCCGCTCGGATATGAAATTGGGCCGAGTCGACCCCCTTTGTGGCGGCTTCCGCATCGATCTTCGCCTGGGCAATACCGTTCTGGTTGCGGTTTCGGAAGGGAAGCGGGATCGAAACCCCGATCCCCGCAAAGGTATTCCGCTCCAAGCCCGTCGGGTCGTCCATCGCCTTTTCACCCTCGACAAACACCTTGAGGGCGATGTCTTCCCAGCGCTTTGCTTCTTCTAGAGCGATGGCGGCACGGGCCTCATCGGTTTTTGCGAGGGCTAGGATGTAGTCCGGTCGATGCTGGAGGATGGACTCCAGATCGGCTTCTCCTGCCGGTCGGGATCCCGGCAGGTCGAGCGAGCCGTCGAGACGCAGATCAGAGGTGGCCTCGAGGCCGATCAGTTGGTTCAAGAGAAGGCGTTGCTGCTGTTCCTGGGTGAGAAGGAGTTCCACTTCCTGAGCGAGTGTCCGCCCATTCAGATTGGCCTGGATCACGTCCAGCTTCGATACCTCTCCGAGTTTGGCCTTTTCCTCCAGGAAGGTGAGGATTTCCTTGTTGAGCGCCCCGCTTTCCCGACCGATCCGAATTTTTTCGCGGGTGGCAAGCAGCTCGACGACGCCCCGATCCACTTCGCCCGCGAGCTCGCGGCGACGCTCCGCGATCTCGGCCTCGGCGAGGATGACCTGATACTTGCGCAGACCCGTCTCGCGTTTGAGTTTCGCGGTCAGGGGGAATCGTTGCGAGAAGGCAACCTCGTAATTGCCCTCGCCTTCGTCGAGTCCGACGCCGTCGTCGTTCACGCTTAGCTCGAGCTCGGGATTGTCGAGACGACCAGACCATCGCACTCGGGTTTTGGCCCGTTCGATCTCAAGGGTGGCGATCTTCAGATCCCGGTTGTTCGCAAAGGCGAGCGAGATGGCCTTGTTTCGCGACAGCGCGACCGGATCATCGGCGTGCAGAACAAAGGTAACCATCGAGATAACCGCGGCGACTGAGGTGTTCGAAAGAAAGGTTTGTTTCATTGGATCATTGAAGAAGGAGAAGATGGGGGGCCAAAAAACGATTGTTTTGGAAGGCAAGCTCGGACCAGGTCGTCCGTATAAGACGGATCACCTCTCCCGCCAATCGTGGAGTTACGGCAACCAGTAAACCGCCCGGGGAGGCGCCCAAGACTGAGGAGATGGGTTGTGTTTCGTGCATGAATCAATAGAGTTCCGGTGGGTTGAATGCCGATAAGAACCAATGCCCCCGAAACTTTCGAAAAATATTCCTTCGCAGAAGACACTCTGCATTCCTTTCGGGACAATCCTGTTGAAAGACTCCTCCCGCTAACAACCGTTGGCCGGCGCTCCTTCCATGTGCGGTGAAAATTTTTCGGGGGATATCCCGGGGATTGGCATTCTACCCGATGAGCACCACCCCCTTTTTAATCTCGCAAACTTATGAAAAAGTCAGATTTTGATCGGCATCTCGAAGACGCGACAGAACAGCTCCGGGCTGAACCGGCAGTGGACGGCCTCCACGACTTTGAACGCAGGGTCTGGGCCGAGATCGCCCTGCATGACGAACGATGGCCGAGCCGGATCGTACGGTTTTTTCGCGAAGGTCTTCCCACTCTCCCGGTTCCCGCAGTGGCTGGCTCTGTTGCCACGGCACTGGTCGTCGGTGTTCTGACGGCTCTCGTTCAGGCGAAATCCTACGGGGAAACCGTCTCGGATTCGATGGAAGCACGCTACGTTTCGACGATTCACCCCGTCCTTCGCAGCGAGAGCGAAGATCACCGGCACCTTTCCCCCAACCGCTGAGAAGGCGGTGTTCACCACCCTGTCGCCATGCGTTCCCTCCCTACCACCCTGATTCTCTCGGCCATCGTCGGGCTACTCGCGTTCGGCGGAGTTTTCTTGTGGAAGAAGAACCAGATTGACCACCGCCATGAACACCTTGATGCCTTCGAATGGTTCTGCGAAGAGTTCGAGGTCGGTGGAGATCAGCGGGGGAAGATCGAAGCACTCCATCTTGCTTACTTTCCGGAGTGCGAGGACCACTGCGTTCACTACGCCGATACCAAGCAGACCCTATCCAAGATCACGAATGACCCCGGTCTCGACCAACACCCCGAACACGCGAAAGCCGCCGTCGAACTCGCTCTTCTGAAAAAGGAAGCGGACAAGAGATTCATCGATTTCATCTACAGCGTCGCGGCAGAGATGGACTCAGATTCCTCGGAGCGCTACCTGCAGCGAATGAAGGGCTGGCTGGAAAAGACCACCTCGATTGCGGGTGAGTAACATTCATCCGATCTTTCATGGACGATGATGACGACAAACGCACCATGGAGCGTCTCCAGCAGGGGGACGAACTCGCGTTGAACGACCTGATGGCCCGCTGGAAAGAGCCGCTCGTCACATACTGCCTCCGCTATACGGGAAACATTACCGACGCGAAAGAGATCGCCCAGGAATCCTTCGTGAAGGTCTACCAGTCGCGTCATCGATACGCACCGAGGGCCACCGCTTTTTCCACTTGGCTCTTCCAGATCGCAACCAACCTTTGCCGGATGCGCAATCGGTGGAAAAGACGTCATCCCGAACTGCTTGAGGCTGACGCCTTCTCTTCCGCGCCCCAAGATTCGGACCCGCAGTCTGAAACCGGCACTCCCGCCGACGAGACGGACCAGCGCTCGCTGGCGACCGATCTCGATGCCGCAATCCGGCTGCTCCAACACGATTTGCGAACGACTTTTATTCTCAGTCAACTCGAGGGGAGATCACATCGGGAGATCGCAGTCATCGAGAATTGCACCGAGAAGGCGGCGGAACGACGCCTCGCCCGGGCAAAGGAAAAATTGCGATCACTGCTGGAAAACCGATGGATCAATCATGCGAAGGGCTTTTGAGAAAAACGGAAAAACAAGGGTACGACGGTGATGAATCGTGCGTAAACGATCATGATCTCGAGAGCGGCTTCGGGAAAATGTCCGAAGTCATCGCATCGCTCCTTTTGCTGTGTGTCTCTGCGCGCTTTGCCTCCTTGCCTATCAGGATTGCCCTGGTCAAGTGCGACGGCAGTTGGCGGCTCTCCCCGTGCTGCCTATTGCCAAATGAGAGACATTTTTTGAGAGGGGAATCTTTCCAAGCGGCATTTAACACGAATATGTTTAATCCCAAAAACTTCAAACCGCAGCACTCCAGTCGCTCCAACGGACGACGCTCCCTCAACGGGGTTGTGATCGGCGCCAGTTTCATCGCCGTCCTGCTCGGAACAGGGTTCTGGGCGATCATCGAATACTTCATGGGAGCACGTCCTTCGTGGTCGGAATTTCTTGGGCATCACCTCGTCCCCTCTCTCGTTACAGGCTTGATTATATGGGTGATCCTTTCAGCACTGTTACACCGAACGGTAACCGAACCCTTGAGACACCTTTTCGCCCACCTCTATCGTGTCGGGTCCGGAAGATTGGAGCCTATTTCACTCGACACGGGGATCGCAGAGATCCAGACGATCGTGGAAGGAGTCAACCTTCTTGTCCACCGACTCAGTGCGACTTCCGGAGTTTCGGCTTATACCCAGGCGCAGGAGCGCCTCAAAAAAATACGAAATCAAATCCGGTCGATGGCCGATGCAGCCGGAACAGACAGCCCGATCTTTCTCGACCTCGTCAAGGAATTGAGAGCACTGGAGGGAGATGTCCTGTCGCTCGGACCATCTGGCGAAAAGTCCGTGGAGGGTATCGAATAACGTTTCTAGGCTAGAATCCGGTCCATTGTCGGATTGTTATCCTCAGCCTCTCCTCCATGGAGGGGGGCTGAGCCATCGTGGCTGAAGGCTAATTCGAATTCACGGATGACGAGCGAGTTCTCGAAAACATGGCGTTCTTAGTTTCGTTCGATGCCTCGGCCCACAGCCCCTCCCTGCCGGAAGAATCGATGTCTTCCGACAGGAAGTGCACGGGCGACTCTTCACTCGTCGCAGGTGCAGGCGTATTCGGGGTTACCGCAGGGACCGCCGCAAGTGTGGAGCTCGAGCTTGATGCGGAAATTTTTGGTCTTTGCATCCGGAGTCGGCTTCGCCTGGACGACGACCTGGTAACCTTCACCTTCGGGCAGCGGGGTGGTGGAGACGAGGAGGTCACCTTTCTTCTCGAAAGCGATCTTGGTTTTGCCTCCGGGAGCTTCGGCGGTGGCGGTGATGACTTCGGTGCTCGCGGCCTGCGCCTTCATCGCCTCGTCGTAGACGGCGATGCTGATCGTGCGATCTTTCTCGACGAAGAACTCGGCGTTTTTGCCCGGTAGTTCGAGGATGAGACCTTTGCGGGGACCGGATTTGACTTTGGTATCGGCAAAGGCCGCAGTGGTGGCCAGAGCGGCGAGGATGAGGACGTTCAGCAGTGTTTTCATAGTGTATTGGTTTTGGGTTGGGTTTTCCGTTCGATCCAGTCGTAGAGCACAGGCACGACGAGCAGGGTGAGGAAAGTGGAGGTGATGATGCCGCCGATGACAACGGTTGCGATGGGTCGCTGGACTTCCGCGCCAGCGCCCGTGGCGATCGCCATGGGGACGAACCCAAGGCTGGCGACGAGGGCGGTCATGAGCTTGGGGCGCAGCCGTGTCAGGGTGCCCTCGACGACGGCTTCGCGGACTTCACGACCTTCGCTGCGGAGCTGGTTGATGAAGCTGATGAGCATGATGCCATTGAGCACGGCGATGCCGCTCAGCGCGATGAACCCGACGGCAGCGCTGATGGTGAAGGGCATCCCCCGCAGGTAGAGGGCGAAGATTCCACCTGTGACCGCGAGCGGGACGCAGGTAAAGATGAGCGTGGCCTGTTTCAGTGAGCCGAAACTGAGGAAGATGAGGACGAAGATCAGGCCGAGCGCAAGCGGCACGACGATGAGGAGTCGGGCCTTGGCCTCCTGCAAGTTTTTGAACTGGCCCCCAAACTCGAAGAAATACCCGTCGGGAAACTCGACCTTGTCCCGGATCGCCCGGGTGGCTTCTTCGACAAATCCTTCCGTGTCTCGTCCCCGCACGTTGATGAGGATGCTGACGCGACGTTGCGTGTTCTCGCGGGCGATTTGCACGGGCTGGGGCACGAGGACGATCTTCGCCACCTGCCCGAGCGACAACATACCTCCGTCATCCGTGCGCAAGGCGAGACGTTTGAGTCCCTCAAGGTCGGCCCGATGCTTCTCGGCGAGCCGCACGACGATGGGGCTGCGACGGTTTCCGTCGATGAGCATGCCGACCTCGGTTCCGGCGAGGGCGGTTTCGATGAGGGAGTTCAACTCATCGGCGTGGACATTGAACCGGCGCATCGCCTCGCGGTCGGGCTGGATCTCGATCATCGGATTTTTGCCAATGCTGTCGAACTCGGTCTCGCCCCCTCCC
>JAGRPC010000383.1 GCA_020439925.1 Verrucomicrobiia bacterium | reverse complement strand
GCAAGTTCCTTCTCGGCTTCGGCGAGCGCGGTTTTGGCCTTGGCCGCGGCTTCCGAGAGTCCGGGTTTGAGGTCCTTGAGGCGAGTGGCTTCCTTCTGAGCCGCTTCGGCGGCCTCCGGATTGAGACGATATTTCGCGTTCCCGACTCCTTGCAGGACGAACTGGTAACGACCCGGTTCCAGCTTGAAATTCGGTCCCGGTTTGAAGTCGAATTTCAGGACTCCTTCGGACTGCCCCTCGTTGATCGAGATGGAGGGAGGATTGCGGCCGTAGCCGGGAAAGCCGTGCGCGTTGATCGCCAGACTGCCGGTCCGTGTGCCGGTTTCGGTGGTTTTGACAGGAAACTCCAGCGTGCCTCCGAGGGGCACGGTCCAGACTTTGTTCTCTTTCAGATCGAGGCGGGTGGGTTCCGGTTCGGCGATGACGGAGAGAACCGTCTCGAGGTCGAGTCGTGAACGGACCTGGGCCTGGTTCCCGAAGACACGCTTGCCCCAGATGATCGAGGCGGAGCGGGCCTCCCGAGTCACCTCGGCGTCGCCGATCTTTGCCTTCCCTGCGAGCGACACCGTTCCCCGCCACTCCGCCGCATCGGGGGCTGATCTCAGGGTGAGGAATCCCTGCGAGGTCTTTCCCGAAAGAACGAGAGGATCGGCGGTCACGCCCGGAGGAAGGCCTGCGGCGGTAACGGTGATGTCGCCTTCGAAGCCGTCGCGGCGGAAGGCGATGATCCGGAAGATGGCCGACCCGCCGCGGCGCAGGACCGGCACCCAGGGAAAGGCGTCGTTGTTGATCGTCTTGGCGAGTTCCGTGCCGGCGATCAACTGGAAATCGGGCATCGCCCGGCGGATCGCAAGGCGGTAGAGATGGGCCACGCTGCCGCCACCGGCCTGGTTGAGCAGGGTGACCCGGTAATCCCCGTCGGCATCGGCGGTGAAGGAAAGGGCCGGGTCGAGGGAGTCGGCGTTGAGATCGTCAAGGGAATCGGGAGCGTAGAAGGTGGGAAGGTCGTCGTTCTCCGCGACGGAGGTGAAGGTCTCGGCTCCGGCGGCGTCCTTCCCAATCTTCTCCACGCTCACCACCGGATCGGTGCCTACGCCAAGACGATGCGAGGTGACCTCGATCCAGCAAGTCTCGCCCTTCTTCAGCGAAACCCGGAAGGCATCGACATCGCCCGGCTCGTCGAAGCGTCCCGCGATCTCCACCGGCCAGGAGACGGACTGCAGGTCACTCGCCTTTTCTTCCTCCACAATCGGAGCGGTGGCGAATCCGATGCGCACGGGATCGGCGCCGGGAAGGGCGTGTTCGAAGGCGGGCACCATCGACTCGCGCGGGATGCCCGGGTGGAAGCTGTGCGGAATCGACACCTCGCCGGGCACGTCCAGGGCCACGGAGACCGTTTCGAGCGGCTTGCTTTTGAGGGTCCATCCGTCGCCGAGAGAACCTCCGGGAAGGCTTCGGCCGAAAAAGGTGAAGCTGCGTTTTTTTCCGGGTTCGCCCGCCGGCGGAAAGACAAAATCGACGTGCGGTCCGCGGCCGAGGCGGAGGTGGTAAAAATACTCGCGGCCACCGTTGTAAAGGGCGTCGCAAAGAGAGACGAAATAGGTGCCGTCGGCGGGAGCGGTGAAGTCGACGAAGGGATCGCGTCCGAAGTGATAGCGGCTGCTCTCCAGTTCGCTTCCCGAGGCATCGGCCACCGCGAGGAGAACGTCTCCCTTCGCGTCGAGGCGTTCGGCGTTGACCTCGAGGAAGAAGCGCTCGCCCTTCTTCGCCTCAAAGCGGTACCAGTCGAACTTGCCGGCATCGAGAGTGCCGAGGGCGCCGGTTCCGGCGGCGAGCGGCAGGGCCGCCTCCGGGGTCGAGTGATCGCCCTGCTCGAGGGACTCGGTGGATCCTGACGGAAACACCACGAAGGGCCTGGCCGTGGAAAGACCGAGGAAACCGGAGGTGCGAACCTCGTAGACTCCCGGTGGCACGTCGGTGGGGATGGTGACGGTGAACCTTCCCTCGACCGGTCGCGGAGTGGGGAACAGGTCGTCGGCCGGCGTGACGACGGGGGTCGAGGTGATTTTCGGGTTGGAGAAGCGAAGACCTGTGAGTGCCTCGAGGTCCTTCCCTGTGACCGTGACCTCGACGGTGTCTCCTGCCCGTGCCAGGGCCGGCGAGACGGTGAGCAGATCGGAGTAGGGCATGAAAGCCTTCGAAGAGCCCGGTAGTATCAGGAGACTCAGGATCAGGCTGGGAAAAAGTGTCTTCATCGGGCGGGGGAGGGCGCGGGGTCGAGACGACGCAAACGCCGTTTCTTCCTCATCGGTTGAACATGAATTCCTTCGTGTTCACCAGCACCCAGACGAGGTCTTCGAAGGCCTCCTTTTCGGCCTGCTCCTTGCTCAGTTTCGCCGGATCGGCGGCGGAAAGGTCCCGCTTCTTCTTGAGGTGGGCGAGGGCCATGCCGAGTTCGTTGGCATCCGGTTCTCGGGACAAGGCGCGCAGGTAGAGTTCGGAAACGCGGTCCTCGTCGCTGCGGTCGGTCGCCTTGGCGAGAAGAGCGGCCCGGCCGCTACCGGCGGTGAGCTTGGTCTGGATCGTCTCGGAATTGAGAAGGTGAAGGCTTTGCCCGAGGTTCGCCTCTCCGGTGCGCTCGCACTCGCAGGCCGTATCCATTGCGGGGCGCCCGAACATGGTGAGGAACTCCGACTCGATCGTTCCGCGTTCGTTGGGCAGGGCGATGGCGCGTACCGCCTGGGGCTGGCGGCTGAAGGAATTGACCGATCCGGTGACGTCGTTGACCGAATCGAGGAGGACTTCGGCGGGAAGGCGCTTCGGATAGAAGCGCGCGTAGTGCTGCTCGTCGGCGGCGTTGCCGTCGAGCAGGTTGCTGCTGCGCTGGTAGGTGCGGCTGTTCGTGATCGTGCGGACGAGCTGCTTCAGGTCGAAGCCGCTCTCGACGAAGGAGGCGGCGAGCTCGTCGAGCAGTTCGGGATGGGTCGCGGGGTTGGTCGGGCGGATGTCGTCCTCGGGCTCGACGAGACCCCGTCCGAAAAAGTGTTTCCAGTAGCGGTTCACGAGCACCTTCGCGAAGTAGGGATTTTCCTTGGCCCTCATCCAGGCCGCGAGTTCGGTGCGTGGATCCTGCGTCGCGGGAATGTCGAGAGGGGCGGCGGCGCCGAGGAGGCGGGGCTTTAGCACCTCCTTGGTGCCAGGATGTTCCATCTGCGCGGGCTTGCGGTTGTGGAAGTAGATGTCCTCCTCGGGCAATTTCGGGACTCCCTTTTTCTGAAGGGTCGAGAAGAAGGCGGTGAAGGCGAAATAGTCGTGCTGGCTCCACTGCTCGTAGGGATGGTGGTGGCACTGGGCACACTGCATGCGGATCCCGAGGAAGACCTGGGCGAGGTTCTCCATCCGCTCCTTGTTGTCCTGTACGACGCGGTACCAGCTCACCGCCGGATTGTCGATGGACTTGCCCCCGGCGAGCACGAGCTCGGAGGCAAACTGATCGAAGGGTTTGTTCTCGTTCAGGCTCGTGCGGATCCAGGCGTGGAAGGCGTGCGAATCCCGGGTCACCCATTCGGTGCCTCCGTCGACCTTGTTCCGGAGGATGCCGGCCCACTTGCCGGCGAAGTAGTCGGCGTAGCCGGTTGAGGCGAGAAGGCGATCGATGGCCTTGGCGCGTTTGTCAGGGTTGGATTCGGCGAGGAAAGATTTGGTCTCCTCGAGGGTGGGAAGGCGTCCGGCGACGTCGAGGGTGGCTCGCCGGAGGAATTCCCCGTCGTCGATCCCGCCCGAGGCCGGGATGCCCATCTCGGTGAGCTGACGGTGGATGTGTTCGTCAATGAAGTTCACCGGGGCAGGCAGTTCCCCGACCTGACCGCCCAGGGGGATGCGCACGGTGAATGTGTCGATGTGCTCCTGGAAGCGCACCACCACCGCGGTGCCGCCGGGATCCTTCGAGAACTGGACGAGGCCGGTTTCGGAGGGTTTCGACCGCTCCGGTTCGTTTGCCTCGTATTGAGCGGTGCGGGTGATGTCCCTGACGGTGCCGTCGTCGAACCAGGCCGCGACCTGGAGTTGCTGCGCGCTTCCGGGCGTGGTCACGAGCCGCCTGGGAAAGACTTCGATACGGGTGACTTTGGGATCTTTGTCAGGCCGGAAGACGAGGCCCTCGGCGATCCAGCGTTGGATGAGCCGGTAATCCTCCGTGCCCTTTCCGAGCCGGGCTCCACCCTCGTGAGGGATCTCGCCGGAGGCTTTCATGAGGAGGAGGCTCGACTCCGGTGCGGAGGGCGAGACGCGTCGTCCGCGGGAATGGCTGACGATCTGGTCGTAGTCGTTGTCCGGTTCGTAGCCGAGGAGGGAGAGGCGGAATCCGTTCTGGCCGGCGGCCTTGGCGTGGCAGGCTCCCGCATTGCAGTGTTGCCTGGTGAAAACGGGAACGATGTCGTTGGGAAAGCTGAGGCGACGGATCGCTTTTGCGTTCTTCACCGTTACCGGTACGGCGAGCGGGGTGGCGCCCGCTTCGGGAGGGGTTACGGTGAGCACGGTGTTGCCGTCGGAGAGGGGCTCGATCCAACCTGTGGAATCGATCCGCGCGATGCCCTCGGGAGCGAGGGAGAAGCGCACTTCCCGGGTGCGGTCACGGTGTTCTCCCTCCATCACGAGGACCTGCCGCCGATCGTCGCCTCCGGCGAGGTCAATGGACCCGGTCCCGGCATGGGTGCGGACGGTGAGGGGGGCGGCGGAGAGCGATCCAGGCAGCGTGCTCGCGAATAGAACGCCCGCAAAGAGGGTCAAACGCATCGGAATCAGGAGACGAGTTCCTCGATGGGTTTGCCGAAGGGCAGGATCTGCATGGGCAGACCCTCGAGGTTCTTGAGGTAGGTGTTGTAGTCGATCCCGAGGTGACGATAGACCGTGGCCCAGAGATCGTTCGGCGAGAGGATGCGCTCGACGGGCTCTTCGCCCTTCGCGTTGGTCGCCCCGATGATCTGCCCCATGGGGGCGCCGCCACCCGAGACGAGGACCGACATGGCCTTGGGCCAGTGATCTCGACCGGGCTGCATCACCTTCGACTGGTTGCCGCGCTGGGTGTTGATCTTCGGGGTGTGGCCGAAGTCGCTGGCGACGACGATCATCACCTTCTCGTCGAGGCCTCGGGCGTAGATGTCCTCGATGAGGGCGGTGAGGGCCTGGTCGTATCGCGGCATGCGCCATTTGCAGTCCTCGAAGATGTGGCAATTGACCGCGTGGGAGTCCCAGTTGTAGGCGCAATTGGAAGGAATCGGTTTGCCGGGCTCCGGATTTTCCCAGACCAGGGTGACAAAACGCGTTCCCGCTTCAACGAGACGGCGGGCGAGGAGTCCGCGCTGGCCGTAGGCGTGGCGTCCGTAGCGGTCGCGGACCTCTTCGGATTCCTTGGAAAGGTCGAAGGCGTCGCGGACCTGGGCGCTCGTGAGCATGTCCATGGCCTGGACATTGAAGGAGTCCATCGCCTCCATTACGCCGCTCTTGTCGAGGTCACGGCGAAGACGGTCCATGCCGTGGAGCATGGCAAGGCGGTCGTCGAGGCGGGTTTCCATCTCCTGCTTTACCCCGATGTTGTCCACCTTGAAGTCGGCCGCGCTCGGATCTCCCGCCACGATAAAGGGGGATTGCGAGGCCCCGAGCCACGCCGGGCCGAAGGCGAAGGTGTCGATGCCGTGACGGCCGCGATCGACCGCCGCGACACTGGTTGGCATGCCGTTGCCGGTGTTCCCGAGGACCCGCTTCACGATGCTGGAGACGGCGGGGGCGTCGTTGACGGTTCCCGTAGGCGTCTTCGGGAGACGTCCGGTCATCATGCGCTTGTGGGCGCCGCCGTGGTCGGCGAACTCGTGCTGGATCGATCGGACGATGGCGAACTTGTCGGCGATCTTCGTGTGCATCGGCAACAACTCGCAGACCTCGATGCCTTTCACATTCGTACGGACGGGAGCAAAGATACCCCGGTATTCGGCGGGGGCGTCCGGTTTCATGTCGTAGGTCTCCATGTGCGGCATGCCGCCGGGAAGCCAGATGAAGATGACCGACTTGTCGTTCTTCACGTGGGTCTCTCCTCCCGTCGCACCGAATGCCTCGTAGCGGAGGAGATCACTCAGGCCGAGGCCTGCGGCACTGAAGCCGCCGATCTGGAGGAAACTGCGCCGGGAGACCGGTCCGGGACAAAAGCGGTTCACAAAAGAGGTGCTCATGACTCCGTTATTCTGCCAGAATTTGCCGGAAAAACCGGGACGGGAACGCGTTAGGGGCATCCAGCTCCTTAAGAAACCCCGTGGACGCCATCGCGGTCAGAATCCGCTTGTCTGCCCGTCCCTGATCCGCGACAACCAACCCTCTGCATGAAACCCTCTTTGATTCTCCATTCGACCCTCCTGGCCCTCGTCTCGACCTCCCTTTCCTCGGTTCACGCTGAGGAGGCGAAGGGGGTCGTCTTCCACGATAAGAACGGCAACGGAGTCCGCGATGCGGGGGAGCCCGGCCTGCCGGACGTCGCTGTCTCGAACCAGCGTGAGATCGTCAAGACCGATGCCGAAGGCCGCTGGGCTCTTCCGGCCACCGACGACACCATCTTTTTTGTCGTGAAACCTTCGGGCTGGAAGACGCCGGTGAACCGCGACCAGATCCCGCAGTTCTATTACATCCACAAGCCGGAAGGGTCCCCTGCGAATTTCCGTTACCCCGGCGTCGCCCCGACCGGACCGCTCCCGGCATCGATCGATTTCGCGCTGAGTCCCGCTGAAGAGCCGGCTCAGTTCAAGGCCATCTTCTTCGGCGATCCGCAACCTTCGACGATCGAACAGGTGAACTACATCGCCGACGACGTTATCGCCGAGCTCGTCGGGACCGACGCGAAGTTCGGGGTCACCCTCGGTGACATCATGTTTGACCATCTCGAGCTTTTCGAACCATCGAACGCGAATGTCGCCCTCATCGGCATACCCTGGTACAACGTGATCGGGAACCACGACCTCAACTATGATTCCCCCGGCGACGAGGATTCCGACGAGACCTTCCACCGCCACTTTGGCCCGAACTACTACAGCTTCGACCACGGTCCGGTCCACTTCATCGCCCTCGACGACATCGAATGGGGACGCCGCAATGCGGAAGGCAAGATGACTTACGCGGGTGGCCTTGATGAGCGCCAACTGACCTTTGTGAAGAATGATTTGGCCCTCGTGCCCGAGGAAAAACTCGTCGTCCTCATGATGCACATTCCCCTCACCGAGATGGAGAACCGGACCGAACTCTACCGGCTCATCGAGAAGAGGCCTCACACCCTTTCGATCTCGGGGCACACCCACTGGCAGGCCCACCAGTACATCGACGCCTCGGACGGGTGGCAGGGGGAGAAGCCGCATCATCACATCGTCAACGTCACCGTCTGCGGAACCTGGTGGAAGGGCGAGAAGGACGAACGTGGGATCCCTCATGCGACAATGCGTGATGGAGCGCCGAACGGCTACACGATCATGACCTTCAACGGCACGAGCCAGGTCCTTGACTTCAAGGCGGCGCGGGAGCCGGCCGACTACCAGTTCCACATCCACGCACCGAACGAGATTGACGTGGCTGACGCGGAGACGACGCCGGTCCATATCAATGTGTTCAACGGTTCCAGGGATTCGACCGTGCGGATGCGGATTGGCGAGACGGGGAGCTGGATCGCGCTGGAGAAGGTGCTAGAGCCTGATCCCTATTACGTCGAGACTCGCGACCGCGAGATGGCGGCCCGGCCCGAGGCGAAAAATCATTTGAACGCGCCCATCCTCTCCGACCACCTTTGGAAGGCCACGCTCCCCTCCGGCATCCCGGTCGGGACGCATCTCATCCAGGTAGAGGCGACGGATGCCTACGGGAGGCTCTGGAAGGATGAAAAGGCGCTGCGGGTGAAGTGAGAATTCTCCAGCGGCTTCCCGAAAACGATTGCCTCCCGCCCCGGTCCCGCCGTTACATTCTCCCATGCTGAACTGGATCTGGATGGGGATGATTGTCGTCGGCGTCGTCGTGGCGGCGTTGATGGGGCAATTGAGCGGCCCGAACGGGATCGTCGAAGGCCTTTTCAAGGCGGTGAAGAGCGGTGTCGTCGACATCGTCCTTCCGCTGAGCGCGGTGATGATGTTCTGGCTCGGGATGATGCGCCTTGCCGAGAAGTCAGGCCTTGTCCTCGTTCTCGCCCGCATCGTGAGACCGCTGATGCGGAGGCTTTTCCCCGAGGTTCCCGCCGATCATCCGGCCATGGGCGCGATGGTCATGAACCTTGCCGCAAACATGCTCGGACTCGGCAACGCCGCCACGCCGCTCGGCCTGAAGGCAATGCAGCACCTCGACGAATTGAATTCCAGCAAGGGCACCGCGACAAACTCGATGTGCACTTTTCTCGCGATGAACACGAGTTCGGTGACGCTCATCCCCGCCACAGCAATCGGTCTGCTTGCTGCGCGCGGCATCCCGAATCCGACGGCGATCGTCAGCACGACGATTCTCGCCAGCCTCTTCGCAACTTTGGTGGCAATCGTATCGGTGAAGATTTTTGAAAAGCTCCCCGTCTTCAACCGGGTGTCCGTCGATGATGCTCCCGCTGAAGGCAAAGAATCCGCGGCGACGTCAGAGATCCCTGAACAGCGGCGGCTCTCGCCGCGGGCGGTGGCCCTGCTCGCCGTCGTCGGACTGCTCTTTGTTGGCGTCGTCTGTCTCGAGACCTTTCCCGAACGACGCGCCGCGATCCAGAATTGGATGGGTCTGAGCGACGCTGTCGCACACCTGAATGCGGCGAAGCAGAGCCTCTCCGAAACCGCTTCGGCAAACGCCGACCCGGGCTGGAAACGTTTCATCTCGGCTCTTTCGATCGTGGCGATCCCGTTTTTGCTCGTCTTTTTCCTGGTCTACGCAGCCCTGCGCCGAATTCGGGTCTACGAGGAATTCGTCGAGGGAGCGAAGGAAGGCTGGGCAGTCGCCGTGCGGATCATGCCCTTCATTGTCGCTATGCTCGCCGCCCTCGCGATTCTCAGGAATTCCGGCGCAATGTATCTCTTTCAGGAGATGCTGCGTCCCGCCCTCGCGGTGGTCCACTTTCCGCCCGAACTCGTGCCGATGGCTCTGATGCGTCCGCTCAGTGGGAGTGGAAGCCAGGGGGTGCTTGTCGAGATCCTGATGAACGATGGCTTGACTGATCTCATCAAATACACGGCGGCGACGATGTTCGGTTCGACCGAGACGACCTTCTACGTGCTCGCCGTCTATTTCGGATCGGTAGCGGTACGGCGTACGCGCCATGCCTTGCTCGCTGGTCTCTGCGCCGATGCCGCCGGGCTGATCGGCGCCGTGGTCATCTGCCGTTTCCTTGTCGGGTGAGGCGAGGTTTCAGGACGGCAGCGCGAGAGCGGACTCGAAGGAATCGTCAAGAATCTGCCGAAGTATCCGGAGCAATTCCTCGGAGGGGTAGGGTTTGGAAATGAAGGCGGCTTCGCTGGGGAGGTCGATCTCTCCCCGGAAGATGTCGGCCGCATAACCGCTCGTGAAAATGACCTTGAGATCGGGGCGAGCCTCGGTGAGGAGGCGCGCCAGATCCGTCCCCGCGACTCCACCGGGCATGACGACGTCGGTGAGCAGAAGATCGATTTCACCGGCGTGCTTCTCCCAGAGATCGAGGGCGTGGAGTCCGTTGTGAGCTTCGATGACACGGTATCCGTGACGAACGAGGAGGCGCCGGGCGAAGTGGCGAACCATGGATTCGTCCTCCACCAGGAAAATGGTTTCTGAGCCGCCCGGTGCGAGATGTCTGTGGGATGGGGAGGCATCGAGGGCGGGCTCGTTGCAGACGGGAAAGGAGACCGCGAAGCGGCTGCCCTCTCCCTGGCGGCTCTCGACGGATACCCAACCTTGGTGTTGCTCGACGATCCCGAAGACGGTGGCGAGCCCGAGGCCGGTTCCCTTGCCGACTCCTTTCGTCGTGAAAAACGGCTCGAAAAGACGGGAAATATGTTCCGGGGCGATGCCCTCGCCGTCGTCGGCCACTTCAATACGGAAATACTCGCCTGGCGCGGTTCCCGAAGGCAGTTCGGGAGATCCGGGGCCGGCTTCGATCCGGCTCGTCGTGAGCGTGAGGGTTCCGCCACGCGGCATCGCATCACGACCATTGACGGCGAGATTCAGCAATACCTGATCGAACATCGCCTGGTCTGCGTTCAGAAAAACGGAGTCGTCGCAGAGTTGCAGCTCGATGGTCACGTCTTCTCCGATGAGCCTTTCCAGCATCCGGGAAAAATTGACGACAGCCTTGTTTCCCTCGAAGACAGCGCGTTGCAGGGGGCGCTGGCGACTGAAGGCAAGAAGCTGCGAAGTGAGGCTGGCGGCACGGTCTCCCGCCGAGATGATCTCGTCGATTGAATGCCTGGCTTCGTCCTCTTCCTCGAGTTCCTCGGCCACGAGTCCGGCGTTGCCGCGAATCACGGTGAGCAGATTGTTGAAGTCGTGCGCGACCCCTCCGGCGAGCTGTCCGATGGCCTGCATCTTCTGCGACTGGCGTAGTTGCTCTTCGAGGCGTCGCTGTTCGGTGAGATCGCGAACGAATAAGTTCAGGGTGACATCGAGACCCGGGGCGAGTTTCGAGACGGAGAGTTCCACGGGAAAGGCGCTGCCGTCGTTCCGCTTTGCCTCGAAGACGAAGCGGCGGTGTTCGTCGGGAGAGTTTCCAGAGTCTTTGAGACGTTTCCGCAGGCCGGGAATGAAGCGGGCCACCGGGAAGCCGAGAGCGTTCTTTTCATCGATGTTGAAAAGTTTCGCGGCACTGCCGTTCCAGTAGACCACGTTGTCATCGCGGTTGATACCGATGACCCCGTCGAGGGCACTCTCGATGAGATGCTTGCGAAGTTCGTTGCCTCGCTGGATTTCCCGGGTGCGCTGTTCGACCTGTCGACGCAGAGTCAGACTCCACAAGAGAGCGGCAAGGGCGAGTCCGGTCGCCGCGACAAGAAATGGAAGGATTGCCTTGAGGTCGCGACTCTCTGACGTCTCCTCGTAGAGGAATCCCTGGAACCAGTCATGGTTGGATGGATGGGGGGCGACTCCGGTATCGAGAAAGGCCTGGGACATGCGCAGCCAGCGGTCCGGATTCATGTGCCCGATTTCCACGAGGTCGGCACAGATAAGGGGATCCATGGCGTCCGCTTCATAGCGAAGGTTCTCGTGAGTGATTCCGCGTTCCCGGACTCCGGAGAGAGTAAGGATGTGGGCGATGAGTTCCTCGCGGTTGGCCATGGCGTATTGCCAGCCTCGCCGAGTTGCGCGAATCATGGCTGCGACTTTTTGTGGGTGGTTCTTCGCGTATTCCTCTCGCGTGAAAAGCGTGTCGCCGTAAAAGTCGACACCGTAATCTGATGCCTTGATCACCTGGGGTTCGATTCCGCGGGCAAGCATCTGGCTGGGTTCCGCCGTAATGTATGCGGAGATGGCGTCGATCTCCCCCGATATCAGCGAGTCAAGGTTCCAGGTATGGGAAACAAAACGGATCCGATCAATGGGAAGTCCCTCGTTTTTGAAGATCGCGAGATTCTGGGCAGCCCCCTGATCGCTGGAGACCATGATGGTGCGGTCGATAAGATCGGCCGGAACTCGAATCCCGGAATCGCGACGACTCATCAGGATGTAGGGAGAATGTTGGAAGATGGAGGCGAGGACGACGATGGGAACCCCCTTCATACGTGCCTGCAGAACATCGGCATCCGATACGCCAAGGTCAGCCCTGCCTGAGAGCACGGTTTCCAGGGGAGGTCTGTCCACTCCTCCCTCAATAAGGTTCACCTCAAGTCCTTCGTCCGTGAAAAACCCCTGTTTCTGGGCCGCATAGTAGCCTGCAAACTGGAACTGATGGTGCCACTTCAACTGCACCGTCACCGTTTCGGCCTCGCAGGAAGTTGGACTACCCGAGGCAAAAAGTAATCCACTGGCGAGGAATGCGCTCCAAAGAGGTAGGTGGTAAAAATGAAGGTTCACGAGGCGTAAAATTATAATATTTATAATATTTCTTCTTTTTAACGGTCCGCAACTGAGAAATTCTTTGCCGTTGGCCGTTTTGTGGGACTCGCCCGAGCTGGCAAAACATGCGAGTTTGCTGGATGCCTGAATTCCTGCGCCGGGGAATGAGCCTCTTTATGCTTTTCCCGTTGTTCGTCTCGATGTCGACCCTCCGAGCCAAGACCCGCACCCTGCTCCCCTCTCCCGAGGAAATCGCCGCGCTGCCAGCGGACGGGGGAGAGGAGTTCAACCGGCTTGTCTTTGAAAAGAGTCCCTACCTTCTCCAGCACGCGCGCAATCCGGTCGACTGGTGGCCCTGGGGCGAAGCGGCTTTCGCGGAGGCGAAGCGGCAGGGAAAGCCGGTCTTCCTGAGCATCGGCTACACCACCTGCCACTGGTGTCACGTGATGGAGCACGAGTCTTTCGAGGACCCTGAGGTCGCGGCCCTCATCAACGAGCGCTTCATTCCCGTCAAGGTCGATCGCGAGGAGCGTCCCGACATCGACGAGATCTACATGAAGGTCACCGAGGCCATGACGGGCGGGGGAGGCTGGCCCATGACGGTCTTCCTGACCCCCGAAAAACATCCTTTTTTTGCGGGCACTTACTTTCCCAAGGAATCCCTCGCCGGGCGTCCCGGGATCAAGCTGATCGTGACCGAGCTCCACAAGGCCTGGATGGAAAAACGCGAGGAAGTGGAGGCCACCGCGACCGGTATATCCGCCGAACTGGTCAAGATGATGGGAGGAACTCCCGGTGGCGACCTTGACCTTTCCTTGCTCAAGCAGGCCCGTGCGCAGTTCGACGAGCGTTTTGATCCGGAGTGGGGCGGGTTCTCGATGCGACCGAAGTTTCCCGTGGCCCCGAACCTGAGCTTCCTGCTTCGCGACCACCTGCGCAACGGTGACCAGGAATCCCTCGCCATGGTCGAGAAAACCCTGACCGAAGTACGCCGGGGAGGCATCTACGATCAGGTCGGGCTCGGCATCCATCGCTACGCCACCGACCGGGAATGGCTCGTGCCGCACTTCGAGAA
>JAGRPC010000382.1 GCA_020439925.1 Verrucomicrobiia bacterium | reverse complement strand
CCGCCTGCGGCGAACGAAGGCTCGGAGGCCCGATACCGCATGCTGTGCGAGGCGGCCTTGCGGGCGGAGGCTCATCTCGATTCGATCCCCGCCATCCAGGAGGCCATCGTCGCCGCCTTGAAAGCCGGTCGGTCCTTCTCGACCTCTCACAAGGAAGGCGGCACGAACCTCACCTGGCGGGGCGGGAGATTCGTGCGCTCCGACTACGGGTACAATCCGACCGAAACCACCTACCCCTCGGAGCCCGAATTCCTCGAGTTCCTCCGCCGCTTCTACGATTGGGAAACTTCCAGCAGCGTCTATCCCGAAAAGGTCTCCGAACTCGACGCGTGGAGGCTCATCCTGCGATTTCTCCGGCCGGAGTGAGGCGTTTTCCATCGGCTTTTTCTCCCTGACGGGTGCAAAACGCCTTCCCGGTGCTACACTTCCCCGTCTCCCGCGATTGCGACCGGGGGAGTCTCCGGTTCATGGAC
The DNA here is from genome assembly GCA_020439925.1 of Verrucomicrobiia bacterium. Taxonomy (GTDB): domain Bacteria; phylum Verrucomicrobiota; class Verrucomicrobiia; order Verrucomicrobiales; family DEV007; genus Arctic95D-9. The sequence continues at coordinate 5,232 of JAGRPC010000382.1, read as the reverse complement.
GAAACGATCCAGTTTCTCGGGCGTCACTGGCGCCAGGCGATCGAGGTGGTCATCCTCTGGGTGATCATCTACAACACCTATCGCTACTTCCGCGCGACACGCGGCGCGCGCATCTTCACCGCTCTCGTCGCTCTTTACATCGGCATGACCCTGCTCTCGGGCTGGCTCGACCTCAGCGTGATCGGCTGGCTCCTGAAATACGTCTCGGTCTTCCTCGCCATCGCCCTTGTCGTGATTTTCCAGCCCGAGCTGCGCCGTGCCCTCGCCGAACTGGGAAGCCACCGCATCTTCTCCTCGATGAACGAGCGCACCCGGCGACTCTTCGCCGACGAGCTCATCGAGATCGTCGAAAATCTTTCGCGACGACGCATCGGAGCCCTCATCGCGATCGAGCGCGGGATCAATCTCCGGCAATACCTCGAAACCGGCACGGAGATGGACTGCGAACTCACCCCTGCCCTCGTCTACACGGTCTTCCACAAAGGCACGACCCTCCACGACGGGGGGATGATCGTGAGAATGAGCGACGAGCGCATCGCCGGATCCGGTTGCGTGTTTCCCCTGATCCAACGCGAATTGAGCGACCAGAGCATCGGCCTCCGCCACCGCGCCGCGATGGGCATCACCGAGGAATCCGACGCCATCGCCCTCGTCGTCTCCGAGGAGACGGGCGCGATCTCGATCGCGATCAACGGCAAGCTCGAGCGGGATCTCGAGGGCAAGGAGCTGCGCGAGCGTCTCTACGAGCTGCTCAGCGACCAGGAACCCGACGAAGAGGAGGACGAGGATGGAGAAGATTAAGGATTTCCTCGTCGACAATTGGAAGGCGAAACTGGTCTCCCTCCTCATCGCGACCTCGATCTGGTATCTGATCCGCTCACACCTCGACGGGGAACGGCGCGAATTTCCGGTCCCGGGCACGGGCATGCCCACATCGACCCCCGCCCGTCCCGCGACCACTCCCCCGCTCGAGGAGAGCCTCCTCGGCCCCCTGATTCCCGCACCGGTCACCATTCCGGTTCCGGGAGGCGAGCCGAAGGGATGAGGGATTCCGGATGAGAGAGGAATGAGCGGAATGACACGACGATATTTCGGCACGGACGGAATCCGGGGCCGCGCCAACGAGGGTCCCCTGGTGCCAGGTTTCGTGGTCCGACTCGGGGAAGCAGCCGCCGAGGTTTTTCTCGCCCGCCGCGGCGAATCGAGAACCTGGCCGCTCGTGGTGATCGGCAAGGACACGCGCCAGTCCTGCGACATGCTCGAAGCGGCCATCGCCGCCGGTCTCACCTCCCGCGGCATCGACGTGCGTCTTGCCGGGGTGGTTCCGACGCCCGCGGTGGCGCAACTCACCCGCGAGGAAGGCGCCGTCTTCGGCATCGTCATCTCCGCCTCGCACAATCCTTTCGAGGACAACGGGATCAAGTTCTTCGGTCCCGACGGCTACAAGCTCGACGACACTCTCGAACTGGAGATCGAAGCCCTCCTGGACGGAACGGAACTTCCCTCCCACCGGGGTCCCGTTGGCCGCATCGCCACCCTGCCCCACGCCGCGGAGCGCTACGTCTCCTTCATCCGTGCCAGTGCCGGAAATGACGGCGAACTCTTCCGCGGCCTGCACCTCGCCCTCGATGCCGCGAACGGCGCGGCCTCGGAAACCAGTGTCGAGATCCTGCGTTCCCTCGGCGCGAAGGTCTCGGTCTTTCACCATCACCCCAGCGGGATCAACATCAACCTCGACTGCGGGTGCACCCACCCGGAGGTCATTGGTGCGCTTGTCAGGGAGACCGGAGCTGACGCCGGGGTCGCACACGACGGCGACGCCGACCGGGTCCTCCTCTGCGACGAGACCGGTTCGGTGCTGGACGGTGACGAAATCATGGCCATCGCCGCGCTCGCCATGATACGTGCGGGCACGCTCAAGGAGAACACCCTCGTCGCCACGGTGATGAGCAACGCCGGGCTCGACGAGGCCGTTCGCAGCGCCGGAGGCCGAGTGGTACGGGCAGGGGTCGGCGACCGCTATGTGATCGAGGAGATGCGCAAGGGCGGTTTCAATCTCGGCGGCGAGCAGAGCGGCCATTTCATCTTCCGCGATCACAACACCACGGGCGACGGGATCCTCGCGGCGGTGCAGGTGCTGAAGATCATGCGCGAGAGCGGACAACCACTCAGCGAACTGCGCCGCGTCATGTCGAAATTCCCCCAGGTGCTTCGCAACCTCCGCGTTCGCGAGAAGCGGCCCCTCGCCGATCTCGCCGCCGCCCCTCGCATCGCCGTCTTGGAAGCGGAGCTTGGCGATGAGGGGCGCGTCCTCCTGCGTTACTCGGGGACCGAGCGACTCCTGAGACTCCTCGTCGAGGGACGCAACGCGGAATTCATCGGGAACGAGGCCGATGCCATCGTGGAGGAAATCCGGGCGGAGATCGGCGAATGAAGGCCCGGGGGTTTTTCATCACCGGCACCGACACCGGCGTGGGCAAGACCTGGGTGACGACCCAGTGGCTGCGCTGCCTGCGCTCAAAGGGCATCGATGCCGTCGGCATGAAACCGGTCGAGTGCGGCGGACGCGACGATGCAACCGCGATCCGGGAGGCCGGCGACCTGGTGGCCACGATTGATGAGATCAATCCGGTCTCGCTTGCCGAGCCTCTCGCACCCGCAGCGATCTCTGGGGCACCTCCAATCGACGTGCAGGAGATCCTGGCAAGCTTTGAATTGCTCTCGATGCTTCACTCGCCGGTTCTCGTCGAGGGAGCGGGTGGCTGGCTTGTGCCCATCGATCGAGACCGCACCATGGCCGATCTCGCCGCTGCCTTTGCCCTCCCCGTGGTCGTCGTCGCCGCCAACCGGCTCGGTGTATTGAACCACACTTTGCTCACGGTGCGGGCCATCCACGCCGCGGGCCTGGAATGCCGGGCGGTCTTTCTGAACGAGATCGACGGTCAGGGCGCGGGTGAAGACCTTTCCCGCGGGAGCAATGCCCGGATTCTGCGAGACCATCTTGAAGACATCGAGGTGATCGAGCGTGACCCCGCCGCCCTCATGTGCCTGATCTGATTTCCGATGAGCGTCATGTCAGGCATCCTCATCATCCTCGCCGCCCTCGCCGGGGCAGGCGTGGGATTCCGGATCGCACAAGGGTTCCGCCCCGGGGAAGTGGAGACGGGATCTGCCGGGGCCGATTCGGAGGAAGGCGATGATCCGACCGCGCCGATCACACCGCTCGTGGAGATCGCCCGCTCCCCGCATGACCGCCATCGCGACCTCGCTATCGGGAACTCCCTCGTCAAAAGCATCGATCTGCTCGACGTCGTCCGCCGAAGCGGCGAGAACCAGACACGGGAAAGCCTGCTGGATCAGCTCGGCCTGCTTCGGGGCGACTTCCAGGGACTGCTCGAGAGTTGTTCCTATGTGGCGTTTTCCTACGAGGCTGGAACGATCGTCGACGGCGGGGCGAGAGCCCGCATCCAGATCGTGGGCGGCCACTCCGGCGAGGGTCCTACACGAATCACGAAGACGATCCGATGCGGTTATCTTTATGAGCCGGGCGGTGGGGACGAACCCGTCGTGATCCGCAAGGCCGAGGTGGAAATCGGTTAGCCATGCGGAAGCTTCCGGAGGCGCAGGCGATGCATCGTCCTCCCTTCGGCGAGCCATTGCTCCTCGAAGTCGGTCTTCGCGTAGAAGAAGTCCCCCTCCTCCCAGGGCTCGCGGGCGAAAAAGGGACAGCCCCCTTGAACCTCGACCGCTTCCTCGAAGTAGGGCTGCGCGTCGGTCATGAAGAGCAGCTCGCCGTCCGGGGCGAGCAGCGCGTGGAGGGCGGAGAGAAAATCCATCCGGCACATCTGGCGGCGGGCGGCGTGTTTTTTCTTCGGCCACGGATCGGGGCAGAGGAAGTGGATGCGCGAGGCGAAACCATGCGGCAAAAGCCACTCGACGGCGTAGTTCGAATCGGCCCTCAGCACCCTCACATTCGTCAAACCCGCCTGCGAAGATTTGCGGCTGACCTTGCGAACCCGCCCGAGAAGACGCTCCACCCCGAGGAAATTTCTCCCGGGAAAATGTTCCGCCATCCGCACGAGAAACGACCCGTCGCCACAGCCGAGATCCAGTTCGACCGGCGCGTCGCCGGCAAAGAGATCCTCGCTCCGGAGACGGGAAAACCAGTCCTCCGGATACAGTTCGTTGGGCAGGGGAAAGGGCTCGACCTTGGCCATGGGCGGGGAGTCTCGTTTCTCCCGCGACCGCGGTCAATGGCGGGACGTCGCTTCGCCGGGCGTCGCTTCGCAAGTCAGGAGTGCCCCGGTTTGCGCCGGTGAATGCAAATGGCGTTGCCATCTGGATCGAGAATGAAAGCCATCTGGCAAACCGGCGTCTCGAAAGGCTCCATGTGGAAGGTCGTGCCCTGTTCGCGAAGATGGGAAATGGCCGCCTCAAAGTCGTCGACTTCGAGTCCAACGGAGCATCCCGAACTGGTCGGCACCCAATCCGGCGCACCCGTCCCGATCGACAGGGTGCCGTTGGCGATGTCGTATTCGGTCCACTGCATCCCGCCCGGTTCGCCGACGAGCATCGTGGGACTCAACCGGAGCACGCCCTCGTAAAAGGCACGTGCACGGGTCATGTCGGTGACGGGGTAACAACTGAAGGCGATCTCGGTGATGTTCATTCCCGGCACCTTGCCGCTTTACAAAAAGTGTTCAAATGATTATTTTCTTCAAATGCTTCACAGGCTCCACACCGAATCGATCTCTCCGGTGATTCATTGGATTCGCGGAGAGAAAGTCATTCTCGACCGTGACCTTGCAGTCCTCTACGGAGTCGAGACGCGGGCTCTGAAGCAGGCGGTGCGACGGAATCCGGAACGGTTCCCCGGGGATTTCATGTTCGAACTCAGCGACGACGAGTTTGCGAATTGGAGATCACAGTTTGTGATCTCCAGCTCGGACCGACAGGGCCTGCGCCACGTCCCCATGGCTTTCACCGAGCAAGGGGTTGCCATGCTCTCCAGCGTCCTGCGTAGCCCGCGCGCCATCGAGGTGAATATCGCGATCATTCGAACCTTCGTCCAACTTCGGCGACTGATGGATTCCAATCGCGACCTGGCTCGACGCATCGAAGATCTCGAGCGGAAATACGACGAACAGTTCTCGGTCGTCTTCGAGGCGATCAAGAAGCTGATCTCGCACGAAGCGTCCGCATCGCCAAAACGGAAGATCGGATTTGATTCCG
>JAGRPC010000381.1 GCA_020439925.1 Verrucomicrobiia bacterium | reverse complement strand
CACGAGCAGGAAGCGCAGCAGTCGGCGACCACGGCGAACACCCATGAGCAGGAAGCCCGGCAGTCGGCATCCGCGGCGAATTCCCACGAGCAGGAGGCCCAGCAGTCGGCGTCCATGGCAAACTCGTTCGAGAGAGAAGCTCAACAGTCAGCCTCTATGGCAAATAGCTTTGAGCAGGAGACTCGAGGCTATATGGAGAATGCGAGAGAGCTCACGGGGCAGATTGAAGAAATGAGGGGTGTCATTGAGTCTCTTCACCAGGACGCCATGAGTACTGTGCAGAGTCTGGGTAGTGAAATGGAATCAAAACTCAGTCAACTCGAAGCACTCGTGAGCCAAGCGGAGGCTCTTTTGCAGGCTGCGAGTTCGCAATCCTACTCCAGTTATTGAGAGATCTTTTCAATGATTATCTTGTTTTAGAGAGCCAAGACAAAACTAATGTCGAACATTGAAGTTCACGACACGATAATTGATTCGGATAGAAGTTCCGATGATCGGAATTACTCTCTCGTAAGTAGCTTGCGGAAAGTTGTTGAGAACCTCAATCAGATTCCGGAATTATTGAGGCTCATGCAGCCCAAGTGGCTCAATCTAAATGAGGCATTGACATCTCGTCTTATTGGATTGGCCGACTCTCTTGAGAAGGGGTTAGGTAACACGTCGAGTTCTGGATTGAGTCTAGAGGGTTCGACTGAATTTTTGGATCGCCTCCAATTAATACAACAAGACATAGCTGAGATTCGCGGTAACACGGAAAGGCAACTTTGCGCACTCTCTCATCGGGAAAAAATTGCTGGCCGCCACGAATTGACATGGTTGAGGACCCGAGTGGACGACATTCTTCGTGAGACGTCGGAAGATATTTCCAAGATCACGAAGCGCCACGACGGATTTATTCGTGATACGCTATTGCCACATGGCAAGTTCCATGAACTGGCTCGGGGCCTTTCAGGGCGTCTGGAAATTGAGGATTTTGAGATTGAAGATTACGAGGAATCGTCAGTCATTCAGTTGCGGGAAAGCACGGCGATCGAGATACAGCGAAGAGTCATTAAGGAATTGATCGTATATCTCGAAGAAGAGGCACAGCGGGTGAACTGCGAAACGAACGAAGTCATTCAGCGAGTGGGCAAGGAGGTCGGATGTCTAACGGGGTGGAACATCAAATTTAGGGAACCGGAGTTTGAGATTGCTCGAGTGCAGGATTTCGCGGCGACGTCTGCCCTCGCGCCGATCTCAACCCACAGCGAAATTCAACGGATTTCGAAGGGAGTGTTCGCTTGGCGTGCTTTCGTCCATCCGGCGATGCTTGCAGGCATGCTGCTGATGCCTTTTTGGATTTTGACGATGGATCTCAGATCCAAAGATATCATCGACAAGAGCGTGAATCGGTCGGGCCTCCTGTTGGTGATTTTTTCTATCCTATACCCTGGCTATCTTTTCTTTCAACTGCAGAAGGTTCCCAGGGACAGGAAAAACCAGATTGCCAAGGAGTTGAAGAAGGCGAGGCAGACGGTGAAGTCAGAGGTCGAGAAATCATTTCGTGCAGTCCTCGATGAGCATAAACGCTCTGTTACTGATCACTGGCGAAAAGTGATCGACGACCTCCGGCGTCAGGTGACTGAATGCGTGGGGCTTGCCGGAGAAGTTAAGCAGGAGGTCTGTTTTTTTGAAGAACGTCTTAGCCTGCTGAAGCGAGTTGAGAGCGAGTTGGGGGAGATCAAAATTTCTTTAAATCCCGGCCAGATTGGAACTGCGAAAGGTTCGTAGACTTCTTTTCGGGAATTTCAAAACTCACTCACAAAGGAACTGAACGTCTGAGCCATCAATGAAAAAGACCAAGCATTCTTTTACGATTGGCGTCCCTTGCATGAGACTAGTTCTGACTCTCCTCTTTCCACTTCCATTCTTGATCTTTTGGGATCCCGGTTTGATGGCGCAGGAGAAGGAGTATTTCAAACCGGTTCTGGATAAAAGTAAGGCCGCGGCCGATGCGGTAGGAGACGGTGCCAGTGGCAAGGGGGGGGCTGGTGGAATGTCGGACGAAGGGCTCTCGGAGGAAGACCAGATGATGAGGGACCGGGACGGGGATGGGTTCGCCGACGAGATGACGGACGCGGAGTGGAATGCCTTGGGGAGTTCGTCCGAGGCGCTTCTTTACGACGACGAGATGGCGGAAGCCGCGTTGACCGAAGCTGCCAACGAAGAATTTTACGAGCGATACCCAGGAATGAGGGGCCAGCAGATCGATCCGGGCACGAATCCGGAACTGGCCAAGGAGTGGAACGATATCAAAGAGGCACTTAAGGTCGAATCGATTCTGAATACGGCTGCCGACAAGGAATTCTATCGCCGAAATCCGGATATGATTGGGAGAAAAGTCGACCCGGCGAATGATCCGAAAATGGCGGAACAGTGGAATGAGATCAAGAGGGAGGTTTCCGAGAAGTCGAAGCTGAACGCGGCCACCGATGAGGAGTTCTATCGGCGGAATCCTAGCATGGAGGGACAGAAAATCGACCCTCTGAACGATCGGGAGAAGGCGGAGGAGTGGCTGCAAATTCGCAAGGAAATGAGAAACTCGGACGTGCCGGATGGCGCGGGCCTGGGGGAACTTCGCTTGAAGGAACAGAGGGATTCCGAGATGGCAAATTCGGGATCGTCTCCAGGAAATGATTCGGGAACGACCGGGAATTCGCCCGATCTGGCAAACAACCCATCGGGTCAGAACAATTCGTCAGGGTTCCTATCTGGTCCCGCGAACAAGAATGGAGGAGCGAACAATAATCTCGGATTGAAGGAGCAACGGGATTCTGAGATGGCGAATCCCGGATCGTCTACGGTTAATATGTCGGAGACAACCAGAAACTCGACCGAATTGGCAAACAACACTACGAACCAGAATGGCGGGAACAACGGAAACCTCGGATTGAAGGAGAAGAAGGATGCCCAGATGTTGGATCCCATCCCGATGGAAAGGCCCCAACCGGGTCAACTGCCGGGGGGGGGCACGAATGATCCGCTTTCGATGGACATACCCGGACTTCCAGGTAACGAATCGCCCAAACTTGAGAATTATGTCGAGAAAACGGACGGCCAGAGAAAAGAAGAGATTCAGCAGGCGTTTGCCGCTCTCGATAAGAAACAAATGACGGACGGGCAGGGGATCCGAAACCTCGAGGACCACCGGGACAAGTACTCGGCGACCGCCGACGATATTCAGGGAGTTCGGGGAGACCTCCAGGGATACAGGGAAGAAGGAAAGTCGAACCTTTACGGAGCTTATGCTTATGGGGCACTTCAAGGGTTGGACGGGGTGGGAGATGTCGTCACGGAATTTATTCCGAATCAGGCAGTCCAAGATTCGATCAAGTTCTCGAAAAAAGTCGCAGAAGGCGATCCCGTCAGTGCCATTTCGGTGGTCGCGGGTGTTGCTGGACTAGATGATGTGAAGCTTATCGCTGATAGTGCGAATCTCGGATTTCATGCGAGCGAGTTGCGTAAGAATGCCATGGACGGCAATGGCTCTGAGCTCACCGATATTTCGAATGTCTTAGAGGACGCGTTGATTCTGAGTGAATTCGACATGGCTGCAGGAGTCTTGAATGGTTCTGAAAAGATCCTTCAGGGAGGAAAAACCATCTTGGAGACCCGCGATGAAAGCCAACACCAGGATAGCATGTTCAACCACGTGGATGCCCAGGCGATAGCGTCCCAAGACCGGATGATCCAAAAACGGAATACCCTGCAGAATGATTTGAATCAGCTCTCGATGTCGGATGAAGAGATTCGAAAGGTGATCGAAGACGCAAAATCTGATCCGAAGTACGCGGCTTACCTTGAGAGCGATGAGTTCAAGGAGACTCGCGCAAAGAATCAGTCCGATTACGAGCAGCGGTTGTCGCTGGCGAATTCCAGAAACAAACCAGCATCAGTTCCTGGCAACCAAGGTGAAGGTACTCCAGCCGCACCGACAACGTCGCAAGGGAATTCCTTCAAAACGGACGCGGATCCGAATGTGTTGGCGGGCAATACCACCACACCGCAGATGCAGGAGAAGGCGAATGGTCCAGGAAACCAGAGTGGCGAAACGGTGGTCATGCCGAACGCGCAGCTGGGTAGTGCTCCGGGAACAGACGCGACACCGATCACGTTGTCGGGAAACACTACCCCCCAGACTCCGCAGGGGCAGCCCGCGGCCCCTGGGAACCAAGGCAGCGGAACGCCGGCAATTCCGCCGCCGCCACTAGGAACGGCCTCGGGGACGGATGCAAACCCGAATGTTCCTGTGGGCGTTGCCACAACGGCACAGGCACAAGGTCAGCCAACAGTCTCCGAAACCCGGAATGGGGGATCGACGAACTTCGTGACAACACCGCAGGGCCCGACCGGGAATCAGGTTTCACTTGCCGCAGGTAACGGGGCGCCCCAGAGTTCGTCGCTGGATTCTGTAAATCAGAGCGGTGGAATGACGTTGGATCCCGCCGCGCCGACTAGTGGAGGAGGCGTTGGTTCTGCAGAGGGAAGTACAACGGGCCAGCCGGGATACTCCCGCCGAAATTTTCAAAACTCTGCTTTGGCAAGTGATTCCGCGTATTTTGGGAAAGACGAGAATGGCCAAATCACTGGACAGAAGAACTATGCATCGCTCGAGCGGATCAAGGATATCGATGGGCAGGATGGGTTTCAAGCGTCAGTATTTCGCGATCGAAAAACCAACGAACTTTACATTGGTGTTCGTGGCACCGACACCAACGAGAGCGAGGATCGAAACTTCAAGTCGGATTTGAAAGCGGATGTGAATATTGCTTTTCAGGGTGGCAAGTATTTCAACAGCCAGGTAGCTCAGGCGGATAGTCTGTATAAACAAATTCAAGAGGATTACCCGGGAGAGAAAATTAATATTACCGGTCATTCTTTGGGGGGGGCTGTTGCGCAGGTCATCGGGGCAAAACACGGTATACCTACTCAGACTTTCAATGCCCCGGGAATGAAGACCTATATCCAAGAAAACGTCGACGGAGCCCAAACAACTAACATCGTAAACCATCAGCGGAAATCGGATCTTGTCAGCAATGCTGATAACCTGACCTTGGGAGCTTTAACCAGTGAGAATGTCGGAACTGTTGTCCAATGGGGCTCGGTTAATGATACTTTTGATGTCAGAGGTCAAAACGGCGAAAAACTAAACATGATTCCTACTTGGTGGGATACTGCTAAGGACGCCGTGAGTGTAGCCATTATTGGCAAGAGTGGTGAAGTTATTAAAGAGAATGCGAAACAGCATGTTCTAGGTAACCACCAAATGGGATTCATGGCTGCAGACGCCATGAGCAATGTGAAACCGATTTCCGGCCCACCTCCAGTTGACGATTCAGCTGGTGGTTCAATGTCGCCTTCAAGCCTTTCGCCTAATGTTTCGCCGATAAACACGAATCAGTCCAACACATCGCGAATCGATATGTTGCCAAGATTGAAGGTCGAGGGCGGTTCGGAGGATGATGCTCGTCTGGGTATGACCTTTGTGCGGACGGATGAAAAGAAAGGTGAAGAATACTCACTTACCTTACCAGTCGGAGGTATTTCCTACGGAAATGAGCGCACTATTGACGGGAAGGAAACGACGATGATTGGTGTTTCTGGCGGGACATTCGGTGTTAAAGGGAAAAAGCATACATCGCAAACCAGCGACGGACTCTCAATTGAGGGGAATGCTACGATCAAGGTGAGCAAGGTTGAGGGAAAGGTAAAAGTTGAAAATGGCATAGAAGTGGAGAAGTGGCAGAAAGTAGACCCTGATGACCCGCTCGACTTTTATGATAAGAACAGTTTGAAGAGCGTGAGTGTGACTACCGAGGGGAGTGGCGAGGTTTCGGTGAAGGCGAAACTTCCTAACGATGTCACCGTGAAGCCCTCGATTTTCTCGATTCAGTTCTGGAAGGAGAAGATTACATTCAACCGCGGCATTAACAGTTTTAGCTCGACAAAGGAAAATCAGCTGGCAGACCTGGAATTGGAAGAGATGCGAAGTTTCCAACGTGGCCCGGAAGCTGAACGCAAGGCATCACTGATGTCTGAAAAGTATTTTCGCGAATATGAGGCTTATTCCGACAAGAACAGTCAAGGAGCGAAAGATGCGCGTCGCAGGGCTGAGGCGTGGAAGGCATATTCCGATTCGGCCAACCGATAAAGCTTCAAATTCAACTTGAAGAGCCGCAGAATTGGTAAAACGGAAGGGAAACTATGACGATCGAAGAGGCGTTGGATATCATCGGATCGAAGCCGGATGATTCATTGGAGAAAGTCGAGCTTCGTTACTGCAATGAAAAGAAAGTTTGGACTTCGAAACTCGCTTCCTCGCTCTTGCCGAGACATGTGGAAGGGTGTCAGAAGCGGCTCCGTGAACTGGATGAAGCAATGGATGTCGTTCGTAAAGCTCGGCAGTCAGTTGTAATTCAGACGTCTGAGGTATCTTATCCGAACATCACGACGAGTGGTCCCAAGGGGGTCGGAGACTGGATTCAGCGAGAGTCGGCTGAGCATTCAGGTAAGGGAATTCCCTCACAGGGAAGCAATTCACAGGAGATTACGAGGGCAGGCGGGAAATCACTGCTAGGAAAGTTGGTAAGTTTCGGAGGAAGAATCCCCGATGAATATCGCTGGATGGTCCCTAGCGGCGTTATTTCTAGCGTGCTTGTCGTAGGTTTAGTGGGCTATTTTCTCAAAACAAACCCCCATAAAAAAGAACCGGGTGGGACTCACCAAAATATTGTTGCCGTCCCGGAAGTGGAGAAGAAAGAGAGCTTCGATTTTGATAAAGTGCTCGGAAGGGTTGACCAGATGATCGCTGCCGGGGAGCCTCTGGTTGCTGTTCGGGAGTTCAATGCGCTTTCGGAGAAGATGCCGGACGGTGAAAAACTGAAGAGCCATCGTGAACGTCTTGTGACGATACTCTCAGCGGATGCCTCTGATAATGTGCGTTTGGGGGAAAACATAGTCGCCACTCAGTTTTACAAGGCGATGGTTGAACTCGACCCACTCCATCCGTTATCAGGAGTTGCGCTCGAACAATTGAACAAGCTCTCTGTTCCTCAGGGGCGCATTCGTGTTTCGGCGGGAGAGATTCGCACGACTATTACCCTGTTCAAGATCGACGCTAAAGGTGATGCAAAAACTGTTTTGGAGAAAGAAGCACCTGCTGATTTTGTCGATCTACTCTACGGAACGTATGCAGTGCTAGCCGAAGCGGAGGGGTTTTCTCCAGGCGAGATTGGGCCGTTTGTAATCTCAAGTGGGCAGCTGCTTGAAATTCCGGTTAATCTGGAGCGCAGTTTAGGTGGGCTCAAAGTCACTGCAAACTTGGAGCGTGCAAAGTTCAAAGTCGTTTTAGTGGAGGGACCTGCGAGTTTGTCCGAGAAGGAAACCGTCGAAGAAGACGGATTTGCACCCGGTGAACTTAAGAAACTGCCTACCGGAAAATACGAAGTTACCTTCCCTGAGCAGGATTTATCAAGAGAGGTAGTGGTGGAGGCGGGAACTGTGAAGGAACTCGCGGTTCTGCTTGGTCCCGGAAGCCAGCAGGAGACGGTCACCTCGAATTCCGGATCATCCGGAAGCCGCGCTGCGTCCGGCAAACTTGATGGTGTCGTTGAAGCCCTTGAGGTCAAAACCGACCGCGCCTCGTACCGTGATGGGGAGGCGGTGCGGGTCTCCGTTCGGATTCCCCGTGACGGGTTTCTGCGGGTTTACAGCGTCGATGCCGAGCAGGCTGTCTACCAGGTGTTCCCGAGCGAGTTCGAACCCGAGAATCGGGTCCGGGCCGGCGAGATGCGCTCGATTCCCGGAGTGGATACTTATCGGCTGCGCCTCACGCTTCCGGGAAGTCAGGCTTCGGGACAGGAGAAGGTTTTTGCCGTGTTTTCCGATTCCCAGTTTACCGACTCCCAACTCCGCGACTTTGAGCAGGGAAGCTTTCCTTCCCACGGTCAGGTCGGGCAGGGATTCAGTGTTTCGAAAGGACTCAGCCCGGAGGCTATTGCCTCGGCAGTGGCGGGAGTCGCCACCTATGAGGTGAGTCGATAAGATGGAAGTCCATGTAGATTTGGGAGGCGGAATTCGGCGCCATACGAAGAATTCTCTTGTGCCTCGGGAACGAGTTGTCTACGCTTATTTCAGTGGGTTGTAGATTTCTCCGCGCCGCGTCTGAAGTGAGTCAATCTTTCCAACTCATCACACGCTATTCTGACCTCCAAATGAAAACGAGATACCTTGGTTTTCGGTTCGGCCTTGTCGTGTTGCTTTTGTGGCAAGTTTCCGATGTCCGATCTGATGAAAAGGGGGGCGCCCCGAGCAAAAAGGCTCTGGTTCCGGTGGCGAATGAGCCGGCGGAGCCCGCCAAACCTGTCGTGACGATCGCGGACAACGAAAATTTCAAGGCCACAACCAATACCACGAGTTTCAAGGATGGTGAAGGCATGGCGATCACAATCACCGCCAAGGCCGAGGGATACATTCGAATCTACGGTTTCAACGACGACGGGGATACCGTTCAGGTCTTTCCGAACGAATGGGAACAGGACAACCGGGTCACGGGGGGCGGTGTCTTGAAGGTCCCGGCAGACGGGGCGTCTGAGGATTACGATCTTTTTGTCTCGGTCCCGGAGGGACGCCGCGAGGTTGAGGAGTTCATTCAGATCATTTTCTCGCCGGAGCCGTTCAACGACTCGGATATCGGTTCATTCGCCAGAGGCGAGGGTTTTCGTTCCGTAGGCAAGACCACCAAATCGCTCCGACTCTCCAAGGGGCTTCGTGCGGAAGCCGTGTCCAAGGTGTCGGAGAAGACTATTTCCTACGAAGTCAGCCGTTAGCAGTCTGGGGAGACCATCCTGCAACCACCTATCCATCCAACGCCATGAAAACCACGCTACATCTCTACGCGCTTGCTTTGTTGATCCCCGTCGTCATCACCGGAGCTCCAGGATTTGCCGATGATCAGGCTGGGGTGAAGAAAGCCTCGGAGATTGCGGACGCTCTGGGCAAGCGTCAGAAAATGTCCGTGAATGCCGCTGAGAAAGTCAAGATCGACATCCACGCGATCCATTTTGCCCTAAACTCTTCGGACGTGGAAGGGGATGAATCCTACCGGCAGATTCGCGAGTTGGCGCGTGCGCTTGAGGATCCCCGGCTGCGGAACAAAAAAATCGAGGTCCAGGGACATACCTGCGATCTGGGCGATGAGGATTACAATCGGAAGCTCTCACAGAAAAGGGCTGAGGAAGTCGTCCGTGTTCTCAGCGTCCAATACGGAATACCGGCCGAGAACCTCGTGGCCGTTGGGAAGGGAGAATCGGAACCTTTGAAGAAAGGAACCGACGAAAATTCCCGCGCGGAGAATCGGCGGGTGACTTTCGTGAAACAATAAACGCTCACGGCTCTCCCGCCGTCCGCTATGAAGCGCGCTTACCTTTGTTTGCGTGGCATTGTTCGGTAGCGCACTTGAAGCCCATCAGGCTGAAAAGCTCGACACGGCAACCGCACGGGCTACCCTCGGGATCAAACCTCCAGGGGAGCCGCTTACCCATGGGCAAACTGGATCGACGCAGCTATACGCGGGTTCCGTTCCCGAAGGCTTTGGTACCTTGTGGCAGTGACTGCAACGCCCAACGCCCAACGCCCAACGGTCCGGAGCCTGGACTGGATTCGCCCGAACTTGTCGATATTGAAGTGGTGCACTTTGCGGGATGGATTGACCGTGGAAAGGCCGTATGTGCCCCTTCCGTTCCTTTTTGTCGTAGGTCAGGACTCATTGCGCGATGCGAGTTCGCGAAGGAATGTCAAAGAGATGTCTTCCATCTTGAAGGGTCTGAAGTCGCGAGACGGCCAGGTACGCTTCGAGATTCAAGGACACATCAGCGCGGAAGGGGAGACCAAAGCCAACCGGACCTTGAGCGAGAACCGCGCCTCTCGAATCCGTTCGCTGCTCTTGCCGAGGGGAGTCGAAGCCAGGATCCTGAACCCGGTCGGGTTGGGTGAAGGGGCCGCGCAGCACGGCAAAAATGCTCCTGAGGCCGAGCGACAGCTTGATCGACGGGTACTTATCGTGCGAACAAAATAGCTAGGAAGTTCAATGCATCCTACGTGGGTTCGGTTTTCCTTAGGCTCGCTTGCGTGTCAGGTTCCCAACCGAACCGGTTCGACGACGATTTTTCGAGCGATCCGATCATGAACGCAGAAGGCAGAAAACAAGAAAGAACCTACACGGTGTGCTGGCTGCTAGCCATAGTAGCCACGATCGCTCTGCCCTCTTGCCGGGACCGGGAGGTGGTCCAGCAGGTGCAGCAATTCGCGACTCAAGCGAAGAGCTTCGAAGCCCACGCACGGGTATTTGCGACGACGGCGGAGACATTTGAATTACAAGCACAGGAATCGGCTACCCAGGCGGAAAATTTCTCCAACCATGCGCAGCAGAGTGCGACAGAGAGTGAAACCTTTGCGCAGCAGGCACGGGAAACTGCGGTGGAGGCAATGAACGCGAGCAAACAAGCGAACGAGCTCGTTTCCCAACTTCGCGACGCTCTCAATGAAATCGCTAACCGAAAAGCGGAACTCGACAAGACAAAGTCGGTGAGGTGAGAATCACTGCCATAATTTTGTAATCTTAAACCAAAAATCATGACAACACGAAGATCCCTCGCCCGATTTTTGCTGCCCGCCGCATCCATGACTCTTGCCTAGGCGTCTTGTAAGGATCAAGAAACGGCCGAGCAGGCAATGGAGAGCGAAATACTCGCCCAACAGGCGCAGCAAGCGGCGACGGCGGCGGAGGCGTTCGAAGCTCAGGCCCAGCAAAGTGCCCTGGAGGCTGCGGAGGCGAGCAAACAGGCCAACGAGTTGGTTTCGCAACTTCGGGTCGCTCTTGATGAGATTGCCGTTCGGGAGGCCGAAATGAAGACACTTGGCTCGATCAGCGGCCCAGGATTCAAACCTGAGATCCGGGAAAATAAAGGAGATGCTGTTGCCAAGGAGGCACAGGAAGCAATTGAAAAGGCGCGAGACTCTATAAGTCGTATAAAAGGCGAATCCCTTCTTAAGTAGGGTCAGGCCGAGTCTCTAAGAAGATCCCCAATTGACGCTAGAGATCGGAAGCACAGCATCACAAACGAAACCGAAGCGAGTTTTTCGGAAAACTCACCGCTGAATAATCACCGGCGTGCCAACCTTCGTCTTTTCGTAAATGATCGCTTGAGCGCGGGAAGGAACACGGATGCATCCGTGACTGGCAGGATAGCCGGGAAGGATTCCAACATGCATGCCGACGTGGCCATTGATCTGCATCCAATACGGCATCCGAGCACCTTGAAACCGAACTCCACCAGGCGGACGGCGGTTGGCCGCGCTACCTTCCAGCGGAACATCATTTCCATCAAACCATGCCCCGTAGAGGCTTGAAGTCTTATCCAGGGCTTTGCTCTGAACCCGGAAGTGCCCTGTCGGTGTACAATTGTTCTTCCCCGTGGAGACGGCGGTTTCGAGAACCACTTTGTCACCATGGTAGAGGGTCGCCATTTGATCGCTGATGTCGATGACGAGCCTGGTGTTCGACGAATCGGCAGAGGACAGGGCTGCGTGGTTCAGGTCGAGGTGATGACGAGTTCCAAAGACCCCTTCACCGGGGATCTTGGGAAGTTTCAGTGCACTCGACTGGGTGGTGCAACTCGAAACGAAGAACACGATGGACAGCGGCAGGAAAGTCAGAAAAACGGCCTTCATAATCAACTTCCTCTTAGAGAAATGAGTGTGAAATGCAACTGAAATCTTAGCCGGTAGAGTGCTTTCTAAGCACTGGAAACTGAAGAATTCGCAGGAGGGCTATACCATTATGTATAAGATTACCTCCCCTCGGGGATCGAACGAATCGAACCCGAGGGGAGGGGACTTAACCAGAGTACCGCGGTAATACTGGCTAAACTGGTGCCGAGTTGTAAAGCGAAAACAGTTAAATACAATGATTCTCTTGAGCGATTGGGAATCAAACTACGCGCGCTGGAAAACGCCAGCTATGAAGTATGTTATATTTACAACTTTGAGCGGAATTTACGAAAGAGGTTTGGAAAACTCTTTTTCGTGTCATGTTGCGACGAACGGGTAGGCTTTGCCTTGGACGTGGGTGTTTCTTGTGGTGGACCGGTCGAGGAGGCGGGTCTTCGCGGTGCAGGAGCTTCGGGAGAAGGCAAGGAAGCGGAGCTTCGGATCTGTGTTACTGCAAATCCCTCCCGTTCCAAAAGCTCGATCAGACTTTGTTTGCCGACTAAATGGGCAGATCCGACGAAATAGACGATGGGCGAGTCGTCAGCTTTCGCTTGCGAAAGAATCTTCGGAAGCCAAGCGCGGTTTCGATCCTCCAGGATGTGCGACGAGAACTCGTCCGACATCTCAGCAACGGAAGCAGACTCGAAGCCGGACGTGTCTCCATCTCGCCACAAGGAGTAGAGGTGGTCGGCCTGTGCACGGTGGGAATCGGGATTCTTGGAGACCCGATCGACGATCCGTGATTCAAAATAGGGAACGCCCAGCTTTTCGAAGGCCGATATCTGGTCCGAGGCGGTTTCGAGAAAGAGCAGGGGCTTACTGTCAGATTCGGCCGCGGCCCGAAAAACGGTATCGGTACCGAATTTCGGGGAGATACCGGAACGCGAGTTCAGCGTTTGCAAGACCTGAAAGTGAACGTAAAGGGGGGATGCGAATAATGCCTGATTGAAAGGAAATAGATCGTCTTGATCGCAGAAAGTTCGGAGTTGGGTCAGCGAAATTGGCGCCAACAAGGCGGAGGCAGATTTCTCCTGGGCCGGAAAGAAGGACTTCTGAACCCGGTCCGACGAACCGCCTTCATTTTCGTCGTATTCAAAGCCAATGCGGTTAACTAAATGGTAAATCGTTATGTAAATAGAAGGGGGAATCTGATGGTCTTCAGGAAGCGCATGGATCGCCCCAGCGAGGAAAATGGTTGGATAACCATCACGTTTTGCGGAAAAGGCGATTCCGGGATCGGAGGGTTCGAGTTCGATTGAGATTAATGAAGCTTCGGCAGCTAGAAATAAAAAGGCACCAAGAGCGATAGCCTTGGTGCCTTTTTGTTTCATGATCTTTTGTCGAGTCTTACTTAAGGATGTCTTGACCACCCTTGATGCGACGGATGTTTTCTTTGGCCTTACCGATGGCTTCCTGAGCTTTCTGCGCGGTCGAGTCTCCCGCGGCTGCGGCTCGGTTCACGGCGGCATCGGCGAAGAGACCGATCTTGGCCGGGGTGACGGTGGCGCGTGCTTCGGCGATCTTTTGCTTTTGAGCGGCGATGGCGGCGGCGACATTTTCCTCAGCGGCATTGATGAGGGTTCCGGCGGCTGCGATTATTGCTACGAGAACGATTTTTTTCATAGGTGGATGTTATACTGCTTTTTATTGATCGTTGTTTTTAATTGCCGGTTGGGAATCCATGAATCAAGTTCATCGAACTGATGGGCTCTCAATTACCACCCGGAAACCAAATTCATAAAAGCCTTGCCCGCGTTGAAGTGCTGTGCGCGTGGATAGTGAAACGCCATTCAATTCGTTTGTCCGGAAGGAACTTCCGCGAACGGAGTATCCATTGTCTTGATGGCTTTCAGGTAATGAAGGATTGTATATTGAAATGGTAAGTTCTTTCACGTTGCCAAAAATGTCGAAAATACCGTTTAAATTTGGAGGATACGTTCCTACTGGGGCTGTAAAGACATACGCATCCATGTGTGAGGAAAAGGGACTCATTACAGTTCGACTTTGAATATTGTAAAACTTCCCAGACGCCTCTTTTCCGAGCAGATTTCCCACATCACTTCCAGGTGGGACTGATTGGATCCCTTGCAAAGCAAATGTGACGCTTTTTTCCGCTGGGCTTAGAAGAACGTTTTTACTTTCGTCTAAGCCTGCTGCACAACTCCACTCTGCGTCGCTTGGGAGTCGGTAGATCACACCTTCCTTCTTTGAAAGCCAATCACAGAAGGCTCGTGCATTTTCAGGAGTCACGCAAACAACGGGATGGTCTGGGCCTTGGGGGAATCCACACGCCCTGTAGGCAAGATCGGGGCGCCCTTCAAACAGTTTTATGGGCTCAGAATCGGAGTGGACGATCACTGTCGCATCTGTTGAGACTCTTGAACTTGAGTTTTCAGAGAAACTCATAAAATCGGAGACACGAGTTTCCCACACCGAGAAAAGGACATTGGTCCCCTCTACCGGTACGAATCGCATTCCAAGTGAATTCACAAAGGGATCGGATTTGCTTGCTCGCTGAAGTCGACTTGATACTGACTCTTGTATGGTGTTCGAATTAAATGCGGAGGTCTGAGGCAGCCCGTCCATCCCACCGGATCTGGGCAATCCAGCAAGGAAATAATCATTCAGAAGATTTCCATAGATCGCTGGAGTTTGAGGCTGCTCCTCATCTTTGGTGTCTTCGCGGACGCGGCGCCCTACTGCTTTCATCACGGATGAGAGTTCCGCAGGGCGTTGGATCTCCTCGGCAAGTGCCGTGGTGAAGGCGCTGGTGGTGCCGTTTGGTGATGTCCAGGAAACCTTGCCATGCATGGTCGAAAAGCAGACCATGATCTCAGTGGAACCTGAAGTGTCGACCTTCATCTCCGCCAATCCCTTATTTAACGATTTTTTCGAAGCCTCACCTGTAATAAACGAGGGGGTATCGCGGCAGCAGTCCAAAAACATGACGACGAGGCGGCAATTGCGCTGCTCGAGTTTCTCGAGTTGCTCGTAAAGGTCTACTGCCTTCCGTTTTGCGAGGGATTCAGTTTTTGCGTCAAAATCGGACGGGATAAGGTAATTCAAACCCTCCAGTTGAATACCGTGGCCGGAAAAAAAGAAAAAAGCTTCATCCCCTGGTCTGAGCGTGTCGGCGAAAGCGTCGACCTCCTCAACCATCTGATCGCCGGTGAGATTGAGGGAAGCCCCCCCCCCATGCACGGCAATTCCGAGCTTGGAAAAGGTTTTGGCCATGAGGTTGGCATCGCGAGCCGAATCATCCAAGTTGGGAAAAGCCAAGTATTCAGCATTGCCGAAAACGATGGCTTTTCGTGCCTGGGCCTGAGCTAAAGGTGGAAAAACAATGATTCCGAGGCACAAAAGGCACGGAAGGATCGGGAGAGAGGGTCTTTTTGAACCTCGCGGCATAGGACAATTTGTTGATTTGACTGAATGCTTCAGATTTGTCAATCGAATAATTCGGGTTGTCTTTACAAGACTTTAAAGAGGGCCCCGAAGATTGATCGTCGGGCAGCGAGCCAACATCCTTCCGGGCCGGGAAGGCGAGCGACCTAAACTCGCCTGGTTTTTCCCGATTCGCTCCTGCGTGTCGGGAAATCGGCGTTACTCTATGGCCATGAGCCAACCCCCGGCCCCCCTCAAACTCGGAGTCAACGTCGATCACGTCGCGACCCTGCGACAGGCGCGCTACGCACCCGATCCGTCCGCCCACAATGCGGAGCCCTCGCTTCTCGCCGCCGCCCACGAGGCGGAGGCGGCCGGGGCCGACTCGA